>ONMH01000107.1 GCA_900318875.1 uncultured Lachnospiraceae bacterium | reverse complement strand
GTCAACACTCCCTTCTTTGATCTCCACCCTCGTCCCGAGGTCCTTCTGATTGAGCTCTCTCGAGAGCGCAACGCTCTCGCCGGAGTAATCGATTCCATCGATTCTGCTCTCCGGAATTCTCTCCAGCAGATCTCTGATCGTTGCTCCGCCTCCGCACCCCACATCCAGGATGCGCATGCTGTTTCCTGCAGGCAGGAGTGGGAGCCCGAAGGCGCGAAGGTAGGCGTGGGAGCGGTTCATCCGCTCGAGCATTTTTCTTCCCTCCTCTCCCTCTGGGCGGCCGGGATTGGCATTTTCCATGGGTTTTTCCTCTTCTCTTTCTGACCGAAAAAGACAGATGGCCGGGACAGAAAACTGTCCCGGCCGTCTGCCTGGTCTATGAACTGCTCAAAGAACCTGCAGACAGGCCGCGCTCTTTGCGGCTTGTCTCTTAGGCCTGCAGGGCCTTGACGTTGTAGAAGGCCTTCCTGCCCCTGTACTGTGCGACAGGTCCGAGATCCTCCTCAATGCGCATCAGCTGGTTGTACTTTGCGATGCGGTCGGTGCGGCTCATGGAGCCGGTCTTGATCTGGCCCGCGTTGGTGGCAACGACGAGGTCTGCGATCGTGGTATCCTCAGACTCACCGGAGCGGTGGGACACGATGGCGGTGTAGCCGGCTTCCTTTGCCATCTCGATGGCATCGAAGGTCTCGGTCAGTGTGCCGATCTGGTTGACCTTGATCAGGACGGCGTTTGCCGCACCAAGTTCAATGCCCTTGCGGATGAAGGTGGTGTTCGTGACGAACAGGTCATCGCCGACGAGCTGGATCTTGTCGCCAAGGCGCTTTGTCAGCTTTACCCAGCCGTCCCAGTCGTTCTCTGCAAGGCCATCCTCCAGAGAGATCAGCGGGTACTTCTCCACCCACTTTGCATAGAGCTCGATCATCTCATCGGAGGTCTTCTCGCCCTCGCCGGAGCGCTTTAAGATGTAGCGGTTCTTGTCGGCATCGTAGAACTCGGAGGAAGCGGCATCCATCGCGAAGGCGATGTCCTTTCCGGGCTCATAGCCGGCATCCTTCACAGCCTCGAGCATCAGCTCCAGGGGTCCCTCGTTGCCAAGGGTCTCGAGAGGGCCGCTGCCGCCCGGCACGCAGGAGGGAGCATAGCCGCCCTCATCGCCGACAGCGGTGTTGTAGCCGTACTTCTGCAGGACCTTCTTCAGGGTGTGGAACACCTCAGCGCCCATGCGGACTGCCTCGCGGACGTTTGCTGCGCCGACAGGCATGATCATGTACTCCTGGCAGTCCGCAGAGGAATCTGCGTGCTTGCCGCCGTTTAAGACGTTCATCATCGGGACGGGCAGAACCTTGCCATTCGGTCCGCCAAGGTACTTGTAGAGCGGAAGGCCTGCGGAGTCTGCAGCGGCCTTTGCAACTGCAAGGGAGACCGCAAGGGTTGCGTTCGCGCCGAGATTGGACTTGAACTCGGTGCCGTCGAGGTCGAGCATGGTCTTGTCGACGCCTGCCTGATCAAAAACGTCCTTGCCGATGACGGCGGGGGCAATCTTCTCATTGACATTGGCGACGGCCTTCAAGACGCCCTTCCCCTGATAGACGTTCTTGTCGCCGTCGCGAAGCTCCAGGGCTTCTCTCTCACCGGTGGAAGCGCCGGAGGGGACGATGGCAGTGCCATAGGCACCGGATTCGGTCTCCACCTCGCACTCAACGGTGGGATTTCCTCTGGAATCCAGCACCTGCCGTGCATACACTCTTGCAATCGGATCTTCATATGTGCGCATTTCGAAATACCTCCTTTTCCAATCTGTGGTACGCAGATCTGCCGGATCGCTCCGGCACCATTGTTATATCACATCTGATTAGTAAAGTATATCAAACCGTAAGTAAAAGCGCCATCTTAAAGTTTGATGAAGTTTTCACGTAGTGGCGGCCGCCCCTGTCAAAGCGGAAGTTCTCCCCGGCGTGAATTTCATACTCTTTCCCCTCGTAGCCGATGATGCCCTCGCCGTCGAGGGCAAAGATCAGGGCGTCGCCGGGCGCTGCGTGCTCCGGAAGCCCGGTCCCTGCAGAGAAGCTCAGCAGGGCAAGCTTCCCGTGGTCATCATGGAGGATGTCCATGTTTACGATCTTTCCCTCCTGGTAGGGCACAAGGTCCTTTAAGGCAAACACGGCGCCGCTCTTTACAAGTTCGTTCATTCTGGTCTCCTTTCCAAAGATCACTTCTGTGTAGACAATGCCATCTTCCCCGGTGCTGATGCCGACGGGGATGTTCCGGGGAACCGCAAAGAGGTCTCCCTCGCGCAGAGGAACGCTCTCCTGTCCCTCCATCTCTGCCGCTGCGGCTCCTCTTGCTACGATCCAGAACTTCGGGCTCTCATAGATCTCCCTGCTGATTCCCGTGTGCGGGGCGAGGGAGAAGTGGATGACGGGAACTGCCGCATCCTCCCCGGAGACCGCATCCGAGATTGTGCAGCCGGGCACCCAGGGGTTCTCTGCTCCGATGGCAAACACCCGGCCTGCTCTTTCCTTTGTGCGCATGCTGGTTCCTCCTTTACTTTGCAAAGTGCTTTCCCATGTCCTTCGGGAAGCGCTCGACAAGCTCGACGCAGCCGAGGTACTTTCCCTCTGCATTCCGGACGGCAAGGTACTGGACTCTCGTCGGGGTCTCCTTATTCGGCGTCCAGACCTCCATGGAATCCCTTCTTCCCGATCGGAAGTCATCAAGGAGCTTCTTTACGATCGGGCGGATCGCCGCCGGGTGGCACAGGAAGACCTCGCGGTTTAAGGCAGAGGCGGGTCTTGAGAAGACCCTTCCCTTGTTCGTGAAGAACCGGTTGATGTTGTTCTCATCGATGAAGGTGATATCGATGGGGAGAAGATCCATCAGGGCCTGCAGCTGGGAGAAGGTGAGGGTTCCCTGGCTCTCCCCAAAGTGCAGGACGCCATTCTGCAGGATCTCCTCCTCTTTGGCTGCCTGCTCCTTCCTGATCTTTTTGAGAAGCTCCTCCCCGCGGGGCCAGACAGGATAGGCATCCACAAAGGAGGTTCCCATCTCCGGAAGATCCTGGTAGATCCCTGCCCACTGCTCCTCCGAGAACTTCTCCAGTGCCATCGGGAAGAGGATGTTCTCCTCCTTGTAGATCATCTCCCGCATTCTCTTGGTGAGGGCGGTGACATCGCCTGCCATCTCCTGCAGGCTGTCCGCTGTGACATTTTCAGAGAGGGCTGAGACCGTCTGCTTGATCTCGTCGTCCACGCCCCACATGACATCCGAGGGGCCACTGATGCCCATCTGGGAGAGGAGCGGCATGATCAGCTGCTCCTTTCTCGAGTAGAGGGTCTTCACCTTTCTGAGTTCCGCAAGGTCCTGCTGCACAGCTCTTCCGTCCCCAGCCTTCAGATCCGCATCGGTCCTGTCGAGGACCTTTAAGAGGCCGGTGTTCTCGAGCTTTAAGGTGGCAACGGGATGACCTTCTTCAAGGCCATTTGTTGAATTCACGGCTTTCCCGGCTTCCGCTTCACTGCCCTTTTTTGCCTGGAGCTCCTTTTCCTCCTCCTTCCAGACCTCTGCCTCGGTCCGCCCGTGGAACAGGGCAGAGTGCAGGTCGCAGAGCTTCTGGACCTCGGTTGCGGGGGTCCCCTGCTGGATGAGGTCCTGCTCCGCGCGGACGATGTCGTGGACAGAGACAGAGGAGAACTCCTTTGCAAAGTCCGCTCTTACCTTCTCCGGATCCTCTCCCTTTGCAAGGCGCTGCAGGTAGGTCTGAAGGCGGGAAGCCTTTCCAAGGTCCTCCTGGGCGTTCTTTGCCTCCTCGGCAAGACCGGTCACGGCAAAGCCGTACGCCTCAAAGGCCTTTGTGATCTTCTCCATCGGAATGCCCTTTACGGCGGCTCCCTTGGGAATCGTCATCGTCTTTCCCATGAACTTTAAGGCAATGGGGCTTGTGATCTGATCAAAGCCAAGCTCCTTCATGATATTCTTTACTTCCGGGTACTCCGCAACCAGTTCGGAAACGCTCTTTCTCATATCCAAAGTCTTCATCGTATCTGCCTCCTGCTGCCGCTGCAGCGATATGTTTTTTCTCTCCTTACGGTTTCCAGTGTAGAGCAGACGCCGGAGAAATGATGTTGCTCAAGCAACACTTTGAATCGTCCTCTCCCCTGTCTCTTCTCACGCGGTGTTCTCCTTCCGTTCCCTCCTCTCCTTTTTCTGCGCACAAAAAGGGAGGCTGCCGGATGGCCGTCTCCCTTTGGGATATTTCTATGATTCGGTCTACTGATCCTTTTTGTGCGAAGAGAGCCAGTGCTGTCCGTAGGAGCAGGAGGCCTGTACCGTGCCGCCGTTCTTCTCGATTCGGGAGACGGCAAGCGCCGTCAGCCTTCCGGCAATGCCTCTTCCCCGGAGCGCATCGTCCACAAAGGTGTGGCAGATGTCGAAGGTGTTCTCCGTCCCCGGGACCTTCCGGATCTCGATCTCCGCAAGGCGCTTTCCGCTCTCGTCTTCTGCGTGGAAGCCCTTTTCCGTCTCAAAGTACCGAAGAGTTCCTTCTGTCAGCACCACGGTTTTCATCATCTGCTCCCTTTTATCCGATCATGGACTTCAGATCGCTGTCGACATCCGTGATGCCGCCGATGCCGAAGTTCTTCACCAGGACGTTCGTGACGTTGGGGGAGAGGAAGGCGGGCAGGGTCGGTCCCAGATGGATGTTTTTGACACCAAGGGACAGGAGGGCGAGCAGCACGATCACAGCCTTCTGCTCATACCAGGCGATGTTGTAGACAATCGGGAGCTTGTTCACGTCGTCGAGGCCAAAGGCATCGCGGAGCTTTAAGGCGATCAGGGCAAGGCTGTAGGAGTCATTGCACTGGCCGGCATCGAGAACTCTCGGAATGCCGTCGATGTCGCCGAGGTTCAGCTTGATGAACTTGTACTTTGCGCATCCCGCAGTCAGGATGACGGTGTCCTTCGGAAGGGCTTTTGCAAACTCCGTGTAGTACTCTCTGGACTTCATTCTGCCGTCGCATCCTGCCATCACGACGAACTTCCTGATGTGGCCTGCCTTGACGGCCTCCACGACCTTGTCCGCAAGAGCAAAGACCTGGGCATGGGCAAAGCCGCCGACGATCTCGCCCTGCTCGATCTCAACAGGGGGCTGGCAGGTCTTTGCCTGCTCAATGATGGCGGAGAAGTCCTTCTTCTCGCCGTAAGGCGCATCGATGTGTCTGCAACCCGGATATCCTGCAGCACCGGTTGTCCACAGGCGGTCCTTATAGCTGTCCTTCGGGGGAACAATGCAGTTGGTGGTCATCAGAATCGGTCCGTGGAAGGACTCGAACTCGGTTGTCTGCTTCCACCATGCATTGCCATAGTTGCCGGCGAAGTTGTCATACTTCTTGAAGAACGGATAGTAGTGAGCGGGCAGCATCTCGGAGTGGGTGTAGACATCCACACCGGTTCCCTTCGTCTGCTCCAGCAGCATCTCCAGATCCTTCAGGTCATGGCCGGAGATCAGGATGCCGGGGTTTGTTCTGACGCCGATGTTTACCTTCGTGATCTCGGGGTTGCCATAGGCCTCGGTGTTTGCCTTGTCGAGGAGGGCCATGCCCTTCACGCCGTACTCGCCGGTCTTCAGGGCAAGGGCAGTGAGGTCATCTGCGCTCAGGGAGTCATCGAGTGTTGCTGCAAGGGTGCTCTGCAGGAAGGCATCGACTTCAGGATCATCCTGAAGGAGGGCATTTGCGTGCTTCGTGTAGGCGGCAAGGCCCTTCAGGCCATAGATGATGAGCTCGCGCAGGGACCGGATGTCCTCATCTCTGGTGGCAAGAACGCCGACTGTGGCGGTCTTCTTTGCAAAGTCTTCTCTCTTTCCGCTCCAGAGAGCTGCCTCCGGGAGCGCTGCGCTGTCCTTTACCTGTGCAAGGAGGGTCTCCTTCTCGGAGAGAGTCTTCTCGATGCGCTCTGCGAGGGCTTCGTCATCGAAGTTTGCGTTTGTAATTGTAGAGAAGAGGTTCACGGTGATCAGGTGATTGACCTCTGCGGAGACCTCCCTGCCCTCCTTGCGGAGCGCTGTTGTCACCGCACTGATTCCCTTGGTCACGTAGATGAGAAGATCCTGCAGCGCTGCCGTCTCCGGCTTCTTTCCGCAGACGCCGCGCACCGTGCAGCCCTTGCAGCCCGCAGTCTCCTGACACTGAAAACAAAACATTTGATTCTCCATGATTTCTTCCTCTCTGGCCGACCGCGGCCCTGTGGCAGCAGGGATATGACTCCGGCCCTGCTGCCCTGCTGTTTTCCTGTTCCTTACGCTGCCTATCATAGGGCAGGGGCGGGAAAAAGTCTGTTGCATTTGCAACAGCGGAGATGATCTGCCGGAATTCCGCGCGGATGCGGTTTCTGTCACCGGGTGCGCCAGCAGTTATGCGTGTCTGAAGCGCTGGAGTTCCTTTCTTCAGTGTTCCCGGCGGCCTGTGAAACCGATCGGGGACAGGACGGTTTGGGATGACTGTGCCTGTGCTCTTGTCTGCAGGATTCTCCTGCGGTAGGATAGGCAGGAATTCACTGTTGCAAATGCAACACGCACCGCAGTGCCCCGGTCTTTCCGGGGAGAGAGGAAGGATACCCATGGAGATGCCGCTTTCAAAGAAGGATATTTTTGCTGCCTGGGAGGGGGACCTCCCCGTCCTGAAGGGGAGCCAGCTGTTTGCGGGGATCAGGGAGAGTGAGATTCTTCCGATGATGAACTGCACCGGGGCGTATCGGAAGAAGTTCCGGCGGGGGGAGGCGATTATCCTGACAGAGGATACGGTGCCCTGCGCGGGACTGATCCTCTCCGGCACGGTCCAGATGGTTCAGGAGGATGTCTGGGGCGTTCGGACCATCCTCATGTCCCTGGGAGAGGGGGAGTTTTTCGGGGAGAGCTTTGCCTGCGGAACACAGCTTCACGCCACCGTTTCCTTTGAGGCACAGACGGAAGTTACAACGGTCTACTTCCCCTTCCGCCGGATGCTCACGATGTGCGGCAGCGCCTGCGCCTTCCATCAGCGCCTCATCGAAAACATGGTCATCCTCCTTGCGGACAAGAACGCGCGCCTCATGACAAAGCTCGAGATCCTCTCCAAGAGGTCGCTCTCCCAGAAGATCCTGGCGCTCCTCTCCGCAGAGGCGCAGAAGGCGGGGAGCCTGTACTTTACGCTTCCCATGAACCGGGATGAGATGGCGGAGTATCTCTGCGTCAACCGCAGTGCCCTCTCGAGAGAGCTTGCGGGGATGCGGGACAAGGGTCTCATCGACTTTGACCGGAATACCTTCCGGCTCCTTCGCGGGGAAGGCTGAGGCGGATTTCGTTTGTTGCATATGCAACGATACGTCCGCATGGTCTGTGGCATACTTCCTGCAGAACAAAGAGTCCGTGGGGCAATGGCCCCCGGAATTGAGATCTGGAGATCAGAAAGACAGGAGGAAAGACGATGAGCGCAGTACTGGGACCGATTCACCAGTGGATGTTTGACAAGATCCGTCTGCAGGAGCAGCTGACAGGGGAAATCGCAGAAAAGGCCGTGGAAAACGGCTGGGAAGACAGGGAGAGTGCACTGATTGAAAAGTGCACAAAGGAGGACAACCGGACACTGGAGGAGGCCGTAGACCTCTCCAACATCCACGGCTCCCTCTCCGGCCTCATCGATGAGGCAGAGAGCGCCTACGGGGAGCTCGTCTCCACACTTCTCTCCGGACACCCGGAGCGGTGGGCGGAGATCGAGGCCCTTGCCTATGACTTTGGCACGCGCCATGCGGCAAACGATGCGGCGGATCCCACGGAAGTCTATCGGATCATCACGGGGACGCTTCTCTCCGGCATGCCCTGCGACCGCGCAGAGGAGATCACGGAGCAGGATGAGAACCACTTTGCCTGGGAGGTGACAGCAGATCTTCACGGGGCCTGGTGGCAGGATCCCGCAAGGTACTACGCACTCCGCAGAAAGGTGATAGAGGGAATGCTCGCCCCCACAGACTACGAGCTCGTCTCCTCCTCCTGGGATCACTACTGCATTGAAAGGAAGGCTTCCTGATGATGTACAGCATTGAACTTATGAAGGAGGAACATCAGAACATCCGCCGCATGATCGCGGTCCTTTCGCGCATGGACATCGCGGTGATGAACGGGGCGCCGGTGGATGTTGATACCTATCGCAAGATCATCGGTTTTATCCGGAATTACTCCGATGCCCACCACCACGGGAAGGAGGAGAAGTTCCTCTTCCCTGTGATGACAGAGGAGCTCGGAAAGATCGCAGAGAACCTCATCACCCACGGGATGCTCGTGGAGCACGACCTGGGACGCGGCCATGTCCTTGCCCTGGAGCAGGCACTGCGTGCCTTTGAAAAGGATCCGACTGATGAGAATAAGCTCGACATCCTGACAGAGTCGATGGCCTGGAGACACCTTCTTGCCTCCCACACCCACAAGGAGGATACGGTGGTCTATCCCTTTGCAGAGCGGTCGCTCCCTCTGAATGACAGGAACCGGATCGATGAGGCCTGCAGGGCCTACGAGCAGGAGCCGGAACATGCATCCGTCCGGGAGAGATGGCTCTCCTTCCTTGCAGACATAGAAAAGAAAGTGGGCCTTTTGGAGGAGGCAGCGGTTTGAATCCGTATCCTCAAACCTGCCCCTGCAGAAGGTCCTGTCCCCGGCACGGAGACTGCGAGGCATGCAGGAAGGCGCATGAGGGGAAGAAATACCCTCCCGCTTGCATGAGAAAGGCCTCCAAATCAAAGAAAAAAACGGAAGTATAAAAATGGCGTCAACCACTTATTGCCGCATGGTTGGCGCCATTTTTCGTTCTCCGATCTGCCCGCCCTCTCCAGGTACTGTGCCATTCCTGCACATGTTGAACCCCAAAAAAGGCCAACTTTCTGCCCCAAACACCAAATGCGGCACAACGGTGGGAGCCCGTTTTCCGTACAATGCAGTGTCAGAAAGAACAGCAGACCGTGGGAGAGGGGGAATCACAGATGGAAAACAAGACGATCTGTCACGCATTGGAGGATCCGGCCTATCAGGACGGCTGCATCGACAAGGAGGAGGACGGATTTCGGAGTCTCCCGGACGGGATGAAGGTGCCCTTCCACTCCGTGCACGGGGGATTCCGGGAAAAGA
>ONMH01000105.1 GCA_900318875.1 uncultured Lachnospiraceae bacterium | reverse complement strand
CCACCTCGAGGAAGACTTCGCCCGGGTGCTCCGCCTGATTCTGATCAACAACATCGACAATGCCGCCTATCTTCGCACCCATTTCCCGAACTTCTATGGGACAGCGAGAGCAAGGCTTGCAAAGGAACTAAAGAGCCGCAGGGGATAAACTTCCTGTACGCAGGCCAGACCGAGCTTATCAGATCAGCAAAGGCCGCAGCCCGGACACCCAGGCTGCGGCCTTCTTTCACATATGATCATTTTTTGCGGCGGATACCTGCCAATCCGGTCCTGATTCTTTCTGGGATTTTCTTGTGGGTTGCGCTCCTCGGGGGTTCAGGAATCCCATCCGTGATTTTCAAGCGCAATCGTCAGCCAGGCAGCGTCCTTGATGGAGGTGTTCCTGTCGGGCCCCCATAAGTGCCGCTTAGCCGGTTCCTCCGCAAAAAGGAGATTTCTCACGCCTTCTTCGGATTGGAGATCGCGTCAATCTCGAGAAGTTCCTCCCTGGTGAAGGCCGTGTTGGACAGCGCTTTGATATCATCTCGTCGATCTGGGAGGGCTTGGACGCTCCGACAAGGACCGAGGTGACCTCCTTCTTTGCAAGGAGCCAGGCAAGGGACATCTCCGCAAGGGTCTGACCGCGGCGCTCTGCGATTGCATTGAGGGCCCGGATCTGGGAGAGCTTCTCCGGGGTCAGGGCGCTCTCCTTCAGAAACCGGTGATCCCTTGCAATCCTGCTGTCCTCCGGGATGCCGTTTAAGTACCGGTTTGTGAGAAGGCCCTGGGCGAGAGGGCTGAAGGTGATGACACCCTTCTTCAGCCGGTATGCGGTCTCCAGGAGCCCGTTCTTCTCCACAGTCCGGTCAAAGATGGAATACCGGTTCTGGTTGATGACAAAGGGGACGTGGCGCTCGTTGAGGATCTTTGCCGCCTTCTCCAGCGTCGGTCCGTCGTAGTTGGAGAGGCCGACGTAGAGGGCCTTCCCGCTTCGCACGATCTGCTCGAGGGCGCCCATCGTCTCCTCAAGGGGCGTGTCAGGATCCATGCGGTGATGGTAAAAGATGTCGACGTAGTCGAGCTGGAGCCTTTGAAGGCTCTGGGCCAGGCTTGCGATCAGGTACTTTCTGCTGCCCCAGTTGCCATAGGGGCCGGGCCACATGTCATAGCCCGCCTTGGTGGTGACGATGAGCTCATCCCGATGACTTCCAAACTCCTCCTTCAGGATCCTGCCCACATTTTTCTCCGCCGTGCCGTACTCCGGCCCGTAGTTGTTTGCGAGGTCAAAGCAGGTGATCCCAAGATCAAAGGCCCTAAAGCAGATCTGCCTCATGGTCTCATAGCACCCGGTGCTCCCGAAGTTGTGCCACATCCCCAGGGATACCGCAGGAAGCATCAGCCCGCTCTCCCCGCACCTTCTGTACTGCATTGTTTCATACCGGTTCCCTGCCGGAACGTATGTCATTCTTCTCCTCCTTCCGCTTTTGCGGTCTTTCTTTACCCCTTCCTGCGATTGCTGTATCCGTGCTTCTTTGTTCCTTTGCCTCAGTTCTCTCCCTGCTGTTTTGCCCGGAAGGCTGCGGCATTCTCCTTTGTGACCTTCTGGTAGGGCAGGTACAGGTATCTGCCATCGGTGAAGTCAAACCCGGAGAGGTCCCCGTCTTCTGCCAGCGCAACCGCAAGCTTTGCCATGGCAAGGGCCTGTCCCTCCTTGTCGTTGTAGACCGTCCCCGCCATGGTGCCGTCCTCAATGGCGGTAAGGCCCTCCTTCGTCCCATCCGTGCCAAACACCGCCGGGCGGTCCGCCTCGGTGATGTTCTTCCGGTATCGATGGCGCCGAGCGCCATGTCATCGTTGTTGGCAAGGACCAGCTCAATGCTGTTTCCGTACTGGGTGATCAGCTGGCTCATCCTCGTCATCGCCTGCGCCCTGTTCCAGTTGGCAATGCTGTAGGAGAGCTTTTCCAGTGCGATGCCCCTGTCCCGGATCGTGGAGACCGAGCTCTCGGTGCGGATGATCGCATCCTGGTGTCCCGGCTCTCCCTCCAGGAGGACAAACTGAATCTTTCCGTCCCCGTCGCGGTCGACCGGCGGATCCGACAGGATTCTGTCGGAAGCGAGCTCCCCCTGCATCTGTCCGGACTGGGTGGGATCCGAGCCCACGTAGTAGAGTTTCTCCCACTGCATCAGGTCCTCCCGCACCGGCTCCCGGTTGAAAAACACAATCGGCACATCGTGTTCCATCGCCTGGTCAATGATCGAGGAGGTGGTGGCCCGGTCCACGAGATTGACGCAGAGAACCTCGCAGCCCCCGTCGATCAGCTCCTCCACGCAGGAATTTTCTGTCCGCTGACTTCCCGCAGCATCCTTGACTGTGACCGAGATGTTGAGATCCTCCCGCGAAAGATCCCGGAAGTCCGCCTTGAGGCAGGACACCAGCTCACTGATGAAGGTGTCATTGGCATTATACTCCACAACCCCTATCCGTAAGTAGCGGACGGCGGTCTCCTCGCGCTTTGCACAGCCCGCAGAAAAAAGCCCGCACAGGGCAAGGAGACCCGCAAGGACTGCGCCTATGACCTTTTTCATGCTCACCCTCCCCTCAGTCCATGAACAGGAAGTCCTCGTTCTCTTTTTCGAACAGGTCCTCCCTGCGGAACGTGCGGATTTCCACCTCACTCCCTGTGATCTCATACCGGCTGTTCTGAAGCTTTTCCGCGATCTGGGTGATGCAGTGCCAGCCGCAGTCGTAGTCGTTCGGGATCACAAGGCCCGCGATGTCGTCGTGATCCAGGCAGTAGACAGAGTGCTCCGAGGAGCTGATCCCGTAGACAACCGCGCCCCAGAGGGACTTCTCCTCTGCCGCCTCCCCGGCTGCGTCGGAGGCAGCCGTGTCAAGCGCTGCGACAAGATCCACCCGGCTTTCCTCTGCGATCTTCTGCTTTACATTCGAGGTCCCCGGGGTGACAGACAGGGTCCAGGCAACCTCCGGTTCCTCTCCGGTTCCCTTCCGGAGGCCCTCCGAAAACCCCTCCAGGGTCTTCTGTCCCAGGGTCGTCCCCTCCGCTGTCGACACGATGCCGATCTTCTTTCCGGATAGAGACCCGGCGTAGTCCTCCAGCATCATCTCTGCCAGTCTCAGCCCGCAGGCGCGGCTGTCCGGTGCGCTGACCGGAAAGTCACTCTCCTTCCCGGAGGGCGGCACATCCCGCACCAGCATGACGGGGACAGATCCCGCCGCCTTTTCCAGCATCTCCTCCGTACCCTGTCCCGGCGCGGGCTGCACGATCAGGGCACTTGCCCCCGCGGAGAGCTCCTGGGCAAGGATTGCCCTCTCATCCTCCGCATCGGTGATGGCGTCGGTGGCAGTGATCACAATGCGAAGGTTCTGCTCCGCAGCGCCCTGCTTGATGCCCGCAAAGAACCGGTTCCACTCCCCCGAGTCGGAGTCCGATACAATGACTGCAACCCTCTCCGGGGTCTCGTTTCCCCGGAACATCAAGAGCAGGAGGGCCGCCACGCAGATCCCGAGGAGGATCTCCGTCAGGAGGAAGGCCCGATGTCCGCCATGTTTCATGTCCCCTCCTTCTGCGGGATCCTGCCCTGCTCCAGTTCCTTCTGGTTCTCCGGGGTAAAGAGCACCGCCGGAAACCGGATGTGCACCTTTGTTCCCACATCCGGCTCACTCTCAATGGAAAGGCCATAGCGCTTTCCAAAGATGAGCTGAATCCGGGAGTTCACGTTGACAAGGCCCACTCCGGAGCCGTGCTTATGGACGACATTGTCCTCCTTCAGCACATTTTCCGCCATCTCCTTCGTCATTCCCTGGCCGTTGTCCTCCACCGTGATCTCCACATCGTCTCCGGTCCGGATGCCGGTCACCGTGATCTTCCCGCCGTCGTCCTCGTCCATCTCCCCCACGCCGTAGTAGATCGCATTCTCCAGGATGGGCTGAAGGATGAGCTTTACCGTGCAGCAGGAAAGGATTGCCGGCTCGATGTCGTACGCCACCGCAAAGCGGTCCCTGTAGCGCACCTTCTGGATGTTCATGTAGGAGCGGGCGTGTTGGATCTCATCTTCCAGGGACAGGATCGTGTGCCCCTTGGACAGGGAGATCCGTAGGAGCCTTGCGAGCTCCGAGATCATGTACACGGCCTCCTCATTCCGGCCGCCCTCCACCATCCAGGTGATGGAGTCCAGGGTGTTGTACAGAAAGTGGGGGTTGATCTGGCTCTGCAGGGCATCGAACTCGCTCTTTCTGCGCTCGTTCTGCTCCTCCACGATCTGCTTCATCAGCACATCGATCTGCTCATAGGACTTCTGGATCGAGTGGCCAAGGTGCCGCACCTCCGCAGGGCCAACGGAGACAATCTTTGGCTTCTCTCCCGCCTCATAGGCCTTGACCGAGTCGTCGAGCTGCAGGATCGGCCGGGAGATCCGCCCCGCCACAAGGCGGTTTACCGCAAGAAGGAGCATGAACGCCACGAGAACGAACAGGATGATGAAGTACTGCACGTTACCAATGCGGCTGCTGTAGTCCCTGCCGGGGATCACGCCCACGAGCTTCCAGCCGGTGTAGCTGATCGAACGGACCGCGATGTCCCGCTTTTCTCCAAGGAGCGTGTCCTGGTAGACGCCGTCGGTGCAGCCCGCCGCAAACGCCGTGTTCTCCTTTGCAATGCCCTCACTGATCTGGACCTTTCTCGGATGGTAGACCAGGTTCCCCTCGGAATCGCACAGGTAATAGTACTGCCCGTTTGTGGTCTCGTTGATCTGGTCCATGATCTGACTGATGCCGCTGTAGTTCATGTCGACGAGGAGCACGCCCATCCTGGTCTCATCCCCGTCCTGGACCTCCACCGCCCGGGAGAGGGAGATCACCCAGTAGTAGTTCTTCGTGCCGTCGTCAAAGAGGTTCTGGACGTGGGGCGTGGAGAAGTGGACGTTCTCGATCCCCGCCATGGCAGTCTGAAACCACTCCTGGGAAGTCACGTTGGGATCGGTCTTCTGAGAGGCCACCGGAGCGGCAGCCAGAAGGCTTCCGCTCCCGTTGTAGAGCGCGATACTGACAAGGCTGTCCTGGCTGGACTCGTAGATCAGGCCCAGCTCCTGGGACAGAGAGGGATCCGAGACATCCAGCTCCGTGACCACGTTGTAGCAGACCGCATCGCTGACCTGGCGCATCGACACCAGGTAGTCCTCCAGCGTGTGCTGGGTCTGCTCCAGGGCATTCTCCGTGTTCTGCAGGGTTGTGTCCCGGTAGGACATGGCAAAGCGCTGGTAGAGGACAAGGCTCGTGCTCAGCATCAGGATGAGAGACACCATCATGAAGGTGACCATCACCGTGAGCTGAATGCCCTGGGGCGGGCGTCCCGCTCTCTTCAGCATTCTGAACTTTTCCCTGGTGCCTTTTCTCATGTGCTCTTCACATGCTCCGATCTGTACCGCGAGGGAGACATCCCATAGGCCTTCTTGAAGACGTAGCTGAAGTAGTTTGCGTCCTCATAGCCCACCTTCCCCGCAATCGTGTAGTTCTTCTCATCCGTCTCGAGGAGAAGTCTTGCCGCCTCCTTCATCCGGTAGTCCGTGAGATAGCTGATGAAGGACTCCCCGGTCTCCTTCTTGAACACGGAGGAGAAGTAGGAGCTGGAGACGCCAAGCCTGCTGCAGACCTTGTCGAGGGAGAGGTCCTTGTCATTGAAGTTTGCCCGGACGTAGTTCTGTGCCTCCTCCACATAGGATTTTGAGGTGTTGCTGCGCACGTTTGACAGAAGTTCCGAGAAGGCAAGGGAGATGTCGAGGAGCCAGTCCCTGAGGGTTTTGATGTCCATCCGCGGAACCCGCTCATAGAGGTTCTCCCCGCCCTTTTTGATCGCATCCGGATTCAGGTGGTTCCCGGAGGCAAAGCGGTAGATGCTGCCGACGAGCTCCATCACCGCAACCTCGTACTGATGCACGCTCTTTGCCTTTTTCGAGAGCCCGTCCACAAAGCTGTCCACCGATGTGGTGATGGCCTCTTTGTCCCCCAGGTGGATGTTTTTGAAGAGCTTCTGCACGCCCTCGTCGTCGGAGGCCGTAAATCCCGCATTCTCCGTCGGGGCGATCTCCCGGATGTTGATGGCGCGGCCGGTGCCGTAGAGGACCCGGTAGGACACCGCCTCCCGGGCGCCGGCGTAGGAGGAGGCGGACGCAAGAAGGTTTCCAAAGACTTTTCCGATCCCCGCCGTCGTCTCTGCCCCCATGATCCTCTGCATGCTTCTGCAGAACCTGTCGCAGTCATCGGTGAGCTCCGAAACCGCACCCTTTTCCGCAAGCTGTGCGAGCATCACGGTGTTGCCAAGGTACGTGAAGAACTTCCCCCGCCACTTCTCCCCGAGGCGCTCCTGCACCTGCTTCTGCACCGACATGGACAGAAGAAGCGGTGAGATGTTCTCCGGCACGTGGTGGGAGGAGGTGTGGAACACCGAAATGCAGTACCAGGGACCCGAAAGGTCAATCCGGTAGTCGGAAAGATACCGGGGCAGTTCGTCCTCCTGAATTCTTCCCTCGATAAGGGAAGAGAAGAAGTTTGCCTGCAGAAGCGGCAGGGACTCCTCATAGTAGGTCTGGAGCTTCTCGACGCTTCTCTTCTCCTCCCGGTCCTGGTCCAGGGTCTTTTTCAGGCGTCCAAAGACCTCCGTGAGCTCCTGGGAGTTCACGGGCTTTAAGATGTACTCCTCGACTTCAAGGTGCACCGCTTCCTTTGCGTACTCGAACTCATCAAAGCCGGTGAAGAGGAGGATCCGCACGGTCGGCATCTCCTTCTTGAGGCGTCTTGCGAGCTCCAGACCGTCCATATATGGCATCTTGATGTCCGTCATCACGACGTCCGGCTGGTACTTCTCCGCCATCTCCAGGGCCCTGACCCCGTTGGAGGCACTGCCGATCACGGCAAACCCCAGCGCATTCCAGTCGATCTTCTTCATGATCACTTGGATGACCTCTTCCTCATCGTCCACGAGCAGAACGCTGTATTTTTCCATGATCTGTCCCATCCTTTGCTTCTTTCAGATATTTTATCATGTCTGGCAGAGAACCAAAACAGAAGGTTCCGGCGATCCCGGAGCCCTCTCCTTCAGGCCTCTGCGGTCCCGTTCCCGCTGCGGATCTTCTCGCTGTCCTTATACAGCGCTGTCCTGAACCGGGAATATAAAATCAGGGGAGCCGTTTCCGGCTCCCCCAATGGTCAGCAAACAGGAGCAATTGCACCTGAATGACACTTACTTCTTCTGCACGTACTTCAGGCAGTCGAGCGTGACAGCGGTCAGGATGATGATACCCTCGAAGACGAACTGCAGGTTCGTGTCGATGCCGAGGATCGTCAGCGAGTAGGTCAGGGAGGTGAAGATCAGGACGCCGACCACGACGCCGGAGATCTTACCGATACCGCCGGTAAAGGAGACACCGCCGACCACGCAGGCTGCGATGGCATCCATGTCCCAGCCCTGTCCATAGGCTGCGGAACCGGAGCCGACCATTCTCAGGCACTCCAGCCATGCACCGCACCCGTAGAGGATGCCGGCCATGATGAAGGCGCCCAGGGTCACCTTGAAGACCGAGATACCGGAGACGGAAGCCGCCTCGGGGTTGCCGCCGACGGCATAGAGGTTCTTGCCGAAGGTGGTCTTGTTCCAGATAAACCAGACGATTGCAACGGCTGCCACCGCCCAGAGGATGATGGTCGGGAACGTGCCGAGCTTGGGGATGAACATCTTGGGGATCGACTGCTCAATGGCACCGAAGGACACACCCTTCGTCGCATAGGTGACGAGACCGAAGATGATCAGCATGTTTGACATCGTGGAGATGAAGGGGTGCATCTTGAACCGCGCCATGAAGAAGCCGGCGAGGGACGAGAAGCAGGTGCAGAAGATGATGCACAGCAAAAGAGCCAGGATCGCTCTTGCTCCGTTCGGAATGCCCGTGGTGTCAAAGATGTGTCCGAAGACCGCACCGGTGTTGATGCCCTGGTGCATCACGATGGTCGCGGTGACCATCGACATACCGATCATACGGCCGATGGAGAGGTCAGTACCGGTCAGGAGGATCAGACCCGCAACGCCGAGTGCAAAGAACATACGGGGCGATGCCTGCTGCAGGATGTTCAGGATGTTGGAGACCGTGAGCAGCTGCGTGTGCTTCACAATCGGGGTGATGAACTGGCGGCGGTTGAAGGTGTACTTTCTGTTCTCCCGCTTCTGCGCCTGGTTCTGCGAGAACGTGAACTTCGACATGCGCAGGAGGTCGATCAGGTGGTACTTATACGTGAAGGCCTCGTGCTGCCGGTCCTTGATCTCCTGAAGCTCCCTGTCCCGCACCATGGAGGCGTCGAACTGGCGGTTCTTGTAGACATAGTTCTCGTCCTTGATCTCCTGCTTGTCCGTAAGGCCCGAGAGGTTCTTCTCGTGCTCCTTCTTCAGCTCTGCCATCCTGGCGCTGTAGCCGGCGAGGGCCTTTTCCTTCTGCGCCTCGCAGGAGGCCACAACCTTGCTGTAGTAGTCGCTGTCAAAGTGCTCCTCCAGGTACTTCTCCGCCTCGGCGATCAGGCGGTCCACCTCGGGCTTGTTCTTCTCCTCGATGGCCTTTGCCGGCTCCAGGTTCTTTCTGTCCTCGGCAATGAGCTTTGTCTGCTCGTCCTTCGTGTAGTTCTTGTCTTCCTTTACCAGGGTGATGTGGTTTGTCAGCTCCACCACCACATCGGTGCCGTCCCTGCGAAGGGCATCGATCTTCTTCTGGATCGCCGCTACATGCTCCTCAATCGGCTGACGGAGCTTGTCTTCTTCCTCCTGCGTGAGGATCTTCTGATTTGCCATTGTGATTTTCCCTCCCTTACAGATATTTCGCGCTCAGTCTGAGGAGCTCTTCCTGATTGGTGTCCTTCGTGTTGACGATGCCGGCAAGGTGTCCGTTGGACATGACGCCGATCCGGTTCGTGATGCCGAGGATCTCCGGCATCTCCGAGGAGACCACGATAATTGTCTTTCCCTGCTTTGCCATCTGGATGATCAGCTCATAGATCTCGTACTTTGCGCCGACATCGATGCCGCGCGTGGGCTCATCCATCAGGAAGACCTTGGGATCCCGCTCCAGCCACTTGCCGAAGATGACCTTCTGCTGGTTGCCGCCGGAGAGGGAGGCAATACTGTCCTCCGGGCCCATGCACTTGGTGTGCATGATGCGGATCTCCTTCGAGGTCGCCTTTGTCATCTTGGGATCG
>ONMH01000104.1 GCA_900318875.1 uncultured Lachnospiraceae bacterium | reverse complement strand
TCTATGCAGTGGGCATCCCCTGTCACTTCGAACGCTCTGCTGATGCCGTAGTAGGCAACTCCGCAGGGCCAGTCCCAGAGCATGTCCATGCGCATGGTGTGCTCCACGATGCGGCTGATTGCGTCCCGAATGCGCTCGGAACTGATTTCTTCCTGTGTCATATGCTTTAGTTTTCTCCCCTTGCGCTTGTCTCATTGGTGAAAGTTGACTATTATATTTCTGTTACGGCTTCTTTATCTCAGGAAACGTCTTATGGCTACCAAAACACACACGGAATCCATTGAATTTCGCAAATGAATCCATTGAATTTCGCAAATACGAACTGAACAGTGCCTTTCCCGTCCTCGTTCTCACCGGAAAGATCTGGAGGCTCTCTGATGTCCGCTCTCCGCGCCTGCACTTTCACAACTGCCTCGAGATCGGTGTCTGTGAAGAGGGCGATGCCTTTATGGTGCTCGGTGACAGGGAGGTCGCCATCCACGAGGGGGACATGACCTTTGTCGGAAGCGAGGTTGTGCACACAACCTGGTCTGCCCCCGGCACCCGGAGCCGCTGGAGCTATATCATGGTGGACCTCGGGCAGCTTCTCTCCGACATCAACGATCTTCCCGCACTCAAGGGACAGGGCATTTTCAACAGCATGCAGCATGAGTACAGTGCGATTCTCCCCAGGGATGTGCACCCCGGGATCTATGACCTCGTCCGGACAATTCTCAACGAATTCGGCTGGAAGTGCAGAAACTTTGACTATGCCGTGCGCGGGTATTTCCTTGCGCTCACGGTCCATGTCATGAATTACTATGACCACCAGTTCCAGACGGGTGATGCACTCGTACAGACACACCAGAGCACGACTTCCATCCTGCCCGCACTCTCCTACCTGCGTCAGCACTATGCGGAGGACTTTGCCATCGATCATCTCGCGGAGGTCTGTGCAATGAGTCCCTCGAGCTTTCGCAGGGACTTCACAAAGATCATGGGAACCAGTCCCCTGAATTACCTGATTCAGCTCCGGATCCATCGTGCCGTCGAACTGCTCCGCGCCACAAACCTGTCGATTCTCGACATCTCGGAGGAGGTGGGATTCCACTCGAGAAACGCCGCTTCCTCCGGAAGCGGCATTTTTTTGCTCAGCCCTTCACCGCACCGACCATAGCACCCTTGACGAAGTACTTCTGCAGGAACGGGTAGATACAGATGATCGGGATTGTGACGAACATGATGGCGGCTGCCTGGAGCACCTCCGGAGTACTTGTCACCGCAGCTGCCTCCGAGAGCGTCGTCGTCTGGGCCTCCGTTGCGGAGGATACCATCTGACTTAAGCGGTACTGGATCATCTTGAGAGCATCCGACTGGATGTAGTACTTGTTGTCTGCGTAGGAATTCCACCGTCCGACTGCGTAGAACAGAGACAGCGTCGCGATGATGGGCTTCGAGAGCGGCAGTGCAATCCGGAACAGGATCTGGAAGTCCGACGCGCCGTCGAGCTTTGCGGACTCCTCCAGGGAATCCGGGAGGTTTGCCTGGAAGTAGGTCTTCATGATCAGCATGTTGTAGGGGGAGTAGATGAGGGGCAGAATCAGCACCCACACCGTATCCAGCATGTGGAGGTTCTTGTACAGCAGGTAGGTCGGGATGAGGCCCGCGCTGAAGTACATCGGGAACATCAGGATGAACGAGAACACATAGCGGCCGTGGAGTCTCTTCTTGGAGAGCGGATAGGCAGCGCATGTGCAGGCGATCATGCCCAGGAGCGTGAACACGACGGTCATGATCGCGCTGTAGACCATCGAGTACACCATGGTGCCGTCCCGGAAGATCGAGGTGTAGGCGTCAAAGGTCACCTGTTTGGGCCAGAAGAAGACCTTCTTGGCCATGACCATCGCGTTCGAGGAGATGGACTTCGCGAACAGATGCAGAAACGGCAGAATGCAGGTGAGGCACAGGACCGAGATGACCACCATGATCACAACATCGCTCACATGGACTTTTGTAATGGCTCTGCTGCCATCGGATACGGATTCGATTTCCTTTTCTTTTTTGCTCATTTCGGTTGCCCTCCTTACAGCAGTCCTTCTTCGCCAAGTTTCTTCGCAATGCGGTCTGCAATGATGACCATGATCAGCCCAATCACAGACTGAAACAGGCCGACCACCGTCGCCTCGGAGAACTTCGCGCCCTGGAGGCCTTTTTCGTAAATGTAGATGGCGAGCTGATACGAGAAATCGCGCACCTGCGTGTTCTGCAGGGAGTCAAGCCGCTCGTAGTTGGAACCCATGATCTTGCCGAGGTTCATGATCAGCATGGTGACAACCGTGCCGCGGATGCCGGGGAGCGTGATATTCGTCATTCTCTGCCAGCGGTTTGCGCCGTCGATCATCGCAGCCTCATAGAGCTCTCCGTTGATGCTCGTGATGGCAGCGAGGTAGATGATGGTGCCCCAGCCCATCGTCTGCCAGACATAGATCAGAAGGTAGGTGACTGCCCAGTGCCACTTCTCCGTGAGAAACGGAATACCGGAATCGATCCAGCCGGCGTTCACGAGGATCATGTTGACAAGACCGGTGTTCGGGCGGAACATCGCGTAGGCAACGGACCCGACGATAACCCAGGACAGGAAGTGCGGCAGGTAGAGAACTGTCTGCGAGACCTTCTTGAACCAGTGTACCCTGAGCTCATTGAGCATCAGCGCGAGGATGATCGGCATCGGGAAGCCAAGGGCGAGGTCCAGGAGGTTGAAGACCAGGGTCGTAGAGAGGGAGCCCAGAAACTTCCTGTCGTGGAACACCTTCTGGATGATCTTCAGCCCGACGAATTTCGATCCGTCCCACCCCCTCGCCGGCTTGTAATCGTAAAAGACCATCCGAAGCCCCGGATAGGAGGCATAATTGAATACGATGACGAGGGCGATCGGAACAATCAGCAGCAGATACAGCTGCCAGTCCCGCTTCAGGTCCTTTGCAAAGGACCGCCTGTTTTCCCTCGGCAGGGTGCTCTGTACGGCAGTTTCTTCTTTGTTTTTCCCCATGGCAATTCCCCTCTGGTTTTCGTCATTTTGGGAAGAGATGATGCCTTTTTCTCATCAGCTCTTCTGCAAAGTGTTCATGAATTGTAATCTTTCCTGTGATTTTATTGTACATTCCTGCCATATCGGCATCTTCTTAAAATCGGATGAATCCTTCGCATTTTCACCCAATCTCCCGGCGTCCGAAATGGCCTTGAAAAACAGAGCTCCGGCGGGTTTCCCTGCCGGAGCCTTTGTGTGCCTCTTCGTTTCTTACGGGCTGTTATGCGTCAGTCAAGTTTTGTCGTCTGACCGTTCTCATAGGCTGCGGTTCTCTCGTCGACCACTTCCTGCCAGCCATCGTCTGCAAAGTTCTTGGAGAGTTCGTCATAGGTGGCATCGAAGTCGGAAGGCGCTGCCATGATGATCTTGTCGCGGAATTCCTTGTAGTCGTTGATCAGTGTCTCCTGATATTCCGACTCTGCCTCGATCGACGTTGCATACAGGCAGTCCTTTACGGAATAGCCCTCCTCTGCAAGCTTTTCCTGTGCATAGAAATTGTCGATGACGCCCTGGGTGAGTTCCTCTGCATTGGGCACATCGGACGGCGTATTCTGGCGGATGACGTCCTCGATCGTACCTGCGGTGCGGATGTTCATGACGAGATTCCAGTAGTCCTTGTTGTTGCTGTAGCCCTGCTTCTTGTCGCCGTCATAATCAGCGACGCTGACCGGAAGGCCATTGTCGTCATAATTGAAGTTCTCTCCCTCTTCGCCCCACTGCATCGTGAACAGGTTGTCGTCCTGAAGGAGCCACTCCATGTACATCCAGGCTGCCTTGATCTCATCCTCCGTCGCCTGCGAGGAGAAGCCGCTCATGACGCCAAAGGGGTTGTTGGAGCGGAATGCGAACGGAACGCTGCCGTCGTCATCCACGGTGTCGTTGGAGACGAGAACCGCGAGCTCGCCGTCGGGGTTGTTCTCATAGAAAGCGGAGATGAAATCCATGTTTGCGGAGATGTATCCGCCGAACTCGAGGGTCTTGCCGGAGACGAAGTTTGCCTTCGCGGTCTCTGTGTCGATCGTGTAGTACTCGGGATCCACGAATCCAAGGCTGTACTTCTCGTTCTCTCTCTGCAGGAACCTGCGGTTCCACTCGCTGCCAAGCGCCGGGATCGTATAGTTGCCATAGACTGCCCAGGTCTCCTCATCCTGCGGATAATCGCGGAAGGCATAGTTCTGGTCAGCGCCGAGACCGGTGCACATCTGGCCGCCCAGAGGATAATCACAGATTCCCTCGTCCTTGAGCTTCTGGTACATCGCCTTGCGGTCCTCCCACTTCGTGGGATACTCGTCATAGCCGATCTTTTCGAGCCAGTCCTTGCGGTAGAACACCTCCCAGTTGTAGTTGGTCTCGTAATACGGGTTCTGCGCCAGGCAGAAGTAGGTATCTCCGTCGAGGGCGCTGTACTTGACAAGGTCGTTGTCCTCCATGGCCTTGTAGAAGGTCGGCGCCACTTCCTTGAATTCATCCATGTCGAAGGTTGTCAGGTATCCGTCCGTTGCCCACTGGGCGAGCTTGGGATAGTCGAACTCGGAGAGGATCGTGGGAAGGGAATCGGAGGCTGCCAGCATCGCGTAGTCACTCATCACATCGGATCTGGTGATCGGGACGTAGGTGACGGTGATGTTGTACTTGTCCCCGAAGTTCGACTGCACCCACTTGGTCCAGTAGTTGTTGGTGACATCCGGAACGCCCTCGACGCCGCGGTCATAGACAGGGACCTTGAGCTCGACATTCTCTGCAAACGGCTTCCAGGAGGCCATGCCAGCCTCTCCGGTATCTGCGCTTTCGGTCTCTGCCTCGGCCGCCGCCTCGGTTGCCGCCTCGGTTGCCGCTTCCGTGGCTTCCTGCGTCGCCGCGGCAGATGTGTCTTTCGCACTGCTTCCGGAATCGGAAGAGGATCCGCATCCAGCGAGGATCCCCGCTGCCATCACACCGGTCAGAAGCACAGCAAAGAGTCTCTTGTTTTTCATTTATTCCTCCCTTTCTTGAACACGCCCGGCTTCCATTTTGCATGAAAGCAAAGCAATTTCCGCGATTGGAACCATCTGTTTGACTGCCTTTTTCCAGACATCCCCCGCAATTTGTATAGTTTCAATCTGCGATTACGGAAATTATTGTAGATATTTACGGAACAGTTTTCTTAGCAAAAATGCAGGGAAACTTTGCAAATCTGACCAACCGGATTTCCGAAGAACGAGCGCCCGGCTAAGAGAAAGGAACGCCATCCGCCGGCCAACGCCCCGGGATCTGTCCCGTGCCGCGTCGTTTGCGGCATCCGCACCGCAAGGGTTTTCTCCCTCCGGCGTTTGTCTTCTCTTATCCCGTAGGGATCTCTCAGAGCGCTTCGTCCCCGATCAGGCGGACGGAGACGTTCTCCATGCAGACGTCATCCGCGTTGGCGATGATGCAGCCGTCCGCCCCCTCCGCCACGATGTTTTTCAGGGTCACGTGGCGGATGTGCTGCTCCGGAAGGCCGCAGATGTAGATCGGCTTTCCATAGGGAGAGGAACAGAACAGGTTGGCAATCGTGATGTTTCCGATGTAGGGCGTATCCGCTGTGATCTTCGCGGGATGCACCCTGTCAAAGTTCTCCTCGCCGTAGCTCTGATCGATGTTGATCGCCCCGCGAAACCAGATGCACTCTTTTACCTTCGGGTTCCGATCCGTCAGCGTGCAGTGGTCGTAAGTGATGTCCTCGATATACCCGGCCTTGCCTCTGCGATTCTTCACCGTGGCGATGCTGAAGGAGTCCATGAACGTGCAGTCCTGCACAAGGACGTCCCGGATGCCTGCGGAGGACTCACTTCCGATGGCAACGCCAAAGCCGAGGAAAAACCTGCAGTTCGAGATCCGGACATGCTCCGTGGGGACGGCGTCCTTTCTTCAATCCCGTCTCCGTTGAAGAGGCCGTACGGGCTGCCGCTTTTGTCTGTCCCCGTATCGATGGTGATGCCGTACATCGTGACATGGCGGCAGAAGATGGGATGCAGGCACCAGAACGGGGCCTCCCGGACCGTGATCCCATCCAGGTACAGGCCGTCCGTGTTCTGAATGCAGACGGCATTGGCGCGGTTTGCCTCCGGGGCATTCAGCTCCTTCTCAAACAGCACCGCCCCATTGGCGTCGATGGTCCCCTCCCCCGTGATCGCGAGGTTCTTTTGCTTCTCCCCGGGTCTGGTATTGAGAAGGCAGGTAAAGTTATTCTGCTCGACGCCCTCATAGCGGTATCGGGCAGGCGGAAAGTCCGCAGGATCATCAGAGGCCTTCAGAACCGCATCTCTTTCCAGGTGCAGGGTCATATCCCCATGCAGAAACAGGGCTCCTGACACATATGTCCCCGCCGGGACCACAAGGGTGCCGTTTTCCGGGCAGGCATCGATGGCGCGCTGAAGGGCTGCCGTGTTGCTCTTTACAGCCTCGGGATCTTTTCTGTCTCGCACAAGGCAAACGTCTGCGGCGCTTACGGTTTCCCCCGGCGATTTCGTCGTCACGGCTTCTTCCGCGGATCTGACCAGGATCCTGCCATTCTGATCCAGCGCCTGTACGAGGACAAGATACCGCGTTTTCTCCAAAAGTCCCGTCAGCTTGGCATCCGTGACAGGAACTTCCGCCCGGGTCTTCCCGATCCTGTCCCAGCAAAGGACCGCGCTGTTACAGGTAACCGCTTCCTGTGGAATCACAAGTTTCATTCTCTTCTCTCCTTCTTCGCCATGAACTTTTAAAGAGCCATCTGCACCGCAGAGGAAAAGCGCCCCTCTCTCTGCGGATGCCGATCCCCTGCTCCAGATTGCCTACACAAGTTTCTTTGCCTTCCACTTCCCGCTGTAATAGCGAACGACCGGAATCACACAGCCGCAGCTCCAGGAGAGGGGCGTCGCAAGCCAGATCCCGGTGGAGCCGATCCCCGGGGCAAGCAGATAGGCAAAAAAGATCCTTCCTGCCAGCTCCGAGAGACCTGCCGCCATGCAGGTGTTCACATCCCCCGCCCCGCGGATCACGTTCTGATAGCTCTGCATCACGGCACAGACAAGGTAGGCGATGCCGATAATGCCGAGGTACGAAGCGCCCACTTCCGTCGCCTCCGGAGAGGTCCCGGGATCCAGAAAAAGTCCCATGATCGGATAGCGGAAACTGCGCGCCGCTGCGGCAATCCCCGCTGCCGAAACGAGCATGACAATGCGGGACTTCCAGAGGCCTTCCCGGATTCTTGCCAGGTTTCCGGCTCCGATGTTCTGTCCCGTGAAGACGCACAGCGCATTGCCGACAGAGAGGATCACCTGAATGGCAAGCTGGTCTATCTTGCAGGCAGCCGTATAGCCCGCCATCGTCTGAACCCCAAAGGAATTGATGAGTCTCTGTACGGAAAGGTTCCCGATCGAAATCATGCAGCTCTGGAAGGAACTTGGGACAGACGTCTTCATCACCCGCACAACGTGATCTCTTGTGGGGACAAGGCCTCTTCCGTACTCCTTGGAGAGCCCGAAGTCCTCCCTCTGCGCGGCGATCTGGTGCAGGCCGACGGCCGCTGCAGCAAACTGGGATACCACAGTCGCCACTGCGGCGCCTGCCACTCCCATGGGAAACACAACGACAAGCAGCAGGTCCAGAGCAATGTTCATGAATGAGGAGACGATGAGGGCGTAAAACGGTGTCTTCGAGTCGCCGACGCTTCGAAGGATTGCCGCCGTCCCGTTGTAGAGCATGGAGGAAGCCGAGAACAGCAGGATGATCCGGATATAGGTGAGGGCGTAGGCAAGAACGGCCTCCGGGACATGCAGGAGAAGAAGGAGCGGCCTTGCAAAAACAAATCCGAGGGCAGAGAGGATAAGGCACAGAATGCCCATCGTCCAAACCATGGCAAGGATCGTCTCCCGCATCTGCGCCTTGTCCTTCCTCCCGTAGCACTGGGAGAGGATAAGGCCGCCGCCGTTTGCCATCCCAAGCGCAAAGTTCAGCAGGAGGAAGGTCAGCGTCCCCGTGGCGCCCACCCCTGCAAGCGCATCGGCGCCCAGATACCGGCCCACGATCAGCGTGTCCACGAGGTTGTAGAGCTGCTGAAAAATGCTCGCAAACAGCATCGGCACCGCAAAGCGCATGATCTGGCGCAGGGGGCTGCCCTCTGTCATGTCTCTCATAAGATCTCCCCGGATGGTTTCCGTTCCATCCTGTTTGCGCAAGTGTATAAAAATACTGCATAGTCTTCTTTTCGTTTTTAAAAGAAAACTGTGCAGTTTCAACATTTCTGTTCGCGTTTGATCCGGGAATCTCTATCTTACGCATTTCCCGCTGGTTTTCAGTCAGTCTCCGGCAGGCCAAAGATCCTCTCTGCGTTTTTATGGAAGATGTTTTGAAGATCCTTCCTGGCAAGATGCTCCCCATAGACCGCCTGCACATACATGCGGGGATTGCAGATCGGATAGTCCGTGCCGAACAGAATCCGCTCCGCCCCCACAGCATCCACGAGGAAGCGCAGCATCCCGAACCGGAACAGCCCCGTTCCGGACAGATCCAGATACAGGTTCGGATACCGCTTCATCCTCTCAACATGGCGGTCCACCTGGGGCCTCTCCCCCGGATGGGCGGCGAGAAACGTAAGCCCTGGATGGTCCTCCACCATTCTCGAAAACTCATATCCCGTGGAGTGGAAGCTCACGATCATATGGTACTGCTCTGCTGTGTCGAGGATCTCCTTCATCGCTTTGCTGTCATAGTCATACCAGACGTGCATGTATGGCACCAGTTCCCCAATCAGGCGGTAGCCGCGTGCATGCATGGCCTCGATCTCGTCGCAGGATTCCCGGACGAAATCCGGGTGCACATGAAAGCCCGGTGTGTAAAAGCCTTCCAGTTCTCCTGCCAGCCCGCATGCCGTCTCATTGAGTGCATGGATGTGCTGCCAGATCTCTGGACTGTTCCTTTCAACCCCCTGCATGATGCCGTCGATGACAGAGCCGCAGACATGGGAGATCCCCGCCTCCTCGAGTTCCCCTCGGTACCCCGCAGGGTCCTGAATCATGTATCTGCTGTAATTGCCGATGATCTGCGCTGTCTTCCTGTATAGATGAACATGGCTGTCAATGATCTTCATATCCCTTCTCTCCCTTCTTTCCAGGTTCCGGATGCCCCCGCCCGGCAGGATTTTCCGGAATCGCTGCAAAAAGAAGTGTAGTCAAAATCCTTTGTGAGATCAAGAACAGCGGCCGGCTTTCCGAGCGTGCGAAAGGCGGGTACCGCTTTGCAAAAGGAACTTCGCGGTCTTCCTCTTCCCGTTCTCCCCCTGCCTTTTGCCCATTTCGGCGATGCTGACAGCCCTTTGGGGTTTCTCGGAAGCCATCCCCCGCCCTCTCCCATCTCCCGCGCTGACGTTCCCCCCGCTGTCGTTCCCGAAACAGTTCCGAACAGGGTCGTGAGGGATCTGCCCCTTTGCGTCGATATTTGCGCCTCCCGCCCGTATGGCATAAGATACTTGGTATTCCACGGAGGTATCTGCCATGCTTTCCACAGAACAGAAGGTTGCTGCGGGCTCGGACTATTACGTTCACAGCCCCAGCGTCACGGCGCACGAGCTGCTCTTCTATCCCCTGATCGTCGGCCGCTTTGTCTATGAGCCCGGTTATCATCTGCATCGGACCAGCTTTGGCAACTTTCTCCTCATGCTGATTGAGAAAGGCACCATCTGGGTGCAGAGAAAAAGGGAGAGAATCTGCGCTCCAGAGGGCAGTGCTGTGCTGCTTGACTGCTATGCCGTCCAGGAATACGGCTCGGCATCGGGGGCGGAGGTTCTGTGGATTCATTTTGATGCACCGATGGCACGGGCCTTTGTGGAACACATCCAGGCAGATCCAGGCTGTGTCTCCACGCCGGGGGACTATCCCCGCATCCGCGATGACATCCAGGCGATCTATGAGGATTTCCGGGACGGAAGGCCCTATGAGGAATGCCTGGAATCCGGGCGCCTTTACGATGCGCTGCTTCGGCTTCTTTCCATGACAGATGCGCGGCAGGACGCCTCATCCGGAATCCGGAAGGCAATGACCTACATCAGTGAACACTTGAAAGAGCCGCTTCGGCTGGACACCCTGGCCCAGGCTGCCTGCCTGAGTCCCTGCTACTTTTCCCGCGTCTTTCTGCGCACCACGGGCATGACACCCCATCAGTACGTGCTGGAAACCAGGCTCCGGTCTGCACGCTTTCTGCTCTCCTCAACGCAGCGCTCTGTGAAAGAGATTGCGGCAGACACCGGATTTGCGGATGCGAGCAGCTTCTGCGCCTTTTTCCGGGCAAGGACAGGGTATACCCCCTCTGCATACAGGAGATGTCTCCTCTGCGGGGATCCGCATGGGAAGGATTCCCAAGCCTGAGATGGATTTCCGGAAACCGGCAGGGCTTTTCGTGCGCCGCAAAAAGCAGCCGGAGGATTTTACCCGCAGCTGCTCCCTGCGCTTTTTCAGCAAAGCGGAATCTCCTCCCGGATCATACGGAGATAATCCTTTGCGTTCTGGTGATTCCGGTCCATTGAGAGGACCTTTTCAAACTCCTCTGCTGCCTCCTCTTTCCTGCCAAGTCCCAGTTTTCCAAGGCCCATAAGATACCGGCAGTGTGCCCGGTTCTTCTCTTCCATGTCGGCATCAAACATCGTCATGTCCGGCATGGAGACCGCAAAGTAATCCATCACAAACGGATCGCGGAGGTGCTGCTCCCCGTAGTCGAGGAGCCGATAGAACCTCGCATTCGCCTCTTTTCTGTTCCCAAGTTTCTGCTGTGCAAGTCCCTGGTAGAGGATCATGTCAGCCGGCTGATCGTAGTAGTACATCATACCGGCAGGCTCCGCGGCACCGAGCGTTGCGAGCTGATAGGCCTTATCTGCCTCCTCCATTTTCTGCTGTCTCTCCAGTGCCAGTCCCAGCGTGTAGTAGATGTCGTTGTTCTTTGTCCCCTCGAGCCGTCCCTCCCCGAGATTTTCGGGAACAAGGAGCGCCTTCCGGAGAAGTTCCTCTGCCTCTGCTGCATCGGAGCCTTTCAGGGCATCCTTTGCCATCTCCCGGAGGGAGATCCGGTACTGTGCAGAGATCCTGCCCTCCGCACCCTCCCAGGTGCGGAATGTGTGCCGCATGATGGCCTCATAGGCCTCTTTGTTTTTTCCCGCAAGATTCAGGGCCGTGACGTACTCACAGTAGAGATCATCGCGCTCTTCGACAAGCTCCATGTGTGCCGAAAAGTTTTCCAGGCGCCTGATGACATCCGCCTGGAGCCTCTGCCAGAGCTGATCCCGCTCGAGGAAGACGCATGCATCACCGGGATCAAGGGAAAATGCCGCCTCCATCTCGCTTCTCGCCTTCTCCCTGTCTCCCCGCTTGTTGAAGTATGCAATCGCAAGATTGCGTCTCACGGTCGGGAACGTGCCGTCAAGCTTTTCTGAGGTCTCCCAGAGACCGATTGCGGTGTCGTACTGAAGCTTGTCGTAGTACAGGCAGCCGAGGTAGTAGTACGCCTTCGCGCCGTCCGGGTTGGCTTCTATGGCAGCGCGGAGCACGGCGATGTCCCGGAGTTTATTCGGAAAGCACAGGTAGGAGGAGTCCCGCTCCGCCTCCTGATATGCTGCAAGTGCTTTTCTCGTCTTTCCGAGCTTCTGGAGGATATAGCCCGTGTAATAGAGGATCATGGGCTTTGTCCTGTCTGCAAGGGAGAGAACGCGCAGAGCCTCCTCATAGAACCCGGCCTCCAGAAAATCTCCCGCCGCGAGAAGATAGGTCTCCTGTCTGTCCCGGCAGAGTTTCCGGATCGGCTTCTCAGACTCCCCGGTAAGTGCCGTGCGGACAAACATGGAGACATAGTCAAAGGGATCCACCTTCAGGTTCTCCCTTACCCAGGAAAAGGCTTCTTCCTTCCTTCCAATCTTTGCAAGGAGTGCCGCCTTGAGACCCCGGGCCCTGACATTGTGCACATTTCGGACAAGGCCCTTTTCGACAAACCCAAGCGCCTCCTCATATTTTCCGTTCCGCGCAGCGATCACGGCAAGGCCGTAGAAGCTCATCTCCTGCTCCTCGCTCGTCCAGGTTGCCTTGTAGAAGGCGTCATACGCCTCCTTTTCCCTTCCCTGATAGAGAAGCGCAAGGCCCAGGTTGTAGAACGGCTCAGAGTCATACGGGTTCGGGACATACATGGTAAGTCTCCGGATGGCTGCCCGGAAGTGCTCCTCCGCCTCCGCAAAACAGCCCCGCCGAAGGAGCAGAAGGCCGTATGCATTGTTGATGCGCGCATCCCCCGGATCGCGCTTTAACCCCTCTTTGTAATAGGGATCCGGAAGCCAGGTCGCATGGCGGTACTGCTCGATGCGCTGTGCCGTGATGAAGAGCTCCTCATTCGTCCGAATGTCCTCCGGCTGCTCTGCCGCACTGACCGGCTCAGCGGGATCAGGAATCCCCTGATCCTGCGGCTGATAGGAGACAAGCTCCTCTCCGGCATAGGAGACCGTGACACGGATCTGAAAGAAATCCTGAATCGGAAGCGGGATCGTCTTCTCGTAGACGTCGGTCGGGGACAGGAGTGCCTCCTCCCGGAAGATCTCCCTGCCGTTTTCCAGGACGCCGATGACAGCGGGGTCATACTTCTTCGTAGCGTAGATGCAGACATACAGGCCGTCTTTTCGCTGCTCCAGGTTCAGTGCCGCGTGGATGGTCGCATTCTTCACATATCCGACTTTTTTATACGGCATGAAGTACTGGAGAAAGACCTTCTCCTCGTAGGGCTTGAGCCAGGAGAAGTCCGGCTGGTTGTCGCAGTACATGCCCGTCATGAGCTCGATGTACGGGCCGTCGGAATCCGTCAGCTGACGGTCCCATGCCTTTCCGAAGTCACCGCACCCCCAGGTCCATTGCTTCTTTCCGGGAGAGATGTGATGGTCTGCGACATGCAGAAGACCTGCCTCCTTCCCGTAGTCATACAAAGTCGTATTCGGACTTCGCCGCCATGTAGGAGGTGGGGACAGGGATATTTCTGTAGCGGGAGATATCAACCCCCTCGCTGTAATCATGCTTGTAATAGACGCCGGTCGCGATCGGGAAGTGGGATACGGCGCGCTTGCCGTGATCGTAGACGCTGTGGACATCGGGCGGGAACACGGACTGCGTGCTGTCATTGACCGACACTGCCGGGTTGGCCCACCAGAGGAAGGTCTGTGGGAACGGCGTGCGGTTGTAGAGCTGTCCGCGGACCTCAAGATAGGCCCTGTCCGGATACACCGTAAACGTCGTGATCTCCTTCGTCCCGTACATCCGATCCACGTCATTCACAAGCACCGATTTGCTACCGTCGCCGTTGTCGCGCAGCGCATAGTCAACCGGAGAGAACGTCGTCGGGCGGTGGTGCTGCGGCCAGTTGAACTCAATGCCGCCGGAGATCCAGGGACCGCATAGGCCGACAAGTGCTGGCTTGATGACCTCATTGTAGTACACAAAGTCATAGTTGTTGGTCTTGTCATACGCGCGCTGGATGCGTCCGCCCAGCTCCGGGAGAATCATCACCCGGATGTACTGATTTTCAAGGTACACTGCCTTCCAGACATGATCCGTCTTTTCCCTGCTGATCTTCTGCGTGGTCGGATAGGGATAAATCTTCCCGGAGCTGCCCTGATAGACCCGCTTTTCGAGAAACATCGGGTTTTTGTCCGGTTTTCCGACCTCATAGGTCGGGATGACGACCTCTTCCTCCCACACTCTTGCTTCTTCCATTGCCTGCCCCTTTCTGTACGATCCGCTCCCCGCGGATAGACCTCAATCTCGTCCTGCGGGGGATCCTTTGTCTCCTTCCAGGCTCCCCATTCCCCTGTCAGAAATGTTTTAGCAGATGGAAGCCCTCCTGTAATTCAGAAACCTTGCTCCATTATGTTGAAAACTTGCGGTCATGCCATGGTACTGCTTCTGAGGCTGCACAGAGAACCAAGGGGGCACGTTCTGGCTGTCTTTTGGCCGGACAGGGACAGCGGAATCTTCGTTTCTCCGATCACAGAAAAGATACGGATTTATGAAATTTTGCCCTTGAGATACGCAGCAGAGGCCCTTTCGACAATGTTGCAGACAGACTCTGCGCCGGGTTTGCGGCAAAGTGGTTTTGGCGATTATGGCGGTTTTTATTCTGTCAAAGATCTGTCATCCTCTGTGCCGGTATCCGAAACCAAAAGCCCCCGCAGATTCCACGGGGGGGAAAGCTGCGGGGGCTGCCATCTTGCTGTTTGGATGATTTCCGGAGGCTTACAGGCTGTTCTTCTCTGCGGCTCTTCCCATCAGATCAGGAAGTA
>ONMH01000103.1 GCA_900318875.1 uncultured Lachnospiraceae bacterium | reverse complement strand
CGGATATTACATCATGCCGGAGCTTTTGTTTGAGAAAAGGGGAACGACGCTCCTCCCCGCTGCAAGCGGCGGGGTTTCCGCGTCTGTATTCATTATGACGACGGGTCGTCCATTGTCGTCTACCTCGACAGTGAGAACAGCATGCGGAGCTCCGGGCGGCTCTTCTACATCCTGCTCTGTATGATCTGCCTCGGTGTGGTGCTTGTCGGCTTCTTTGTGCAGGTGTTTTCCCGCAGGGCCGTACAGCCGGAGGTCCGGAACGCAGAGCTCCAGAAGCAGTTCATTACCAACGCAAGCCATGAGCTCAAGACGCCGCTTGCCGTCATCCGGGCCAACACGGAGATGCAGGAGATGCTGGAAGGGGAGAACAAGTGGACAAAGTCCACGCTCCGACAGGTGGACCGCATGAACGGCCTGATCCAGAACCTCGTTATGGTCTCCCGGGCGCAGGAAAAGCAGAGCGGAGAGGCCGTGACGCAGTGCGACATCACGACCGCCGTGAAGGAGACGGCAGACACCTTCCGCCCCGTCGCGGAGTCGGAGGGAAAACAGCTTCAGACGAAAATCCAGGAGAATGTCGTGATGCTCGCCGAGGATGCCGCCATCCGGCAGCTGACCTCGCTTCTGGTCGACAATGCGATCAAGTACTGCGACGAAAAGGGCAGAATTGAGGTCACCCTCACCCAGAAGACCAGGGAGAAGGCTGTGACACTTCTTGTCTCCAACAACTTCCAGGAGGGGAGGGGTGTGGACTACAGCCACTTCTTCGAGCGCTTCTACCGGGCGGACACCTCCCACAACACGGACCGGGGCGGCTACGGCATCGGCCTCTCCATTGCGGAGGCCATCGCGGAGCAGTACCACGGTTCCATCGGCGCCTCCTGGAAGGACGGCATCATCACCTTCACCTGCATCCTGAAGCCCTTTCCCCGGGCATGAGAAACCCCGCCCCGCGGCGGGGCTTTTGCTTTCTTTCCCCGCCCATATTGTGTGACGAAAGATTCAGAATCCGCTAAAAAAAGCATTTTTTGTGCATGTCGTACAAATAACATGCATTCCATACCGTGCATGTCAGAAATTTCTGGTTTCTTTGTCTCTTCCCCGATTCCGCCGCAGCAGGTAGAATCGACGACGTGTTTTCACAGGGAGAGAGGTAGAAACAAGAACCATGGATAACGGACGATATCTGTACGTGCTGCTGTCAGTACAGGGGCTGCGCCTTCAGGTGGATCTTGTCGCCGAAAACTACGGAAAGATCCTGCTGCGAAAGAAGGCCGTTCTGATGCAGATGACCTACCCGGGGCCGGCGCTTCCAGGCGGCGTGAGCTTTGAGGCCTTCTGGGAGGAGACCTCGCCCCTCCTCTTGGAGTTCGAGGTGGTTGGGTGCGGGCTGAGGGACCGTGTAAAAAGGGCAGGGGTGCTCCTCCGTGCCTGGGGCGTGCGCCTTGTGCTGAAGCGCCTTCGCTACAGGGACCTGTCGGAACTTGCCGGCCGCTGCTACGGCCTTGCCTACTGCAGCAGCACGGACCTCTGCTCCGCGGCGGGCATCGCCCCGATCCCCGCCGTTCCCGGGGCAGAGGAGTTTCGGAAGATCGCAGGCTATTTTGAGAGAAGAAGCCCCCTGTCAGACACGTCTCTGATTCCCGAGACGGCGCAACTGGACACGGCGCCCAGAAGGCAGCGCGTGATCACAAGAAGGCAGAGGCCGCAGCAGAGGGAACAGGCTCTCTCCCTCCGGGGCCGGCACGTCGTCCTTGTCGGGACTTTCCGCACGGGGACGAGGGAAGAGGTGCGGCGCCTCCTTCTGGCGCGGGGCGTTTTTGTCGACAGGGCCCTCCACTTTGAGACGGACTACGTGATTGTGGGGGACAGGAGCGCAGAGACCGGGGAGAGTGCTGCAGCAGCGCTCTTTTCCGACGCCCTGCGCAGGCAGCGGCGCCGGGGAAAGCCCAGGATTCTCTCGGAGAAGCGGGTATTTTCCTGGAAGCGAAGGCTCCGGTAACAGACCTTCCGCTGCCTCTTGCCTGCATGGTATACTTTCTGAAGAACGAAATGCGGAGGTGCGCGGTCACAGATGAGAGCCAGAACCGGAAAACGAAATTTCAGGTGGTATCGCCTCGACAATGCCGCCACCATCATGCCCTCCACCACGAGGGGCCCGGACACGCGCTGCTTTCGGATCACCTGCACCCTGAAGGAGGAGGTGGACCCGCGCATTCTGCAGGAAGCTCTGGACCTTGTGATGGAGGAGTTCCCGCACTTAAAGACGGTGCTGCGGAAGGGCCTCTTCTGGTACTACTTCGATGAGACCCAGCAGCGGGCCCTCGTGGAGAAGGACGCGGGAGAGATCTGCCGGGCGCTGTACGTCCCCGGCAGGCGGAACCTCCTGTTCCGGGTGCTGTATGCGGGAAAGAGCATCAGCCTTGAGATGTACCACGCAATTGCAGACGGCACCGGGGGCCTGATGGTTTTGAAGAGCCTTGTCATCCACTACCTGTGCATCAGACATGCGATCCCCCAGGAGGCGGTGATGGGAGATGACGCCTCCGCCGCCCAGAAGTCCGATGACGCCTTTGCCAGATACTACCGGAGGGACACCGACCCCGAGGTACACAATTATGGAGAGGACGCCAGAAAGCGGGAGGCGAAAGAGGAGCAGGAAGAGACGGCAGGAGGGAGAGGATCCCAGTGGAAAAAGCTTGCCTTCTCCCGGGCCTACCAGATCCCGATGGAGAAGGACTTCTCCCTCCAGTGCCACTACCTCGAGGGGATTCTCAGCGCCTCCCGCGTGAAAAAGCTCGCGGAGGAGAACGGCGCAACGATCGGCGTCTATGTCACCTCGATCTTCATCCAGTCCATCATTGAAAACATGCAGGCAGGGGATGCAAAGCACCCCATCGTCATCAGCGTGCCGGTCAACCTCCGGCAGTACTTCCCCTCCAGCACCTCCCGGAACTTCTTCGGCGTCATCACGGTGTCCTTCCATCCCCGCGGCTATGACGGAAGCCTTGCAAGTATCCTCCGGTCCGTGGACGCCTCGTTCAGGAAACAGCTCACGAGGGAGCAGATCACCCGCACGATGAACGGCTACTCCGGCCTTGTCCACAACCTGGCGATCCAGGCGGTGCCCCTGTTCCTGAAGGACATCGCGATCTCGAGGATTACGCTCCTCACAGGGCAGGGCACCACAGCGACGGTCTCCAACCTCGGCTGCGTCACCCTTCCCGGGGAGACCGCAGGATATGTGGACCGCTTCAGCGCCTTTATGACCCCGCCCCGCCTTCAGATGTGCATCTCCACCTACGGCGACCGGATGGTCTTCGGCGTCGTCACCGCCTATGATGAGAAGAATGTTATGCCGGCCTTTTTCCGAAAGCTCAGTTCTGCCGGGATCGACGTGGAGATCGGCTCCAGCGATTTTGACGAAACGCCCTGAAAGGAGGCCGATTCGCGGGAAAGCACCTTCGTACATTTCCCGCGCGCTTGCCGCAAAGAACGCGGCAGGAGGAGGAATCATGCAGTACTGCCCCAGATGCCATGTCTACATCCGCGGCCACAAGACCTGCTGTCCCCTGTGCAGGAATCCCCTGGTCCTCCGGGAGACCCCCGAGGGGATGGACCCCGCTCCGTCCTTTCCGGTGCCGGAAAAGCGCCGGGTGTCGGAGATCTCCATTGCAAGGATCCTGACCTTTGTGATGATCCTGTTTGAGCTGCTGATGGTGTTCTTTGCCCTGCAGGCAAGAGAACACGGGATCCCCGCCCACTGGCCCTACATCTGCTTTTTCGCCGGTCTCTTTGCCTGGATCGACTTTCTGATTGCAAGGTACTACAAAAGCAACATCATCTTCCTCGTCACCTTTGAGGTCTACCTCGGCATGGCGGTCTGCCTTGCCGCGGATCACTTCGCAGGGTCCTATCACGGCTGGGCGGTGAGCTGGTCGATCCCGGCGGGATTTCTTGCCCTGGAGATCGCAACCGTGCTCCTTGGCTGGTCTGAGGGACTGCACATGGTGGACTATGCCGTGTACCTGTTTGTAGACACGCTCCTCTCCCTGCTGCAGCTTGTCCCCATCCTTCGGAGGACTAACCCCTTCCCGCTGCCCGCAACGCTGTGCATGGTGCTGCTGCTTGCATACCTTGCCTTTATCGTCATCTTCCGGGGGCGGGACCTTCGCAACGCGATCACCAAGTTTCTGAATTTCTGACCGACGGAGAAAGCCCATTGAAAAAGAACGCATTCAACCAGAGCAGCATACAGCACGGCCTCTTCCTCCTGCACCGGGCGGGAAGAGGAGAGGACTTTCTGGAGCGGGCGGGAGATCTCGTGGAGCACACGATCGGCGCCGGCATCGCCCACTCGCCCCTCGAGGCGCCGGTTCTGTCGCCCGATGCGGCGATCGTGCCCGCAGCCGTCTCCGAGCCCTTTGTGTGGTTTCGCCTTCCGATCCCGGAGGGACTCTCCGGGGACGGCTCGGAGTACCACATCTACGTGCGCCGGGGGACCTCGGAGAACCTCTGCGTCTTTCTCTCCGGCGGGGGCGTTGCCTGGAACGCCTTCACCGCGGCAAGGCCGGTGACGGGAGGGAAGGTCGCAAGCGGAAGGCCCAACTACTACTGGAATAACCTGCGACCCTTCACCCAGGCCATGAACATCCACGTGGGGATCACCTCCAACGCGAGAGTCAATCCCTTCCACAACTGGAACTTCATCGTGATCACCTATTCCACGGGGGACTTCCACGTGGGGGACAGGGACTTTGTCTACCAGAGCGAGGAGGGGGAGGAGGAGGTCCTGCACTTTCGCGGCCATCGGAACTTCCGCGCCGCGATGGACCGGGCGGTCCGGCTCTTCCCCTCCTGTGAGAAGCTCCTGATTGCCGGGAACTCCGCAGGCGCCTTTGCAGTCCCAGCCCTGTCCCAGGAGATCCTGGAGGACTACTATCCGGGGGCAAAGGACGTGACGCTTCTCTCTGACTCGGGGCAGCTCCTCTATGCAAAGTGGCAGTACACGGCAAGAGAGCTCTGGGGCGCAGGGGAGAGGTTCTGGAAGGTGCTCCACACAAGGAACATCACCCTGGACTGGTACGAGGCGCTGACCTCGCGCTTTGGGGACCGGCTTCGGTACCTGTACGCAAGCTCCACCCACGACTACCTGCTCTCCGCCTACTACAACGACGTGACAAACAAGATCTACGAGTCAGACGCCGAGGTGCAGGATGCCTACTTCCAGCAGCTGAAGGACATGGCCGCATCCCTCAAAGAGATGGCGCCCGGCATCGCCTTCTACTTCAACAGCTGGAAGAGCCCGGTGACCTGCGGCGGCACGATCCACACGGTGGTGCGGGAGCCCTACTTCTTCACGACAGAGCCCGGACGCCCCTCGATGGCGCACTGGCTGCGCGATGCCGTGGCAGGAAAGACAGGAGACATCGGTGCAGAACTGCTCCTGCGGGCACACTGAAAATAGGAGACAAGATGGAAGCAGAAAAGAGCAGTCTTGAAAACATCCTGAGCACACTCGGGATTCATGAAGTCAAAGACATGAAGGAAGCACTGGGGACAAAGCTCACAAAGGCGCAGCAGGAGTCCCTCCGGAGGCGGTATCAGGAGATCTCCCCGGAAAACAGAGATGATTTTGCGCGCCGCGCCATGCTCGACTATCCCTTTGAGAACACGGCGCTGTACCGCCTGTCTGCAGAGGATCCGACGGTGGAAAAGCTCTACCTGGGAGCAGAGCGCCTTCCCTTTCTCCGGGCGATGGGTGCCTGGCTTTCTGTCAACAAAGACCTTCTTGGGTCGAAGATCCTCGATGCCGGCTGCGGCTGCGGGATCCTGACGCTCCTTGCTGCGGCGCTTTGTCCCGGGGCACAGGTGACCGGGCTGAACCGGGTCCCGGAGGAGACAGCCCTTGCAGCGGCCTTTGCAGAGGAGCTTGGCCTTGCCAATGTCACCTTCGAGACGGGCGACATCCGGGAGAACAGGAACGAGACGTACGACACAGTGCTCTGCCTGGATGTGCTCAACGAGAACACGCACCTCGATCTGGATGCCGTGCGCTACGGCGGATTCCGGGAGCAGATCGAAGCCTCCAGGGAAAATGTCCAGGACTTTGTGTCCGCGCTCTGCCGCCTTGTCGGAGAGAACGGAACGCTGATCGCCTGTGATCCCTTCCCGGAGGTCGGGACGTACTACCTGGGATATCTGAACGCTCTTCAAGAGAACGGTCTTGCCCCGGATCTTTCCTGTCACACCCTGCTTTCCGTTCCGGGGATGTCCATGCCCGTCACCGTCTCCCGCTGGGGAGAGGTCCCGGAGGAAAAGAAGCTCTTCAAGGCCTTCCGGAAGATCGCCTTTGCAAAGACAGCGGACCCGGAGCAGTACACAAGGCCCCAGGCGGACTGGTTTCTGTCCCGCTGCGGAGGAAAGATCCTGCAGGGCTTTCTCTCCTGCATGCTGCTTCCCGACGGAAGAGAGATTGCCGTGGAAAAACACCTTCTGTGCGGCTATTTGGGAAACCCGGATCTTGTCCTGTATGAGGAGACGGACCCGGAGACCTTCCATCTGCGCGTCCTCCCGGCAGAGCAGACGGACGCCATTGAAAACATGCTCGACAGCCTGGAGCGGGAGGCCAGAAAGCAGGGGCTGACCACCAGGCATCTGCCAGAGGACGCCCCGCTCTGACCGGGCAAGGAGGAGTACCATGAGGGAAGAGGATTTTGATCTGGATTTTCCGATGCCGGAGGCGGAGGACTTTGAGGCCGCCCTGGCTGCGGTCTTCCTCTCGTTCCGCATCAACGGCATCCAGCCGTCCGACATCGCGAAGGACTTCATGGAGGAGTTCACGAAGACATTTGAGGCCGATCCGGAGAAGATGATGGACGCCTTCGCAGGAAATGCAAAGGCCCAGTTCTCCTTCTTCTCCAGGGATGCGATGAACTGCATCCAGGTCCTGTACCTGGAGCTGGGAAAAGCGGCAGCAAGGCCGGAGGACTTTGCGATCCAGACCATGCGGATGATGATGCTCTACTGCATCCTCAACTTCGCCATCCGAAAGGGCACAAAGGAGCCCTACGTGCTCTGCGTCTGCTCCTCGTTTGTCTCGCTCCTTCTCACGATCCGGCGGGACGGCCTGCGTCACATGGCAGAGCAGAACCGCATCTTCCTGCACGTGACGCTCCAGAGGGAGAAAGGCTACACTGGGATCCTCGCAAGGGTTGCCTTCGCGCGGGGCGATGCGGAGTGGCTCGGCCCGGAGGAGGACGGGGGAGAAGAGAAGTCCTGATGAAAGCGGATTCTGCTTCGGAATGATTTCCGGAAAATTTCCTGCAGCTGTCCATTTTTCAGAGACCGCCTTCGGGGCCTGTTTTGAGGGATCTGCCCGATGCTGCCATGCGCATCGCGAAGGCTGCAGGAGGTAATTCAGGCAATGGCAGGCTGACAACGGATTCCTCGCAGGCACTTGCTTCCCTGGTCCTGCATTGGTCCTGCACCGGCTGGTCGGTGTGAGAGAGGGGGAAGGCCGCGCAGAAGGAAAGCAGAGAAAACAGAAAGCGGGCAGGTCCGTCTCCAAATCCGGTGACAGGACTGTCCGCTGTTTTGCGCTGAAGCAGATGGATCCTCTGCCTCCCTGCAGGGAGACGGAACAAAAAGGCAAAACAAAAGACGGACCGCAATTGCGATCCGCCTTTTTCTGTGAGCTGGCACCGGGAATCGGACCCGGGACCTCCACACTACCAATGTGACGCTCTACCGACTGAGCCATGCCAGCTTGCATCTCCCTGTTGGGCGCAGAAAGAATACTACCATACCCCCGGAGACTTCGCAAGCAAAAATCCGGAAGAAATTTATTTACGCACGAATTTCATATCTGTCAGACAAATGTAGGCAAAAGCCTCTTCCCGGAGGTCCTCAGCCGGTTGTCTGCGGGCGCGCGCCGTCATGGGCTTTGGCATAGTCGGAAAGGTATGTCCCGATCTCCTCGAGGAACCGGTTCCCGTAGGAGGCGAGGTTCTTCTCGCCGACGCCGGGGAGCGCAAGCAGCTCCTCCTTTGTGCGGGGAAGGGCAATGCACATCTGCGTCAGCGTCCTGTCGGAAAAAACAAGATAGGGCGGAATGCTGCGCTGCCTGGCAAGCAGAAACCGAAGGCTCCTGAGCTTTGCAAAGAGCTCGTTCCCCTCAGGAGTAAGAACCGTCGTTTCGGAGGAGGCGGAAGCTTTCTTCCGTCGCGGCGACGGACGCTCCGTGCTCTCCTCTGCCTGCAATTCAAACCTGCAGGCAACCTTCTCCCCGTCCCGCACTTCCTGCGCCCTCGGTCCCGGGAAGAAGAGGCCGTACTGATCCTCCGACCTTTCAAGGATCCCGAGGTCAGTGAACTGGATGAGAAGGTCCCGGATCTCTGCCTCGGAGAGGGAAGAGAGGGCGCCATAGCAGGGCTTTGTGTCAAGCCCCGTCTCCTCAATGCGCTTTGTTTTGCTCCCGTGGAGTGCTGCGGCAATGAGGTTCTGTCCGTACCGCCCCGGGATGGAGGAGATGAGGGAGAGGGCGGCGTTTGCCTCCTTTGTGCAGTCCCTCTCTGTGTACTCCCTGCTGCAGTTGCCGCAGTTCCCGCAGGGCTCTGTGACAGGCTCCCCGAAGTAGGAGAGGATCTCGTTGCGAAGGCATGAGAATCCCACGCAGTAGTGCTCCATGCGGGACAGGCGTATCTCGTCCTGGTCATGCACGGTCCTTGCCTCCTCCGGCGTCATCTGTTCGTTGCCGGACTTGTTCTCCAGCATCATCCGGTTGATCAGCGTATCCTGCGGGGAGTAGAGGAGGATGCACTCTGCCCGCTCGCCGTCTCTTCCCGCGCGTCCCGCCTCCTGGTAGTAGTTCTCAATCGAGGCGGGCATGTTGTAGTGGATGACATAGCGCACGTTGGACTTGTCGATGCCCATGCCGAAGGCATTCGTTGCGACCATGACGGAGATGTTGTCGTAGATGAAGTCGTCCTGACTCCTGACCCGCTCCTCCTGCTCCATGCCGGCGTGATACCTGCCCGCGGGGATCCGCTCATCCCGGAGGATCCCGTAGAGCCGGTCCACGTTTTTGCGGGTGCTGCAGTAGATGATGCCGGACTCCCCCTCATGCTTTCTCACATACGAGAGACAGAAGTCCGTCTTGTTCTTTGGCTTCTCCACCGACCAGTAGAGGTTCTTCCGGTCAAACCCCGTGATCTTCACGAGGGGATCCCGGAGCGAGAGTGCCCGCACGATGTCCTCCCGGACCTGCGCCGTTGCCGTCGCCGTAAAGGCGCAGACGCAGGGACGCTCCGGGAGGGATGCGATGTAGTCAGAGATTGCAAGGTAGGAGGGCCGAAAATCCTGCCCCCACTGGGAGATGCAGTGGGCCTCATCCACGCAGAGCATGGAGATCCCAATCTCATGGGAGAGCCACTGAAACCTTGGGGTCATGAGGCGCTCCGGAGCGACGTAGATGATCTTATACCGGCCCCTTGCCGCAAGGGCGATGGCCTTTTGGATCTGGTTCTCCGTGAGGGAGCTGTTGAGAAAGGCCGCATGGACGCCCGCCGCGTTCAGCGCCTGCACCTGGTCCTTCATGAGGGAGATGAGGGGCGAGACCACGACGGAGACACCGGGCAGAAGAAGAGCCGGCACCTGATAGCAGAGGGACTTGCCCGCCCCTGTCGGCATGATGCCGAGGACGTCTCTTCCCGCAAGGATCCCGTCGATCAGCTCCTCCTGTCCCGGCCGGAAGCTGTCATAGCCGAATGTCTTTTTGAGTACCTCGAGTTTGTTCATGCCCATCCAATCTCTCTCCAAAGCAAAACTGCCGCATTTCCGGGCAGCCAAAAGGGCCGCCCCGGGCGCTATTGTAGCACACCCGGAACGGCCCTTTCACCGTATCCCTTCTGCTTGTATTTTCGTGGCTCAGACGGCGTCTGACTTTTTGGCAGGAGAGGGCTCCTGCGAAGGTCCGAACACCCTGCCGCGGATCGGCTTCAGGACGCGCAGCAGGATCTCCCCGAACACGCAGATCGAGAGCACTTCTCCTGCTCCGACGGTCAGCATGAAATAGGGGATGCCGCCCGGGATGTGATAGGCATAGGTCAGGAGGAGCGGGACGATGATCATGTTGGAGAGAACGGGCGGCAGGGAGCAGAGGAAGCTGTGCTTCCGGAGTGCCCGCGTTCCCAGCGCACCGAGGAGCGTCGCCAGGGATCCGAAGATGATGTCCGGCAGCGCCGATCCCGTCACGAGGTTTGCGGCAAGGCAGCCCACAAAGAGCCCCGGCACCGCTGCCGGCGTGAAAAACGGCAGGATGCACAGCGCCTCGGAGATGCGGACCTGAATCGCGCCGCTTGCAAGGTCAAAGCCCGCGGCGACAAGGGTCAGGACAACGTACAGGGCCGCGATCAGTGCCCCCTGCACAAGATACAGTGTCTTCTGGTGTTCTTTCATGATGATTTGTTCTCCTTTCGCAAAGAAACACCAAGCCAAGGTAAAATCTCCCGAAAGAAGAGCGGCCGAACGGCCAGGAAATTCAGATCAGGTATTTTATCCGCTTAGTTTTGACGAGTGGGAAGGGATTCTAACACTCGGCGCCGCATTGCACTGGTTCGGCGCAGATGTTAAAATAGCACGATTTTCGGAAATTGACAACCGGGGAGGCAAAGATTCGCAGAACCGGGCGGGAGAGGAGAGCGCATGGAAAAGACACGGTCCCAGAGCATGGATATGACTACGGGTGTCATCTGGAAGAGGCTCCTTGCCTTTTTCTTCCCGCTCCTGTTCGGGACCTTCTTCCAGACCCTCTACAACACCGTGGATGCAATGATCGTCGGCCGCTTTGTGGGAAAGGCCGGGCTCTCCGCCGTCGGCGGTGCCTCTGCCATGCTGATCAACCTCCTCGTCGGCTTCTTTGTCGGCATCTCCTCCGGAGCAACGGTCATCCTCTCCCAGTACCGCGGGGCGGGAAGGAAGAAAGAGGTGGAGGCTGCGGTCCACACCGCGATCGCCGTTGCCCTCGCAGGCGGCCTTGTGATGACGCTCCTGGGCCTGTTTGCAGCACCTCCCTTTCTTGTCCTCATGAACACGCCGGAGGATACGATGGCAGGCTCTGTCCTCTACCTTCGCCTCTACTCCCTCGGCATGATCCCGAACCTTCTCTACAACATGGCCTCCGGGATCCTCCGCGCTGCCGGGGACTCGAAGAACCCGACGGGATTTCTCATTGCGGGTGCTGTCGTCAACATCGGTCTTGACCTTCTGTTTGTCGCCGTCCTGCCCTGGGGCGTTGGCGGCGCCGCCGTGGCGACGGTGCTCTCACAGGCGGTCTCGGCGCTTCTTTCCATCAACCTCCTCACCAGGGTAAACGAGGACTATCGTCTGAATCTGCGCCGCATCCGCTTTGAGAAGATCTACCTGGAGAAGATCCTCGCCATCGGGATCCCGGCGGGCCTTCGCTCCTCGATGTACTCCCTGTCAAACCTCGTCATCCAGGCCGCAATCAACGGCTTCGGCACAGACACGGTGGCGGCCTGGGCCGCAGACGGCAAGATCGACGCCCTCTACTGGCTGCTGACAAGTTCCCTCGGGACAGCGGTCACAACCTTTGTGGGGCAGAACTTCGGAGCGGGAAACTACAAACGGGTCCGGCAGTGCGTGTGGCAGTCGACGCTCCTTCTTGTCCTTATCACGCTCCTTTTTGCGGTCCCCGTCTGGTTCTTCTGCCCCGCGCTCTTTGCGATCTTTACGGAAGACCCCGAGGTGATCCGGATCGGCGTTATCATGGCCCGCTACTTCTGCTCCGTGTACCTGACCTACGTCCTCATCGAGATCCTCTCCGGGACGCTGATCGGCATGGGGGATGCCCTGATCCCGACCATCATCACAATCCTCGGGGTCTGCGTCCTGCGGATTGTCTGGTGCGCCGTCTTTGTGCCCAGGATCGGGTCGATCCAGAGCGTCATGTTCTCATACCCTCTCACCTGGACGGTGACGAGCGCTGCGTTCCTTGTCTAGTCCCGCCGCTCCACTTTGCCCGCAAAACCTTGGGGATCTTCGGAAAAAGTGCAGCAAAGTGCGCCCGATTGCGTCCTGAAAACGGAAAATTTGCCAGTTTCTTTCGAGTGTAGTAAGATGGAATTCCAGACAGGGGAAACTTTGTTTCCGACTTCCGCAGAGACAAAGAAACAGGATTCCATCAGCATGAGATTTGACAGAGAGAGCGTCCTTCGGCGCGAGGAAGAACTGAATACAAGGGGGAGACGGCGCCTGTCCGGCATCTGGCTGATGCTGCGCTGGATGATCCTGATCGCCGTTGTAGGCACCATCGCCTCTCTGTGCTTTGTCGTCTACGGCGGCTTCCAGGCGGTCCTCGATACTGCCCCCGACATCTCCAACATCGACGTCACGCCGACGGGCTTTTCCACCTTTGTCTACGACAGCGACGGCAACCAGACCGCCCGCCTCGTCTCCACGGATTCGAACCGCATCCCAGTGACCCTGGACATGGTTCCCATCGATCTGCAGCACGCCTTTGTCGCCATCGAGGACTCGAGGTTCTACAAGCACCGCGGCATCGACATCGAGGGCATCCTGCGGGCCGGTGTGACGGGACTGACCTCGGGGAGTTTCTCCCAGGGTGCTTCCACCATCACCCAGCAGCTCATCAAGAATAACGTCTTTGAGGGCTGGACCAATGAGACCTTCTCCGAGAGCGTGCGAAGAAAGATCCAGGAGCAGTACCTCGCCGTCGAGCTCGAGAAGACGATGTCAAAGGACGACATCCTCATCAACTACCTGAATACCATCAACCTGGGGCACAGCACCCTGGGTGTGCAGGCGGCCTCCCTCCGGTACTTCGGCCGCTCCGTCTCCACCTTAAACCTCTCTGAATGCGCCGTCATCGCCGGCATCACCCAGAATCCAACAAAATACGATCCGATCACCTATCCGGAGAACAACAACAGAAGGCGCCTTCTCGTCCTCGACCGCATGCTCGACCAGGGCTACATCACCAGGCAGCAGCACGATGAGGCAGCTGCCGACAACCCCTACGAGAGAATCAAGATCATCGACGAGGAGACGAACGACAGCGAGATCCAGTCCTACTTTGTCGATGCCCTGACGGAGCAGGTCCTCTCTGACCTGCAGGCCAGGGGCTACACGGAGCAGCAGGCCTACACACTCCTCTACAGCGGCGGCCTCAAGATCTACTCGACCCAGGATGCAAAGATCCAGAAGATCTGCGACGACGTCGTCGCAGATGAGAGCAACTACCCCGCAGGGACGAGGTGGTATCTGCAGATCCAGCTCTCCGTGCAGGACAGGGACGGGAACGTCACCAACTACAGCACGGAGATGTTCCAGAAGTACTTAAAGGAGAACGGCATCCAGAGCACGCTCATCTTTTCCTCCAGGGATGCCGCAAATAATGCCTATGAGAAGTACAAGGCCTCCGTGGTGTCAGACCGTGACACCGTCGTCGGAGAGAAGCTGAATCTTCAGCCCCAGCCCCAGATCTCCCTCACCGTAGAGGATCAGCACACGGGGAATGTTGTCGCCATTGTGGGCGGAAGGGGAGAGAAGACCGCAAACCGCACGCTCAACCGCGCCTATGACGTGGTGCGGCAGCCGGGCTCCACCTTCAAGGTTGTCTCCACCTATGCGCCGGCGCTGGATTCCGGCGGCAAAACCCTCGCCTCCACCCAGCTCGATGCGCCCTATACCTATACGAACGGGACTCCCGTCCGCAACTGGTACGGCGAGTCCTACCGGGGACTCTCCACCGTCCGGGAGGGCATCCAGAACTCCATGAACATCGTGGCGGTCAAGACGCTGACGGACATCACGCCGCTCCTTGGCTACACCTACTTAAAAGACCTCGGGATCACAACCCTCGTAAACAACGAGGAGATCGGCGGCCAGATCTTCTCCGACGTGCAGCAGACCCTCGCCCTCGGCGGCATCACAAAGGGCGTCTCAAACTTTGCGCTCAACGGTGCCTATGCCGCAATCGCAAACGGCGGCACCTACATCGAGCCAAGGCTCTACACCAAGGTGACAGACCACGACGGAAACGTCATCCTCGGCGAGGATGACAGGGTGACCAGAAGGGTCCTCGATGAGGACACCGCATGGCTTCTCACCTCCGCCATGGAGGATGTCGTCACCAAGGGCACCGGCACCGCCTGCCAGCTCGACAACCAGCCGGTTGCCGGCAAGACCGGTACGACCTCGGACGAGAACGATGTCTGGTTCTCCGGCTACACGAACTACTACACCTGCACGACCTGGGCCGGGTACGATGAGAACACGGACCTTATCGGCTCCGAGGCCTCCTATGCGAAGATCATCTGGAAGCAGGCGATGGCAAAGATCCACGAGAATCTCCCGACCTCAAACTTCACCATTCCCTCCGGCATCGTCGAGAGAGAGGTCTGTGCCGACTCCGGAAAGCTCCCGGTCGAGGGCCGCTGCCCGGACATCGTGAAGGAGTACTTTGCAGAGGACGAGGTTCCCACCCAGTACTGTGACATCCACTTCTCCGGCTACATCTGCGCGGAGACCGGGCTCCCCGCACAGCCCACCTGTCCCTATGCCGTCAGGGGGAACGCAACCTTCCAGGAGTCCGGAAAGCTCTGCCCCCACGATGCGGCTTTCATGGCAAAGGATGACCTGTCGGGAATTCTGGACAAACAGAAAAAGTCTGTTGCAAAACGGAAGGCACAGGAAGCAGCCGCTGCAGAGGAGGCAGCAAGGCAGCAGAGGGAAGCTGCCATCAGCAGCCAGACCGAAGCGGAGCAGGCCGCAGTGACCTCCGCAGAGGACACCCTAAACGCCGCAAACCAGACGCTCTCCAACGAGGCGGCAACGCTCAAGGCAGCCCAGGACCGGCTCGTCGCGGCAAGGGAGGCCGGCGACCAGAGCCAGGTGGACATCTGGACCGCAGCTGTGCAGCAGCAGACGGAAGTCTACAACAATGCAGCCGCCGCGGTGACCAGTGCCCAGCAGCAGCTGGACGACGCAAAGACAGCGCTTGCGCAGGCACAGGAAACCGCAAGGGCACAGCTTGAGGGCGGCACCGCAGATACGGAAGAGGCCGGCAGTACCGGCACTGCAGATGGCACAGGGGAAGCCATTCCGGTGCCGCAGCAATAACGATACACAGGCGAAAGACCCTCCAGGGAAACCCCGGAGGGTCTTTTTGAGAACAGGAGGAGAGATGGAATCCTACCGGACAATCGAAACACGGGGCGAGGGATCTTACGAGGAGAAGAAGTCAAGGTTTCTCGGCGTCGCCATTCCCACAAAGACAGAAGAGGAGGTGCAGGCAGCCCTCCAGGAGGAGAAAAAGAAGTACTACGACGCAAAGCACCACTGCTATGCCTGTATCCTCGGGGAAAAGGGCGAGCTCCGCCGCTTTTCCGATGACGGAGAGCCCCAGGGCACGGCGGGGAAGCCGATCCTGACGGTCCTGGAGGGGCAAAACCTCAGGAATGTCTGCATCATCGTAACGAGGTACTTTGGCGGAACCCTTCTTGGCACCGGGGGCCTCACCAGGGCCTACGGGGAGGCCGCAAAGCGCGCCGTGGAGGCGGCCGGTCCCCTTGTCATGCAGCCCGGAAAAATCCTCCGCATTACCATGGACTACTCCCTGCTCGACAGGGTAAACTGGTACCTGAAGAAGCAGGAGATCAAAACGCTTACCACCGCGTACACGGAGAAGGCCCGGGAAGAGATCCTTGTCCGGGAAGATCAGCTCCCTGCTCTCACCTCCTTCCTGTCCCAGACAGGAAGCGGCAGCATACAGGCAGACATCATCAAAAAGGGCTTTTTCGGTTTCGGGGAGACCTGAGACTAAGAGCCAGGAACGAGAGGTGCAAAATGGATCCGAGAGAAGAAGAGCGCAGAAACGAGGAACTCCTCCGGGAACTTCTCGAGACCAAGCAGTACACAAAGCTCAGGCAGACCGCAGAGGACATGCAGGATGCCGATATCGCCTCCGTCATGGACGACATGGAGGACGAGGATTCGCTGAAGATGTTCCGGATCCTGCCAAAGGACAAGGCTGCGGATGTCTTCGCCCAGCTCGATCTGGATGCCCAGCAGTACATCATCCAGTCCCTCTCCGAGAAGGAGGCCTCCAGCATCATCGACAACCTGCAGGCAGACGATGCGACGGACCTGCTCGAGGAGATGCCCGCCAACATCGTCAAGAAGATCCTCGCAAATGCAAGGCCCGACACCCGGGCAGACATCAACCATCTGCTCCGCTACCCCGAGGACTCCGCCGGCTCCATCATGACCGTGGAGTACGTGGATCTCAAGGAGAGCATGACCGTACAGGATGCCATCGACCGCATCCGCGCGATCGGCCTCGACTCCGAGACCATCAACACCTGCTACGTCCTGGATGCCCAGCGCGTGCTCGTCGGCATCGTAGCACTCCGATACCTTCTCATCAAAAAGCCGGATGAGGTGATCGGGGACATCATGAACGAGAACGTGATCTCAATAGGCACGATGACCGACCAGGAGGAAGCCGCCAGGATGTTTCAGAAGTACGACTTCATGGCAATGCCCGTCGTGGACAATGAGAACCGCATGGTCGGTATCATCACAATCGACGACGTGGTCGACATCATGGAAGAAGAGGCCACCGAGGATATCGAGAAGATGGCCGCTATCGTCCCCAGCGACAAGACGTACTTCCGCACCACGATCCTTGAGACCTACAAGCACCGGATGCCATGGCTCCTGCTCCTGATGATCTCCGCAACCTTCACCGGCGCCATCATCACCCGCTATGAGAACGCCCTCGCCTCCTACGTGGTTCTGACCGCCTACATCCCGATGCTGATGGACACCGGAGGAAACGCGGGCTCCCAGGCATCCGTCTCCGTGATCCGCGGCATCTCCCTCGGGGAGATCGAGTTCTCCGAGCTGCCAAAGGCATTGTGGAAGGAGATCCGGGTCGCCGTGCTCTGCGGCATCACCCTGTCGGCAGTCAACTTCTTAAAGCTCCTGCTCCTTGACCGGGTGGGTGCAGAGATCGCCCTGATCGTCTGTGCAACGCTGGTTGTCGTTGTGGTCTTTGCCAAGACGATCGGCTGCCTTCTTCCGATGCTGGCAAACAAGATCCACCTGGATCCTGCGGTCATGGCATCTCCCCTCATCACCACGATCGTGGATGCGGTCTCGCTCCTCACCTACTTCCAGATCGCGACCCATGTGCTGCATCTGTAGGCAG
>ONMH01000146.1 GCA_900318875.1 uncultured Lachnospiraceae bacterium | reverse complement strand
CGCAGCTTCTCAGGAGCTGATCAGCATGGCCTTGATGGACTCGATCAGGGAGAGGATCTGATACTTGATCACAAAGACCGCATCGTTGTACTCAAGGTACTCGTTCTTGATGTGCTCGAGAAGGGGATAGACATACTGTTCCGTCTCCTGCGTGTACTCGACCAGTTTCTCCCGGGAGAAGCACTGCGCCATCGTGGACACGTTGTTGCAGCGGTCCAGTGCCTTGACGATGGAGGCACAGGACTCGGTCATGATTCCGGCGTAGTATTCCGCCGTCGGCTGCCCCTCATGTTTGGTCAGAAGCGCCACGGAGTGGCGGATATCCTGCGGAAAGGGCAGCTCCTCCGGGGAAATCCCGCAGTCCTCGCACACATCGTGGAGCATCACGGTGGCGAGCACGCTGTCCCCGCGGATCCCGAGCGCGTGGGCGTGACAGGCCATCATCAGCGGATGGACGATGTAGGGCACGGCGGGGGAGTTGTTGTTGAACTTACTGGGCTTTCGGTTTTCCCCCTGGTGCATGTCCCGTGCGTAGGCGAGGGCTTTATAGGTGTTGGGAAGGTTTTCTGCCTGGGCCAGGGTCCGCATCCTCGTGTACATGTGGATATCGGAAAACATCTGGTCCCTCGTGGTCCAGTCCGGCGCATCGTGCGCGGTGATGAACTCCGTGATCGGCAGCTGCAGCGCATCGGCAAGGCGCACCAGGGACTGCCTGTCGGGGCGGAGCTCTCCGCGCTCCCAGGTGTTCTCCACCGTGGCGGTAACAAAAACCTCAGCGGCAAGCTGCTCTGCGGACATCCCCAACTCCCTGCGTCTCCTTGCGATCTTTTCTCCCAACTCCATCTTATGTTTCCCTCCCGGACAGCAAATCTCACGAGAAAAATATAGCATAGCGCCTGCAAAAAGAGTATCCGGATTTATAGCCGTTCTGTCAGTTGGATTAGCTGGATTCGCCATGTTTGCAGCATGTCGGATGCCCCATTGACAGTTGCGGATCCATGCAGGCTGGGTGCATGGATGAGAGACAGGCGAAGAGCGCAGGAGAGCAAAGGAGCAGAGCTGCCAAAGAGGGAAGGACAGGAGAACGGGTGGTGAGGAAGGAGATACCATGAGAGGAAATACCCTGCCGGTCACGTATCCATCCTCAGAAATGTGTGTGAACAGTCTGTGAACAAAGTAGCCTTTTTCGGTGCGAAAAGTTCAAAATGCCTTCATATGGCGGCAACAATCATTGCGTATCCTGTAAGTACGGAAAGAAGGTGCGGCAATGAGACAGACCATAGCAGCGACAACTGCAGCGGGATGGGTGGAGAGGAAGAAAAAGGCCTCTCTTGAGGTGCTGGCTTCTTTTGCTGCCCTTGCGCTTGGCGTAGTGACGCTTGCTGCCGGTCCGCTGATTCCCGGAATCCCGTCTGAGAGTTCCCTGCGGGATACCGGCAGGTACACCCAGACCCATGCCGTACCGGAGTATGCCTCCTTAAATCTTGGCATCCGTATGGCCTACTTTGACGGCAGGGCGGTTCCCATGGACGGCTGCAGTGATCCGGCAGACTTCTGCCTTCCGGGATTGTCCGCCGAGGAGCACATGATCCCCCAGGGTGTTGCCTGGTGGGAGGCGGAGAACCTCCTTCTTGTCTCCTCCTATGATGTCCGCCATGAGGATGCAAGTGTCCTCTTTGTGCTGGATGGCGCAACGGGCGACCTTGTCGCCTCCCTCCCCATCAGCATAGAGAGCGGAAAGCCCTTCCGGGGACATGTGGGCGGAATTGCGGTATCGGACAACAACCTCTATCTCACGAGCGGTGCCAGCCGCATCGGCTATGTGCCGCTCTCCGAAGTGCGGAAGGCGATTTCCTCCTTCCCGGCAGACGGCTGGCCGAAAGACCAGGAAAGCACCATTACGATCCGCGGGGAAAAGAATCTTAAAGAACTCCTTGGCGGTGCCTCCACGGCCTATGTCTCCATCCAGAACGGCATGCTGATGACGGGGAATTTCTATCACAAGAGCTCTGCCTTTGACCTTCCCGCCAATCCGGACAACGGGATCCGCTCTCTTCTTGTCGGCTTCTCCCTGGAGGGAGAGGACAGCGGCAAAGAGTGGGAGAACATCGCAGATGCCGCCGTTCCTTCTGTTGCCGTTGCCTTTCCAAAAAGCATTGACAGGATTCAGGACTGCATCATCGACGGGGATCACATCTATGTGAGCTCCTCCTATGGAAGGACAAAGGAGAGCACCTTCTGCGCAGGAACCCTTCAGAAGACCGACCCGATCCGCGATGCCTTCCAGGACACCGCCTGCTACACGGTGGATGAGGACTCTGTGCAGCGCCTCTGCGCGATGCCGATGCTCGAGGGCTTCTGCATCCGGGAGAGAAAGGATGAGAATGCAGCCTCCGCAAAGGAAGTCCTCATGATCACCGAGTCTGGGAGCGCTTACTATCAGGAGGCAGATGACAAAAACCGCGTCAATGCGAGCCCCACCGACACGGTCTGGCGCATGCCGCTCTCCGAGTGACAAAGGAGAGAAAATCCAGAAATCCTCAAAACGTATTCATAGTTACATACAGCACAGCTTACCGCTGCAGGATTCCTGCAGTTTCCCGCTCCGATGCAGCATCTGCCCGCGATCCTCCCGGACAGGCTGCGCCGGGGCTTTTTTGTTTTTCCCGGATCGGCAATACCCTTCCCGCGCTGCCGGGAGGAGCCTCGGAACGCACGCTTTCGTTTTCGTGCGGATTTTTCGCGGATTTTCCTTGATTTGTAACACTTGTGTCCTATGATACAGATGTGGAAAATTTCCGGGCACCGTTTGGTGCCGGGGAGGGAAACGGGAGGCAGGCATGGTGCGGGGCGCAGTACAAAAGAAGGAAGCAGGAGGGGCAAGGCGCCCGGACAGGCGGGTCATCCGCACGAAGACTGCGATCCGGGAAGCCTTAAAGACCCTCCTCACCCAAAAGAGGATGGAGGAGATCACGGTGACCGAGCTCGCCTGTCTGGCAGGTGTGAACCGCAAGACGTTCTACAACTACTACAGCGGCGTCTATTCCGTGATGGACGAGATCGAGGATGAGATTGCAGGAAACTTCCGCAAGGCCTTTGAGAACGTGAACTTCCAGACTGTGATCCGGAACCCGGACGAGGCCTTTCATCGTCTCGATGTCTGGATCATGAGCGACGAGAAGTTCTATGAAAAGGTCATGACGCTGGAGAGCCAGTACAGCCTGCGGCAGAAGATCATGGACTCCCTGAAGGAGACCATGTGGAAGTCCCTCTCCCCCCACTTTCGGGACGATCAGCAGCTCGCACTGGAGGTCGCCATCGAGTACGGCATCTCCGGCATCCTGGAGGTGTACCGCAAGTGGTTCCTCTGCGGAAAGAAGACCGACCTTGCGACGATCACAGACGACATCCGCATGGTGACCCTGGACGGGATCCTGGGCCTTGCAAAGGAGTATCGATAGTGGAAGTAATATCCAGAATCACCGAGAGAGCACAGACCAAAAACCCCTACCGGGCACGGTACGAGGGGTTCTTCCTGAAGCGCCTTCGAAGTGCCGATATCCCGGCACTCCAGAACCTCCTCGAAGAGGAAGACGGGGCGCACAGCAATGCGCAGAGAAAGGCGGGCGCCCTCCTGGAAGAGAGCCTCATCTGCGTCGGCATCTACGACTGCCGGGGGCGCTCCTGCAGGCTCTCCCTGTACGATGCAGGCGCACCGCTGTCCGCAGCCATGCTCCGGGAGAGGGACGGGAGGGAAACCTTCCTGATCCGCACAAATCTGAAAGCGAGCGAAGTGGACCTTCACTTCGAGGAGGTGCTCCGCTTTGTCACGGAAAGAAATCTTTACCAGAGCGGAAGGGGAGCGCAGCTTTCCCTTCCCCCGGAGGAAGAGGCCTTTGCGACAGACGCTGCAAAACGAGCACGGGCAATCCGCGGTCTTACGGCTATCATCGCAACCCCTCACTAACCCCACGGCAAGCCATGGGGGTTGTGGCAACACAGCCCCATCGGCGTAACGTGAGGACTGCAGCACTATCGCAATCCTGAGTGAGTAGCC
>ONMH01000102.1 GCA_900318875.1 uncultured Lachnospiraceae bacterium | reverse complement strand
GAGTACGACACGAAATACCTCCGTGTGGAATATCAACACCTTCCCCAACCAGAATCCCTCGCGTGCGAACCCCCGTGGCTCGCCACGGGGTAAGTCAGCCCGCAGTACCTCTCGGGCCTCTTTCGGCGGGAGACGGGGCAGACCCTGACGGAGTACGTCACCGGGCAGAGGATCCGCCACGCGCTCCTTCTTCTTACCACCACGCGGATGCCGGTGCAGCAGATCGCGGCCTACTGCGGCTTTCCCGATGCCGGGTACTTCACCAGGATCTTCAAGAGCCGCATCGGCCTTCCGCCGGAGCAATACCGGAAAAAGCTCCGAGGCGAATAGCGTGGGAGAGCAGAAGAGGAGGTAAGAAGCGGTCCGGCATCGGAGGATAAACGAAGATCCGATATCCGGAAATAAAAAAGAGACCCGGCACCGAAGTGCCGAATCTCCTGAAGGGTCTTGTATTCTGATTGCTGCTTATACGTCGATGCGGACGGAGCCGTCGGCGTGCTCGAAGGCGGCAAGCTCGGGGTGCTCGCGCTTCTCCTCGGTGTAGTTCTCGTAGGATGCCTTCTTGTGCTTCTCGGAAGCCCAGATCTCATCTGCAACGGGAGCCCACTCCTTTGCGTAGTCGTCGCACTTTGCACAGAGGTGATCGACGCTCTCGGGGCTCTCGACGTTGGTCTGGTGGGCGCCGGTCGCCTTGACCATCTCACGCAGAAGCTGCGGGTTCTCGAGCATCGGGCAGGGGCGCAGGTGGTTGCGGTTGAACGGCTGTCCCTCGTGGTAAGCCCTGAACAGCGGGCTCTGCAGCATCTCCAGAACGGTGTTGTCGTGGATGTTGGTGTTCGAGAAGTGAATGAACACGCAGGGCTCCGCATCGCCGTTGGAGTTGATGTGGAAGTAGTTCCGGCCTCCGGCAATGCAGCCGCCGACGTACTCGCCGTCGTTCTGGAAGTCCATGGGATAGAAGCAGATCGGGCACTCCTGGGAGCGGATGTAGCGGATCCGGTCGATCATGTACTTTCTCTGCTCCACGGTGGGCATCAGCTCCGGTGCCGCATTGTTGCCGACGGGCATCAGGTGGAAGTAGAAGCCAAAGCGCGCACCCTTCTCCTCGAGCAGCTGGAAGAAGGCATCGGAGGTGACAGCCTCGACGTTGGCTCTGGTGTAGCAGATCGAGGTGCCGAAGATGATGCCGTACTTCTTCAGAAGGTCCATGGCATGCATGACCTTCGCATAGTGGCCCTCGCCGCGGCGGGCATCGTTGGTCTCCGGGGTTCCCTCGATGGAGAGCATGAAGGTGATGTTGCCGTCCTTCTGGACTCTCTCACACATCTCCTCGTTGATCAGGGTGGAGTTGGAGTACAGGGCAAAGAAGCAGTCCCTGTGCTTCTCCGCCAGCTTGAAGATGTCGTTCATGCGAACCGTCGGCTCACCGCCGGTCATCATGTACAGGTGGACACCCAGCTCCTTGCCCTCGGTGACGATCTTGTCCATGTCCTCATAGGAGAGGTTGGACTTGTGGCCGTAGGTGCCGGACCAGCAGCCCACACAGTGCATGTTGCAGGCCATGGTAGGATCGAAGAGGATCAGCCACGGGATGTTGCAGTGGTACTTCTCGCGGTTCTCGCGGATCTTCTTGGTGCCGCAAAGGAACGCCTCGTAGCCGAGGGTCATGATGAAGTTCTTGGCATAGCCGGGATCGGTGTCATCGATGATGCGGTTGATGTATTTGATCCACTTGCTCTTGTTGTCGCGGATGCCCTCACGGACCTTGTCAAATGTCGCCTTGTTCTTGTCGTTTCCGATGAACTTCTGCGTCAGGTTGACGATCTTGATATAGGAATCCACTCTGTCCTCATAGCTCTGCCCCTTGATGTGCTTGAACAGGCCGTCGACCGCCACAGACACTGCCTGACGCTCTGCAGCGTGCTTCATGTTTTCGATTGTGTTTGCCATTGAATAAATCTCCTCACACTTAAAAGGGAATCCCTGCAAAGGTCGCAGTAAGCCGATTTCCCATTGACGAGGGATATCATATCGCCCGCATTCCTGTTTTTCATCGGACAAAAATGCAGATCTGTCCCTTCCGGCCATCCATACTCACAGCCTGCTGCTCACACAGGCTTCAGAATTGTCTGATAAATTCATATCATTTCTTTTGCCAAAGTGACAGGAAACCGTTATAATAAAGAAAGCAGAAGTATTTCTGGAACTATCCGAATTTCGACATCACGGATTGCGCAGTTGCCGCATATCCCAAGGAGGCAGGAATGAATACAGACCGGCTTAAGGTACTTGTGAATATCTACCTGGAGAGAAAGGATGACCTTCTCTCGAGCAAGGAGGATGTCCGCAAAAAGTGGGATGCCGTGGCGGTCTGCGCAGAGAACTGGAACACGGCGGCAGAGGACTTCGGGGCGATGTTTGCAAAGTCCATGGCAGCAGCCTCCCCGGTCCTGGATGAGCGCGATTCCCATCCGATTGAGGGAATTCAGGCGCTGTGCGATGCCGGAAAGACAGAAGAGGTGCGAAGCGCCTTCGAGGACCTCATCTCTGCAGACGGCGGCGATCTGATTGCAAGACAACAGAGGATCTTCCGGTTTGTGAAGACCGTGAACGGCCTTCTCGAGGAGACCGCGCCGGACCGCTGGGACTATCGCCAGCGCATCCGCACCGCGATCCGGTACCTGTTCGTGATCCGTCCCGCCGACAACTACACGTTCCACGCCTCGGAGGCCGCTGCCTTCCAGGGCTACTGCGACGTGGAGGAGGAGATCGGCTATGACCGGTCCCTGAACCTGACCAACTACTACCACATGTGCGATGACGCCGCCGACTACATCGGGACGAGGAAGGACCTTTTGGACGAGGTGGAGAAGGCCATCGCCGCAAAGAATGCAGAGGACGGCACGCACTTTGATCCGGATGTCCTCGATCCCAATCACCACATCCTGGTGTGCGACCTGATCTCTGCCGCCTACCGGCTCGACTTCTACACGGACAAGCAGGCGACGAGAAAGTCCAAGATCAGCTCCGTACAGCAGAAGAAGATTGAGCGCACGAAGCAGCGGGCAGAACTCCTCGACAAGAGAGAGGAGGTCGTGGACCAGCTCGACGCCATGAAGGTCATCGAGAAGAAGGCCCAGGTACCGGACATCTCCGGCAGGACTGTCACCCATTCCGTCTTCGGAGAGGGCACGGTGGACAGCCAGGATGGCAGGTACTTCATGGTGACCTTTACCGACGGGACAAAGAAGAAGTTTGCGCTCCCCGGCGCCATTGTGGGCGGGTACCTCACCTTTGACGGCTCCCAGGAGTACGTGGATGCCCTGAATCAGATGGAGACCGCAGCGGAGAACAGCAGAAATGTCAGCAAGGAGCTGAATTCCATTGACGTACAGCTCCAGATGCTCGAGTGACAGGCACAGGAAGACAGGCGAAAGGAAAACGGGAATTGAGGGGAGACAAAACTGCCCATCCCGCATACAATAGTCAAAGGGCTGAGCGGACCGGCAGGACCCGGTCCGCTCTTTCTGTGTCCCAAATATCAACGGAAGAAGGATCACAAAAATGGAAAATGAGACCTCCTCACAGAGAGAGAAACTGAGCTCCCGGCTTGGCTTCATCCTGCTCTCTGCGGGCTGTGCAATCGGCATCGGCAACGTATGGAAATTTCCCTGGCTCGTGGGCCAGTACGGGGGCGGCGCCTTCGTTCTGATCTACCTGTTCTTCCTGTTCATCATGGGCGTGCCCGTGATGACGATGGAGTTTGCCATGGGAAGAGCCGCACAGACAAGTCCCATCAGGATGTACCAGAAGCTCGAGCCAAAGGGGACCTTCTGGCACTTCCACGGCGTCGTCTCCCTTGTCGGCAACTACTGCCTCATGATGTTCTATACGACCGTCTGCGGCTGGATGTTCCAGTACTTCGTCCGGGAGCTGTGCGGCGGCTTTGCCGGCATGGATGCGGACGCCGTCTCCGGCGTCTTCTCTGACATGTTAAAGAGCCCCGCCCTCCAGGTAGGCTTTATGACCATCGTCGTGGTCCTCGGCTTTTTCATCTGCGGTCAGGGCCTGCAGAACGGCCTCGAGCGGGTGACCAAGGTCATGATGAGCGTGCTCCTTGTCATCATGGTGTTTCTTGCGATCCACTCGGTTCTCCTCCCCGGAGGAGGCGAGGGCCTTTCGTTCTACCTGCTGCCGAATCTGGAGACCGTGAAAAAGGTCGGCATCCTCGACATCATCACCGCGGCGATGACCCAGGCCTTCTTTACGCTCTCCATCGGCATCGGCGCGATGGCAATCTTCGGAAGCTACATCGGAAGGGACCGGGCCCTGAACGGGGAGGCGGTGCGCGTCTCCCTCCTCGATACCTTTGTCGCGGTGATGTCGGGGCTCATCATCTTCCCCGCCTGCTCTGCCTTTGGCGTGCAGGCGGACAGCGGCCCGTCCCTCATCTTCATCACGCTCCCGAACCTGTTCAACCACATGGCAGGGGGGCGCCTCTTCGGTGCCCTGTTCTTCGTGTTCATGAGCTTTGCCGCCTTCTCCACGGTGCTTGCGGTCTTTGAGAACATCATCGCGATGGAGCGGGATCTCCACGGCTGGAGCCGGAAGAAGGCCTGCGGCATCTGCAGGATTGTCATGTTCCTGCTCTCGCTTCCCTGCGCCCTTGGCTTCAACGTGCTCTCCTTTGTCCAGCCCATGGGTGCGGGCACCACGTTTCTGGACCTCGAGGACTTTGTGATCTCGAACCTCCTCCTGCCCTTCGGCGCCCTGCTCTATGTCTTCTTCTGCACCAGGAAGAACGGCTGGGGCTTTACAAACTTCCTTGCGGAGGCAAACACCGGCAAGGGCATGAAGTTCCCCGCCGCCTTCCGCTTTTACTTCACCTGGATTCTCCCGGTCCTGATCCTCATCGTGATGATCCTGGGTCTTGTCTAGCACCCACAAAGGAAAGGATTTGCCAATGTCCCGCTTTACCTACTGCCTCTTTGACCTCGACGGCACACTCTCTGCGTCCGCCCCCGGCATCACGCGCTGCGTCCAGTATGCGCTGCACTGCCTCGGCATCGAGGAGCCGGATCTAAAATCCCTGGAGACCTTTGTCGGGCCGCCCCTTGGCGACGAGTTCAAAAGGCGCTACGGCTTTGACGACAAAACCTGCGCCATCGCAATCGACCGATACCGGGAGCGCTATAGAAAGGCCGGCATCTTTGAGTGCAAGCTCTATCCCGGCATTCAGGAGATGCTGCAGGCCCAGTATGAGGCCGGGCAGAAGCTCGCCGTCGCCTCCTCCAAGCCGGAGGCCTTTGTGAAACAGATCATGGAGCACTTTCAGATCGCGCCGTACTTCTCCGCGATCTGCGGTGCCCCGATGGATGAGGAGAAGCAGAAAACCGGCGGAAAAACCAGCAAGGAGATCGTCGTCGGGAAGGCCCTTTCTTCCCTGGGTGTCCTTTCGGACCCCCGAAAGAAAGCAGCGACTGCCATGGTGGGAGACCGGTGCTTTGACATCCAGGGTGCCCTCGCCAACGGGGTCGTCCCCGTCGGCGTCACCTTTGGCTATGGCACAAGAGAGGAGCTCGAAGAGGCAGGGTGCCGCCTGATCGCAGCGGACAGCAAAGCGCTCGAAAGGATCCTGCTCTCCTGAGAGGAGATATTATGAAGGACAAACATGCACAGCCAGGCAGCAGAAGAACAAGCGCCTTTCTCTTTGCGATTCTCCCTGCCCTTCTCTTTACGCTCCTTGTGGAGATCCTCGATGTGGTGCTCCTCTCTCTTCTGCAGGTCCTCCAGCGCTCCGGCTCCGATGCCGTCTTTGCCTTTTTAAAGGGCCACGCCCAGTCCCTGCAGGCCCTGGTCAGTGCCATCTCCTGCGCGGTGTCCTGCATCGTCCTTCTCCCCTCCGCAAAAGAGGAGATGGGGCGCTTTCTTGCCGCAAGAAGGACGCCCAGGATGGAGAGCGCCTGGGAGACAGAAGAAGATGGCGTGCCCGGGGGAAGAAGGACCATCTCTCTCCTCCTTCCCGCCGTCTCCCTCTTTCTCTCCCTCGGCCTCAACCTTGTTCTCTCCCTGACGGGCCTTGCCGGCCTCTCCTTCTCTGCGGGGGAGATGACCCGCAATACCCTCTCGGATCCCGCCTACCCCGTCCTGTCCCTTCTCGTCTACGGACTTCTCACCCCGGCAGCCGAGGAGATCGCATTCCGGGGCCTTTGCTTTCTTCGCCTTCGCGGCGTGTTTGCAAAAAAGGAGGAGGCAAAGGGGACCCTCTTTCGAAATCTCCTTGCATCCTCCGGGACCGTGCCCGCGTCGCTCCTATCCGCAGCGCTCTTTGCCCTCTACCACGGAAACCTCCCCCAGGGGATCTACGCCTTCCTGATGGGCAGTCTCTTTGCCCTCTCGGTGGAGATCACCGGGAATGTCCGGACCTCCATCCTCCTTCACAGCGCCTCCAACATCTTCCTCTTGCTGCTCTCCCTCACCGGGCTGTATAATAGTCTCTGCACACCGGTCTGGTGTGCCTGCTTTCTGCTGCCGGGACTGGCCTTTCTGGCGCTTCTTCTTGGCTTCCTCGATCGGGG
>ONMH01000101.1 GCA_900318875.1 uncultured Lachnospiraceae bacterium | reverse complement strand
CTACACCGCCTCCTGGACGGATCCCATCACGAATGAGATGACGTTCTTCAACACAAAGAAGGTGACCGATGCCAACGTCCGCAAGGCCTTTGTGATGGCAATCGACCGCCAGATGCTGGTGGACTCCCTCCTCTCCGGACACGGCGAGGTGACAGACGGATTTGTCATGAAGTCCTCCCCGCTGTATGATGACACGAAGGAGACGATTGCCTACGATCCCGACGGCGCAAAGAAGCTCCTGCAGGATGCGGGCTGGGATTCCTCCACAACGCTTCAGTACTATGTCGCCTCCTCGGATGACACGGCGGTCAAGGCTGCCCAGGTCATTCAGCAGGAGCTCTCGGAGGTGGGCATCAGCATCAACATCAACACGGTGGATTTCGACACCTTAATGAGCGTTGGCGGCACCGATGACGTGGACGTCTTCTCCGTGCAGTACACGATCACGCCGAATGACTTCTATGCCGATGAGCTTGGACTTGTGGACACCGAAGGCACCTCCTGGACCGGCGGCTGGACCGATCCGGATGTGGATACGGCCCTGCAGAACACGCAGACCGCAAAGGATGACACGGAGCTTACAAAGTACTACAAGGAGATCGATGACAAGATGATCTCCGACGTGCCGATGTTCTCGATGTACTTCCAGAGCAACCTGGGGCTGGTTTCGAACCGCCTGAAGAACGCAGAACCTTCGCTCTACGGCGCTTATGACAACATCCAGGACTGGGAGATCACCCAGTAAGCAGGAACAACAGCACAGATGAAAAGGGGAAAGGGCACGGGGAGACCGTGCCCTTTTCCGCAGAACGCGGCATGGAGGGAAACATGGCACCTCTGTTACAGGTAAAGGACCTGCGGGTAAAATTTCACAGCGACTTCGGCGACCGGATCGTGACGGACGACATCTCCTTCCACGTGATGGAGGGAGAGACGCTGGGCATTGTCGGCGAGTCCGGCTGCGGAAAGAGCGTCACGAACCTCGCCATCATGGGACTGCTCTCAAGGAACGGGAGCGTGGAGCATGGCTCTGCCCTCTTTGACGGGAAGGACCTCCTTGCCCTCCCGGAGCGGGAGCTCGATACGTACCGCGGCAGGGACATCGCCATGGTCTTCCAGGATGCCCTGGCAAGCCTGGACCCGGTATTCTCCGTCGGAAACCAGATCGAGGAACAGATCCGAAGGCACCTGAAAAAGAGCAAAGAACAGGCGCGGGCAATGGCCCTGCAGGACCTGCAGGATGTGGGCATCCCGGACCCGCAGGAGACCCTGCGGAAGTACCCCTCTGAGCTCTCGGGCGGCATGAGACAGCGCATCATGATCGCCATGGCGCTCTCCTGCAGCCCAAGACTCCTTGTCGCCGATGAGCCGACAACGGCACTGGATGTCACGATCCAGGCGCAGATCATGCAGCTCATCCGGAAGAAGGCAAAAGAGCGGCACATGTCCGTCATCCTCATCACCCACGACATCGGCGTCATCGCCCAGAACGCGGACCGGGTCATGGTGATGTATGCGGGGCAGTTCGTGGAGGAGGCAGCGGTGGAGGAGCTCTTTGCCCACCCCCTGCACCCCTACACAAGAGCCCTCCTTGCCGCAACCCCGTCTATCGAGGACGACAGGGATCGGGAGCTCGTTCCGATCCGGGGCGTGGTCCCGGAAAACTATACGTTCCTTTCGGGCTGCCGCTTTGCAGACCGCTGTCCGTATGTGGAAGAAGCATGCTGCAGTGCGCACCAGGAGTGGAGAAAGATCACAGAAGACCACTTTGTGCGCTGCTGCAGGGTGGAGGAGATTCCGGAGGCCGTCCATGTCTGAGACAACAAATGATGTCATCCTGGAGGCAAAAAATCTGACAAAGGTGTACCCGATCCGGGGGAGCGCGTTGCTTCCGAAGAACCGGAAGGCGGTCCACGCGGTGGACGGGGTGAGCTTCCAGCTGAGGCGGGGCAAGACCCTGGGCCTTGTGGGGGAGTCCGGCTGCGGCAAGTCTACGACGGGCCGACTTCTTGTCGGCATCGAGACCCCGACAGGGGGAGAGGTGCTCTACGAGGGGGAGGACCTTCTGAAGATGAAAAAGGAGGCGTTCAAAAAGGCCCGCCTGAACCTGCAGATGATCTTCCAGGACCCCTATGCCTCTTTGAATCCAAGAAAGCGGGTGGTGGACATCCTGACCGCACCGATCCTCTACCATGGCCTGGAGACAAAGGACACCGTTGATCAGCGGGTGGAGGAACTCCTGGAGATGGTGGGCCTTCCAAAGAGTGCAAAGGCGAGATACCCCCACGAGTTTTCAGGAGGCCAGCGGCAGAGAATCACGATCGCAAGGGCCCTTGCCTTAAAGCCCGAGGTCATCGTCTGCGACGAGCCGGTCTCCGCCCTCGATGCCTCGATTCAGGCGCAGATTTTGAACCTCCTCCGGAGCCTGCAGAAGGAGCTGGGGGTGACGTATCTCTTCATCGCCCACGGCCTTGGCGCCGTGCACTATATCAGCGACGAGATCGCGGTCATGTATCTTGGCAGGATCGTGGAGACGGGAGAGGGGCAGGAGGTGTTTCATCACCCGGCTCACCCCTACGCACAGCTCCTCATTCAGGCGGTGCCGTCCATGGATCCCAAAAAGCGGGGGCAGATCACGGTGCCGGACGGCGAGGTGCCCTCTGCCATCGACCTTCCAGAGGGCTGCCGCTTTGCAGAGCGCTGCCCCTATGCGACACAGAAGTGCAGGAGCAGGGAGCCGGAGCTCTTACAGGTCCCCGGCGGGGCGCCGGGGCACCTTGCCGCCTGCTGGCATCCCATTGGGGGGAAGAACCCCGGAGAGGAGGCCTGAGATGGGAAAGTATATCGCAAAGCGCCTTCTGATCGCCCTGGCGGTGCTCTTTGGCATCACGATCGTCGACTACGCCATCATGTCCCTCGCGGGGAACCCGCTGCAGATCATCGGCGCAGGCCCCAAGGTCAACCAGGCGGCTGTCGCGCAGAAGGCGGAGAACTGGGGCCTCAATGACCCCGTCGTTGTCCAGTACTTCCGCTGGCTCTCGGAGACCCTGCACGGAAACCTGGGCACCTCCTACAAGAGCTATGAGCCGGTCTCCTCGATGATCGCAAGCCACTTGGGGCCGACCCTGATCCTCATGACCTCGGCCCTCATCCTTGCCCTTGTGATCGCCGTCTTTGCCGGCATCTACAGCGCCGTGCACCAGCACTCGAAGGCCGACTACGTGATCGTGACCCTGGCGTTCCTTGGCCAGAGCATTCCCCAGTTCTTCCTGGGCCTTGTACTGATCTTCGTATTTGCGGTCAAGCTCGGCGTCCTTCCCTCCTCCGGCATGCGGCTTCTGGGAAGCGAGGGAAGCGGGGTGCAGTTTCAGTATCTGATCCTTCCCTGCATCGTGCTTGCCGTGGAGATGGCAGGAAGAGATGTCCGGTACATCCGCTCGAGTATGCTGGAGATCCTGAACAAGGACTATCTGAGAACAGCACGGGCAAAGGGAATCGGCAGGAAGCTTGTGATCTACAAGCACGCCCTGCGCAATGCCCTGATCCCGATCATCACGGTGATCGGCATGGAGATTCCGAGTCTCTTTGGCGGCTCCATCGTCGTGGAGCAGGTCTTCTCCTGGCCGGGACTGGGTCTCATGACCATGAATGCGGTCCTGCAGCGGGACTATCCCGTGATCATGGCGATGTGCCTTCTGACTGCGGTGGTGGTTCTTGTCACCAACCTTGTGACTGACATCCTGTACGCACTGGCGGATCCGACCGTCCGACTGGAGTGACAAATGAGAGCAGAGAAAAAAGTGACACCGGGGAACGAACCGATGACGGAATCCTACCTCCACACGGTGTGGCGGCGCTTTACCTATCACAGAGCGGGCTTTGTCAGCCTGTGGATCGTGCTAGCCATCGTGGTGCTCGCCGTGCTGGCACCGGTCATTGCCCCCTATGATCCCAATGCGATCAACCCCGAGTTCTCGGCGCCGCCGAGCCTTTCGCACCTTCTCGGCACAGACGCCATCGGGCGGGACATGTTTTCGAGACTCCTCTACGGAACCCGGGTCTCCCTCCTTGTCGGCGCCCTCTCGACGCTCCTTGCCACGGCGATCGGGACGGTCCTGGGCCTTGTCGCCGGGTACTTCGGCGGGGCGGCGGACATGATTATCATGCGCATCACGGACACTGTGATGTCCTTTCCCTACATCCTCCTCGTGCTGGTCGCCAGCGTCATCTTCTCGCCCGGCATGTGGAACATCATCCTGATCCTGGGCTTTGTCGACTGGCCGGGCGTTGCCCGCCTCGTGCGCGGCAATGTCATGGAGATCCGGAACGCGGACTTTGTGCAGGCGGCGAGAATCGAGGGCATGCCGGGACGCTACATCCTGTTCTCGGAGATCCTGCCGGATGCGATGGCGCCGATCCTCGTGTTTGCGACGAGCGTCATGGCGGTCTCCATCCTGGATGAGGCAGCGCTCTCGTTTCTGGGCATGGGCGTGCAGCCCCCGCAGGCAAGCCTCGGAAATCTCTTAAACGGCGCGGAGTCCATCTCCGTCCTGACCGGCATGCCCTGGCTCTGGGTGAGTCCCGGCGTTGTCATCATCATCCTTGTCATCTGCACCAACTTCATCGGCGATGCCCTGCGGGATGCGGTGGATCCCTCCACGACTGCATAGCCATAGCAAAAGTGTTCTTTCAGTTTTTTGTGCCCGCAGATCTCTTCGGTTTGTGCGAGGAGAGATGCACAAAGGCGGCAACGGCAGAACAAGCAGAAGTACTTGCGCAGAGCAGGCAATTTACCTGAATGAGTGCCGTGTCCTGGTGGAGGCGCCGCATACAGATACCGATGAAAAATGAAACAGCTGCAGGACAGAAAAAGCACTTCGGGAACGAACTCCCGAAGTGCTTTTTTCATTCCGGCAAAATCCCATCAGGGTGAGAGCGCCCGCTCAGTATCCGTACTCTGTCATCATCGTGTAGTCGCACTCGGTGTATTGAAGTGCCTGCTCGACGAGAGCACCGTTGTCTCCATACCGGTATACGGCCTGATGGACCACAGGATCCAGCCAGTTTCCGTCCTCATCCTTGTCGTTGATCCGGATGATCTGTGCCAGGGGAAGACCATTGTCTGTGAACATGATGGTCTCCTCGTCGTTGATGACCGCCCCTGCGGCAAGGAGCTTCCAATCGGAAAGCCGCCCCTGTGCATCATAGGTGAAGCGGTACTCCACGGTCATCTTGTCCCTGGACCAGCCCTTCTTTACGCTGGTGATCCGGCCCGCCTTGTCATAGGTAAAGTCCAGAATCCCGAAGCTGTCTCCGGTGATCGCAGAGAGCTTTCCGTCCTTTCCATAGACCGGTGCACTGGTGGTGCGGCTCTGCTCGGTGTAGGAACCGGGGATCAGGTTTCCAGCGGCGTCAAAGGTGGGCTCATAGAACACGATTGAGGTGACGGTTCCCCTGTCATCGTACGCACAGGTGATTTTCCGTACCCCGTCCACGACAGAGGTGATGTTGCCGGAAGCATCCATCTCATACTGTGTTGCGTCTGCGCCCTGGATCGCTCGGCTTTGAAAGGGAATGCCGGTGACCGTTGCAGAGAGGGACTCCTCCAGGGAGACGACATTCACGGTCAGGGACTGCTCAATCGCCCGGTTGACTGCTGCGATATACGCGGCATCTCCCACCGCAGCCTGTGCGGGGAGAGAGGGCAGAAACAGAGCAAGCGCAAGTACCGGTGCTGCCAGTACAGAGAGAAGCCTTTTCCATTGCTTCATCATAAACAAACCTCCTTCTTCGGCGCCCTGCGCCGACGAACCTATTGTACCATCTGCGAAGGAAAGGAAACAGATGGAAAACGGAACGTGCAAAAGGGGTACAGAAGAAGACTGGGAGGAAGGAATACTGCTGTGTTGTATCCCAATACGGGGTATATAAGAAAGAGAGACAAGCCCGGCCTCTTGGACGGTCGGACAGGAAAGAGGAACAGGAAATACAAAGGAAAGTTGAAGAAATATGAAATTCCCTCTTACACAGTACCCCAATGGATAGATTGTTCCCTCTGGTTTGAGAGATACCCAGCTGGGGTATAAGAAAGTGGAAGGGACAGAAGATGAGCGAGTACCTTTTGGAGACATAAATCTGAAAAAACAGTACGTAACCAAAAAGGGCACGGCAGTTGCGGTGAAGGGGATCTCCTTTTCCATGACAAAGCATCCCGCTTGCCATCACCCTTCCCGGGATCCTCGTCTGGATCGCGGTTTTTGGCCTTACCGCGGAAAAGCGGTTCCGCCGCATGATGGTCCGGCACTGATAAGAAGAGAAGACAAGAACACAGCACACCTGCAGAGGAGAGAACTTCCCCCCTGCAGGTTTTTGCGTCCTTGGAATTTATGCGATCTTGCGGAAGAAAACGAAAGAAAGGCGGAGAACGCGCCAATAGCAGGAAAGAATCAACAAAGAATCAGAGGATTTGCCCTGTATACCTGTATAGGTTTCACAACGAAATCTGGAAATTTTCAAGAAAGAGCCAAAAATATTCTATAAAAATATCGGGGACGATGGGGTAAGATACGCACTGTCGACGGGGACAAGGGAAGCCCCGCGAAACCAAAAAGGAGGGTACTATTTATGAACAAGAAGCGTGTGTTATCGATCCTATCAGCAGCAGTGCTCGCAGCAGGGATGCTG
>ONMH01000141.1 GCA_900318875.1 uncultured Lachnospiraceae bacterium | reverse complement strand
TTTGCCGCCCTTGCGACGGCAATCGCGCAGCAGGCCGTGATCTCGATGCTGTCCATGTACCGGTCAAAGACGTGGCCGCCGTACTTTGCAAAATATTTTGCGGCATCACTCTCCAGGATCACCCGGTCCGTGCCAGCCTGGAACGAGAAGGTCACCGGCACCTCCATGACTCTGCTGATACCGGTGATGGAGAGCTGTCTGCATGCCTGTCCATCAAGGACAGCGGAGAGGGAGAGCCCTGCTTCCCTTGTGAGAAACGTGATCTCGCGCCCGTCTGCCGTGATGCGGCGCACATTCTTCGGGTCCTTCAGGTCACTGTCCAGGATCGCCTGGGCTGCTGCAAGGACAAAGGCTGCATCATAGGGCCAGGTTGCTGCATACTCGATGCGGACACCGCACTGCCCGTTTTCCTGTGTGTTGTCAAATTTCTGGAATAACATGCTTCCTCTGTATGTTCCCTGCTCTGTCTCTGTCTTCGACGCTATCGTACCACGGGGCGGCCGGGTTCAAAAGATTCTGCAGCGGGATTTCACGGATTATTAACAATCCTCCCTGGGGAACAGCTCCCCGGAGAACAGGGAGCGGATGGTCTCTGTCAGCGCCTCCTTTGACAGGCCGGTCCCCTCCTGCACATAGATCTTTGCGATGCCGGAGAGGCCGCCGGCGATGAATTCGGAACAGAATGCGCGGCGCGGGGCGTTCTGCCCGGGGAGAAAGCAGCTGCAGTTCATGAACGAGTCGTACAGGCTCCCGTGGAGCAGATAGATGAGGTCGTTCTGCTGCAGGAGGGAGAGGAGTTCTCTCTTGTCGATGAGGTAGGAGGCATATTCCTGGCTGAGAACGCGCAGGGAGAGGGTACTGTGGCACTCCTTCCCGGGCTCAAAAGTGTGGCAGGTGTCGAGAAGGTAGAGGACGATGTTCTCCCTCGAGGAGAAAAGGCTGTAGAAGGTCTGCCGGGAGACGTCCGCCTCCCGGCAGATGGCGCTGATTGTGATGGAGGAATAGGGCATCCGCTGCAGCAGGCGCACCAGGGCGTCTGCGATGTTCTGCTGCGATGTGCGCGCAATGGGATTGCTTCCTCTGTACATAAACTGACTCCTTCCCTCTGCAGCCTGACAGAAACGACATTTCTAAAAGAAAAATGAATTTTCTTACAGAACCTTGACAGCTGTCCAGGCTCGCTGTATGATCACAACAATCTTAGACAAATGTAAAGGCTTTGGCAAGCCCTCTGTGAGGGCTTTCCTTTTTACCCCGGAATTAGCACTCGACAAATTAGAGTGCTGACAAAAACGAAACAAGGAGGAAGAAAACCATGTTGGTGGTACCGGTATATAACAAGCTGATTGTCCCCTATGCGGACATCTATTTTCAGACCCCGGATTTCGAGAAGCTCGCTGGACGCGGGGTCGCCCTGAACGAGAAGGTAACGCTCCTGGTTCTGAAGAATCCCCAGACCAGGGAGGACTGGACGGATGAGAGCTTCTATCCGATCGGCGTCTCCGGCGTCGTCAGCGAGATCAGTCAGGACGGCTACATTGGCGTCAAGACGATGAACCGCGTCAACGTGGACAGCGCCTATGTCAACAGCGACCACACGATTGACCTCACGCTCTCAAGAAGAAACGACATTCAGGATCTGGATGAGACCGCAAGCTATCAGAAGCTCCAGGCCCTGAAGAAGGAGATCGTCCAGTTCTCCGAGGGGTATCAGTGGGGCGCCTGGGTCAAGGCCTATGCGGAGCACATCAGCTCCATCGGGACGCTGGCCGCCGGCGTCTCGCCGTGGCTCACCATCTCCAATGAGGAGAGATACCAGATCCTCGAGGAGGACTCGGAGGCAAAGCGTACCGAGAAGCTCGAGCAGATCCTCTATGAGTACCTGGAGGTCGCCAAGGTGACCGGCGAGGCAAACGCCTCCCAGCAGAAGGAGTACCAGGACCGCTACCGCGAGGCGGCGATCCGCAGGCAGATGGAGTATCTGCAGAAGGAACTCGACGAGATGCACCCGGAGAACATCTCCGATGTGCAGAAGTTTGAGAAGAAGATCAATGAGTCCGGCATGAACGAGGATGCGAAGAAGGAGGCGCTGAAGGTCCTCTCTCGCGTCAGGCAGGAGGGGCAGGACGGCCAGGAGGTCGGCATGCTCTATGACTGGCTCGACTTCGTGACAGGACTTTCCTGGAAGAAGGAGGAGCAGCAGTTCATCGACCTCGGGAAGGCACAGGAGATCCTGGATGAGGATCACTACGGCCTGAAGAAGGTCAAGCAGCGCATCATCCAGCAGATCGCGGTCATGAACCTCCGGAAGGAGCAGCAGGGCTCGATCCTCCTGTTTGTGGGTGCCCCCGGCACCGGCAAAACCAGCATCGGAAAGAGCATCGCAAAGGCCCTCGGCAGGAAATACGTCCGGGTCAGCCTCGGCGGCGTGCGGGATGAGGCAGACATCCGCGGCCACAGGAGAACCTATATCGGTGCCATGCCCGGACGCATTATGGACGGCATCTCCAAGAGCGGCGTCTCGAATCCGGTGATGGTGCTGGATGAGGTGGACAAGCTCGGTGAGTCCTACAACGGCGATCCCGCCAGCGCCCTGCTCGAGGTCCTGGACCCGGAGCAGAACAACACCTTTACGGATCACTACATGAACGTCCCCTATGACCTCTCCAACGTGTTCTTCATCTGCACGGCCAACACGACGGACACGATCCCGGAGCCGCTCCTGAACCGGATGGAGGTCATCCAGTTCAACGGCTATACGCCGGAGGAGAAGCTCCAGATCGCAAAGAAGCACCTGCTCCCGAAGTCCATGGAGGCCATGGGCATTCCGCAGGGACAGCTTCAGGCGGACGATGCTGTGTTAAAGCGCATCATCTCCGACTACACGATGGAGGCGGGCGTCCGAGGCCTTCGCAAGCGGATCGACACGCTCTGCAGGAATGCAGCCGTGAAGATCTCCAGTGATCCGAAGGCAACGGTCACAGTGACCGAGGGCGGCCTCCGGGAGGACCTCGATATGCACCCCGTCCATCACGACAGCGTACTCGAGAACCCGAAGCCCGGCGTTGTGACCGGCCTTGCCTGGACGCAGGTCGGCGGCGAGATCCTCTACATCGAGACGCTCTTCACCAGGGGCTCCGGAAAGCTGATCCTGACCGGAAAACTCGGTGATGTGATGAAGGAGTCCGCACAGATCGCAGTGAGCGTCGTGAAGTCCATGTTCCCGGAGAAGGCACAGCTGTTTGAGGAGAATGATCTGCACATCCATGTGCCCGAGGGCGCTGTGCCCAAGGACGGACCGTCTGCCGGTATCACGCTGACGACGGCAATCGCCTCCCTGGTGACAGGTCATGCGGTGGACAGCCATATCGCGATGACAGGCGAGATGTCCCTTCGCGGTGCGGTGACCGCAATCGGCGGCCTTCCGGAGAAGCTGATGGCCGCACAGCGGGCAGGTGTCACGAAGGTCTTCATCCCGAAGGAGAACGTGGAGGATTTGAAGGACGTGCAGCAGGAGGTCCTGGACCGGCTGACCATTGTTCCGGTCTCCGAGGCATCCGATGTGCTGCGCGCCGTCGGGATCCCGTTCCGCCCCGTGCTGGAGCAGGCCGGCTGAGCCAAAGATCATGATCTTTCAGGAGACAGAAGGGAAAACTCCCTCCTGTCTCTTTTTGCTGTATCGCAGCAAAGCAGGAGGACTGTACTGGAAAACAGCATTGAAGAGAAAGATGCAGCGCACTGTCCAGTTCCGATTTTTACAAGAATCTCCAGGAACCCGGACGCCCGCTCCATGATCTATGGTGCAGTCCCTCTGATATTTGCGCTCCTTGCCGTCTATGCCATCGTCCGGACCCGCAGGGTCATGAAACTTCCCCTGTTCCAGCCGGTTCCTGTCCCTAAGGTCATGGCAATGGAAAACGAGATGTACCGCTTCGTGCGGAAGCAGCGCAAAAAGAAGCCCACTGAGACGGCATCCGAAACAGCGGAGCTGTGAGAGCAGGCCTGCAGGGAAAAGTTATGATGAACGCAGCACAGGGAGCGGATTGCGGCAAGGACCCTATCGTCAGGTCACAATGAACTTCTGCACGTAGTCCGCTGCGATGATCTGGCGGTGGTACTCTCTGGGAGTGGTACCAGCAAATTTCCGGAAATCCCGGATGAACTGCGCGAACGTCTTCGGGCTCATGCCGGCGTATGTGTTGAAGATCCTGCCGATGCTGCGGGCGCTGTACCCGGTAAAGTCCTCCAGCTCCTGAATCCGGTCTCTGACCGCGGAAAAGAGGGCGGCGCTGTCGGAGCGGCAG
>ONMH01000129.1 GCA_900318875.1 uncultured Lachnospiraceae bacterium | reverse complement strand
ATCCGCCTTCAGCCGGGATATCCGAAGTTTCACGCACGCAAAAACGCCCCGCCGGCATTGCTGCCAGCGGGGCGCTGTCATTCAGAGATTTACCTGTGGATTAGTCGAGGATGGAAACAACACGGCCGGATCCGACAGTTCTGCCGCCCTCACGAATAGCGAAGGTAAGTCCCTCCTCCATTCCGATGGGGTGGATCAGCTCGATGGTCATCTCAACGTGATCACCAGGCATGCACATCTCGGTTCCCTCAGGAAGAGTGATGACACCGGTAACATCCGTTGTTCTGAAGTAGAACTGAGGACGATAGTTGTTGAAGAAAGGAGTGTGACGGCCACCCTCATCCTTGGTCAGAACGTAGACCTGAGCGGTGAACTTCTTGTGGCAGGTCACAGTGCCGGGCTTTGCAACAACCTGGCCTCTCTCGATATCGGTTCTGTTGATACCACGAAGCAGAACACCGATGTTGTCACCAGCCTCTGCATAGTCGAGGGTCTTGCGGAACATCTCGATACCGGTAGCGACGGAAGTAAGAGTGTCCTCCTTAATGCCGACGATCTCAACGGGATCGTTGAGCTTCAGCATACCACGCTCCACACGGCCGGTTGCAACCGTGCCACGGCCGGAGATGGTGAAGACATCCTCGATGGGCATAAGGAACGGCTTGTCGTTGTCACGGACCGGATCCGGAATGTAGCTATCAACCGTATCCATGAGCTCCATGATGGCGTCGGTCCACTGGTTCTTCTCTCCCGGATTCTCGAGAGCCTTCAGAGCGGAGCCCTTGATGATCGGGGTGTCATCTCCCGGATAGCCATACTCGTTGAGCAGGTCTCTGATGTCCATCTCGGTCAGCTCGATGAGCTCGGGATCGTCCATCATATCGCACTTGTTCAGGAAGACAACGATCTTCGGAACACCGACCTGCTTTGCAAGCAGGACGTGCTCACGGGTCTGAGCCATGACACCATCGGTTGCAGCAACAACGAGGATAGCGCCATCCATCTGTGCTGCGCCGGTGATCATGTTCTTGACATAGTCAGCGTGGCCAGGGCAGTCGACGTGTGCATAGTGTCTCTTTGCAGTCTCGTACTCGATGTGAGCAGAGTTAATGGTTATACCACGGGCCTTCTCTTCAGGAGCCTTGTCGATCTGATCGAACGGAACGGCCGGATCAACACCAAGTCTCTCGGACAGCACTGCGGTGATGGCAGCGGTCAGAGTAGTCTTACCATGATCGACGTGACCGATTGTGCCGATGTTTACATGCGGCTTTGTTCTGTCGAAATGCTTTTTCGCCATTGTTTTAATTCCTCCTTGGAATTTTAATGTGAACACATCTGCCAGTGACTGAAACATCCCCGCTTCACAGCCTTGACATTATCGTGAAACGCTAATGCGCCAGTCACGGTCGTCAGTCACTGACAAATATTATACTTGAATGGACTATTGAAATCAAGCAGTTTGCCGCCCGCCAGGGGCAGCAAACGGGCACATTATTGTGGAACTTTACAGGGAGCTGCGCTCTGTGCCTTTCCGGCCAATCAGCGCTTTCCCGTCTCTTTTGATCTCTCGTCGAGAACCTTCTCTGCCACGTTCTTCGGCACGGGCTCGTACTTCTCGAAGAACATCGAGTAGTTGCCGCGGCCCTGGGTCATAGAACGAAGATCCGTTGCATAGCCGAACATCTCAGCGAGAGGAACGAAGGCGTTGACCTGCTTGCCGGACGGAATGTCCTCCATGCCGGTCACACGGCCGCGTCTGGAGTTGATGTCGCCGATGACATCGCCCATGTACTCCTCGGGCATGGTCACCTCGACCTTCATGATGGGCTCGAGCAGAGTCGGAGCTGCCTTCTCCATAGCTGCCTTGAAGCAGAGGCTTCCTGCGATGTGGAATGCCATCTCGGAGGAGTCGACCTCGTGATAGGATCCATCGTAGACCGTCGCATGAATGCCGGTCACCGGATATCCGCCGAGGGAGCCGGACTTCATGGCCTCCTCAATACCATCGCTGATGGGCTGGATGTACTCCTTCGGAATGTTGCCGCCGACGACCTCGTTGTCAAACTTGTACTCGGTATCCCCGTTGGGATCCATGGGCTCAAACTTGACTTTGCAGTGTCCGTACTGGCCGCGGCCGCCGGACTGCTTTGCGTACTTGTACTCCTGATCGACGGGCTTTGTGAAGGTCTCCTTGTAAGCGACCTGCGGAGCACCGACATTTGCCTCGACATGGAACTCGCGAAGGAGTCTGTCGACGATGATGTCCAGGTGCAGCTCGCCCATGCCGGCGATGATGGTCTGACCGGTCTCGGTGTCGGTGTGGGCCTTGAAGGTAGGATCCTCTTCTGCCAGCTTCTGCAGAGCGTCGGTCAGCTTGTCCTGGCCGGCCTTGGTCTTGGGCTCGATGGCGAGCTCGATGACGGGATCCGGGAACTCCATGGACTCGAGGATGATCGGATGCTGCTCGTCGCAGAGGGTATCGCCGGTGCCGGTGTCCTTGAGACCGACGGCTGCTGCGATATCTCCGGAGAAGACCTCATCGATCTCCTTTCTCTTGTTGGCATGCATCTGAAGGAGACGTCCCACTCTCTCCTTCTTGTCCTTCGTGGAGTTGAGCACGTAGGAGCCCGCCTTGCAGGTGCCGGAGTAGACTCTCATGAATGCAAGCTTTCCGACGAACGGATCGGAGATGATCTTGAATGCGAGCGCGCTGAAAGGCTCGGAGTCATCCGACTCTCTCGTCTCCGGGTTGCCGTCGAGATCCGTGCCCTGTACCGGAGGAATGTCCAGAGGGGAGGGCATGTACTCGATGACGGCATCCAGGCACTTCTGGACACCCTTGTTCTTGTATGCGGAACCGCACACAACTGGGACAGCTCTGCCCTCGCAGGTTGCTTTGCGCAGTGCTGCCTTCATCTCGTCGATGGTGACAGCTTCCTCGCCGCCATCGAGGAACTTCTCCAGAAGCGCATCGTCCAGCTCGCAGATCTGCTCGACCATCTGATCGTGATACATCTGCGCGTCGTCCTTGAGGTCATCCGGAACCGGCTTGATCTCAATGTCCGTGCCGTCATCGTTCTTATAATAGTACGCATCCATCTCGAACAGGTCGATCAGGCCGATGTAGGAATCCTCCTTGCCGATCGGGATGTTGATCATGATCGGGTTCTTGCCGAGTCTGTCGCGGATCTGATCCACGCAGCCATAGTAATCGGCACCGATCACGTCCATCTTGTTGACGAATGCCATACGGGGGACATTGTACTTGTCAGCCTGGCGCCATACGTTCTCAGACTGGGGCTCAACGCCGCCCTTTGCGGAGAACACACCTACTGCACCATCCAGAACGCGCAGGGAACGCTCGACCTCGACGGTGAAGTCGACGTGACCGGGGGTATCGATGATGTTGATACGATGCTCCAGAGCACCGGCCTTCTTCTTGTGGTGGTCCTCCAGCGTCCAGTGGCAGGTGGTTGCCGCGGACGTGATGGTGATACCTCTCTCCTGCTCCTGTGCCATGTAGTCCATGGTTGCGGTGCCGTCGTGGGTCTCACCAATCTTGTAGTTTACACCGGTATAATACAGGATGCGCTCGGTCAGCGTGGTCTTACCTGCATCGATATGCGCCATAATACCGATGTTCCTGGTTCTGTCCAGGGGATATTCTCTCGTTACTGATTGTGCCACAGGTATTTCCTCCTAAGTAATGGAACCAACAAGCAATCTTGTATCACGTTCCTGAAGCAATCAGAAACGGTAGTGAGAGAATGCTCTGTTTGCATCTGCCATCTTGTGCATGTCTTCCTTGCGCTTGACAGATGCGCCTGTGTTGTTGTAGGCATCGAGGATCTCTCCTGCGAGCTTGTCCTCCATGGTCTTCTCGCCTCTCTTGCGGGAGAACATGGTCAGCCAGCGAAGTGCCAGAGCCTGTCTTCTCTCAGGTCTGACCTCGATCGGGACCTGGTAGGTCGCACCGCCGATACGTCTCGCCTTGACCTCGAGAACCGGCATGATGTTGTTCATAGCGCCCTCGAATACCTCGAGTGCGGGCTTGCCTGCCTTTTCCTCAACCTTTGCAAATGCACCGTATACAATCTTCTGTGCGACGCCCTTCTTGCCGTCCAGCATGATGCTGTTGACGAGCTTTGTGACGACCTTGCTGTTGTATAAGGGATCTGCTAATACATCTCTTTTCTGTACATGTCCTTTACGCGGCATGATACTTCCCTCCTTATCACATGATAATTCATCGGTACTCACTAATTGTCTGTGTCCATGCTGTATCCATTCCGCTCAAAGTTCTGTACAGAAACTCCTTACAAAATAGAATCCAACACTCATTTCAAATTAGAAAGTATTACTTTGCAGCTTTCGGTCTCTTCGCGCCGTACTTGGAGCGGGCCTTCTTGCGGTTCGCAACGCCTGCAGTGTCCAGTGTGCCGCGGATGATGTGGTATCTGGTACCAGGAAGATCCTTTACACGGCCGCCTCTGATCATGACCACAGAGTGCTCCTGAAGGTTGTGGCCTTCTCCGGGAATGTAAGAGGTAACCTCCATACCGTTGGAGAGTCTGACTCTGGCGATCTTTCTGAGCGCGGAGTTCGGCTTCTTCGGGGTGGCGGTCTTCACTGCGGTGCAGACGCCTCTCTTCTGGGGAGCGGACTGGTCGATGGGCTTCTTCTTGAGAGAGTTGAAGCCTACCTGCAGAGCGGGTGCCTTGGACTTCTTTGTGGAAGCCTGGCGTCCCTTTCTAACGAGCTGGTTAAATGTTGGCATTCTATTTCACCTCCTTGCCAAAAATATAGTGGAAAAAAATATGACGATGTGGCAAAAAGCCACACCGTCATAGTATATCTGCCGCCTCATTGGGTGTCAACAGAAAATTCAGTTTGTCGGGATAATTCTCGTTACTATTCACGGGGTAAAGTGCCTCGTGCTGCAAAGTCACGACCTCCATGCCGGGAGATTGCAACAATCCCCCAGCTCTTATCAAGATGATCATG
>ONMH01000034.1 GCA_900318875.1 uncultured Lachnospiraceae bacterium | reverse complement strand
GGCACAGACAGATTGTTATGTCACATTTGCATAGCATCTGCACTGACCGTCAAACCTGACCGGAGCAACCGCAACAGGAGGGATACCCCTTCCATTGCGATTGCAATGGGAGGGGAGCTTCATGTCGATCCCGCACACACGGCAACCGTCTCCCAGGGAAAGGACTTCCCGGATGCCTTCAAGCCCCTTGCTGCGGCAATGGCAAAGGCCCTCGGAGAGCTCCGGGAGAGACACGATGTGAAGTGGACTTCCATCAGCACCGCCGGGGATTTCCAGGCGGACGGAGAGCAGGCCGGGAAGTACCTGCAGGGCGGCGAGGAGCTTGTCCTCAATGACCGCGGAGAGTCCATTATCTCCTATGCAGACTATGCCATTGCCATGGTCGATGAGATCGAGCACGGAGATCACATCCAGGAGCGCATCAGCGTTGTGCGCGCCTGAACTATAAAGATCCGGAGCACCGCCCCTTCGCCTGTCGGAGGAGGCGGTGTTTTTGTTCTTTCCTTTCCCGCAGAAAGCGGCTACACTCTGCCCATAGAGACATTGAGAGAAAGACACCATCAGGAGGCCGGAGACGGCCGGAGAGGAAAAACCATGTCAGAAATCACCGCACGCGCGGTCCGGGAGATGACCGCATTTTACAGTAAGACCAGCAGGGTCAGAGTCCACGACATCAATCACTTCCTGAAGGTCTGGGGCTTTGCAAGGACCATCGGCCTCTCCGAGGGCTTGGATCCGAAGACCCAAAAGATCCTGGAACTTGCTGCTATTGCCCATGACATCGCCTGCCCGCTCTGCCGGGAGAAGTACGGAAACACCGCGGGAAAGTACCAGGAAGAGGAGGGCGGCCCTCTGACAGAGGACTTCTACCGGGACTACCCTCTGGCAGAGGAGGAACGGGACCGCATCGTCTACCTCGTCTCCCACCACCACACCTACACTGGTGTGGACGGGATGGATTATCAAATCCTCCTGGAGGCGGACTTTCTCGTGAACGCAGATGAGTCCTCGATGACAGAGGAGACCATTCGGACGTTCCGGGAGAGGGTGTTCCGGACCAGGGCCGGCCTCTCCCTCCTGGAAGACCTGTACCTGTGACAGGTCCCTTTTCCCCTGGTCTGTCAGGAGGAAAACCCGGACGCAACGGGAAACCTGCGGGGTGTTTTCTTCGGAAGCTGCCCCGCTTTTTTGGTCTGCAAAGGTTTCTTTCCGGCTTCTCTTTTTGGCGGTTTTGTCCAGAACCGGGCGGGAAATATCGTCAGTCGTGCTGACTGGAAAAACTGTAGCAAAACGGATATGATAAAAATGAAATTTTTGCCACGTTTTGTATAAAAAATAATATATCTTTCACATGCAGGTGCTGCGGCGCTGCAGGAAGGTCAGGGGCAATGGAACAGGACAATGGAAACCTGCTGCTGAGCATTCAGCTGAACTACAACCAGTTCACAAAGACGGAGAAGAAGATCGCGGACTACGTGCTGCAGAATGCACAGGACGTCCCCTTCATGTCCATCACAGAACTCGCAGAGGGGTGTGGGGTCGCGGAGGCCTCGGTGCACCGCTTCTGCCGCACGCTTCAGATCAAGGGCTATCAGAACTTCAAGATGCAGCTTTCCCTCTCGCTCCACGACGGGCAGCAGGTGGCCCATGAGGGGACCAGCGAGAAGGAAGAGGAGGCACAGGAGGAGAGCCTGTTCCAGAAGATCCTGAGCAACAACCTCTCCGCAATCCGTGAGACCAGCGCGCTGCTGGACCGGGATGTGGTGGAGAAAACCGTGGAGATGATGACCGCCGCAAGGCGCATCTTCTTCCTCGGCGTCGGAAACTCCATGATCACGGCGGAGGAGGCCCAGGGGCGGTTTCTGCACATCACGCCGAAGGTCCAGTATGTGGTGGACACCCACATGCAGGCCATGGCGGCCTCCATGCTGACCCCGGAGGACATGCTGATTTTCATCTCCTACTCCGGGTCCACCTCCGACAACGTGCGGGTTGCATCCCTCGGCAGAGCCTGCGGCGCCAGGATCTCCGTGATCACCCGCTATCCCAAGTCCGCCCTGACGAAGTACGCGGACACGGTTCTGATCTGCGGCTCCAAGGAGGGGCCCCTGGAGGGCGGCTCCATGGGAGCAAAGATGAGCCAGCTCTACATCGTGGAGGTATTGTTTCAGCTGTACTATCAGAGAAACCCGGAGGAGTCCAGGGAGAACAACAGAAAGACCGCAGCGGCGATCGTGGACCGCTACGAGGACCGGTAAAGAACGAACTGCAGCTTTGCTGCCTGGTGCCGAGACGGTGCCAGGCAGTTTCTTTTGCATGGGACCCATGAAGAAATGGAATGAAATGCCGGAAAAACCGAACGAAATCAGCATGGTATACTGTGAAATTGCACAAAAATGGAAATTAATTTTTTACGAATAACAAGATTGAAAATAATTTTCTCATATGTTATCTTGAATTCATGCGGAGGAGGAAAGCGATATGGAACCAGCAATTCAGAAAAAGATTGACTCCCTGAAGGGACAGCTGATCGTCTCCTGTCAGGCACTGCCGAATGAGCCGATGCACTCTTCCTTTATCATGGGGCGGTTCGCCCTGGCTGCGGCCCAGAGCGGTGCGAAGGGCATCCGGGCCAACACGAAGGAGGACATCGCCGAGATCCAGAAGAACGTGGACCTGCCGATCATCGGCATTGTGAAGCGGGATTATCCGGACAGTTCCATCTACATCACTCCCACGATGAAGGAGATCGAAGAGCTCCTGGAGGTAAAGCCCGAGATCATCGCCCTGGACGCAACGGACCGGCTCCGGCCGGGCGGAAAGACCTTAAAGGAGTTCTACGAAGAGGTCAGAAACCGCTGCCCGGATCAGCTTCTCATGGCGGACTGCTCCACGGTGGAGGAGGCGCTGTATGCAGACGAACTGGGCTTTGACTTTGTCGGAACCACCATGGTGGGATACACCCCGGAGAGCAAGGGGAATCACATCGAGGCGGACGACTTTCAGATCATCCGGACGATCCTGGAGAAGGCAAAGCACCGGGTGATCGCAGAGGGGAACATCGATACGCCGCAGAAGCTGGTGCGGGTGACCCAGCTGGGGGTCTTTTCCACAGTGGTGGGATCTATCATCACAAGGCCTCAGGTAATCACAAAGCGGTTTACAGATGCGCTGAAGGATGCAGGCTTTTAGCAAAGGGCAAAGGGAAACCTGCAGATTGCAAGATCGAAGGAGGAATACATGAAAAAGAAACTTGTCGCACTGGGAATGGCGTCGGTGATGGCAGCATCCCTGGCTGCCTGCGGAAGCTCATCGGGGAGCAGCACGTCTGCCGCAGAGGACACCGCTGCTACGGAGCAGACGACGGCAGCTGTTGCTTCCACCGAGGCAGACACCGTGGCAACGGAGAGTACTGCAGAGGGCAGCGATCTCACGGCAGACCTGACGCTCTGGACCTACCCTGTCGGAAACTGGGGAGACTCCGCAACCGTCGATTCCCTCATCTCTGATTTCAATGCAAAGTATCCCGGCATCAAGGTGACCGTGGAATATCTCGACTACACCAACGGCGACGATCAGGTCAACACCGCCATCGAGGGCGGACAGGCACCGGATCTGGTCCTCGAGGGACCGGAGAGACTGGTCGCCAACTGGGGCGCAAGGGGACTCATGGTGGATCTCTCCGATCTGATGTCCGGGGATTCCGCTTCGGATCTGTATGACACGATCCGCTCCGCATGCACGGCATCTGACGGCAAGGTTTATGAGTATCCGCTGTGCATGGTCGCCCACTGTATGGCAATCAACCGGAACATGTTTGAGAAGGCAGACGCCCTTCAGTACCTGGATGAGGAGAACCACACCTGGAATTCCACCGAGGATTTCCTGAAGGCAGTGCAGGCAGTCTATGACAGCGGCCAGACCGATGTGGCAGCCGTCTACTGCGCAGGCCAGGGCGGTGACCAGGGTACCCGTGCTCTTGTCAACAACATGTACGGCGGCACCTTCACGAACGCGGACCACACAGCTTACACCGTCTCCTCCGATGAGAACAACAAGGCCCTGAAGGCCCTCTATGATCAGAATGGCATCAACTTCGACGCTTCCCTTGTGGGCGGCGACGAGATCAACCTCTTCCGCCAGGGCGTCCTCGCAATGAGCCTGTGCTGGAACGCTTCCCAGCAGAACAACACTGACAACAACGACGCAGGTCTGACCAATGACGGCGACACCATTCTTCCGATGGCATTCCCGACCGAGTCCGGCGATGCAAAGCTCTGCGGCGGTATCTGGGGCTTTGGTATCTTCGACAACGGCGATGAGAACAAGATCGCCGCAGCAAAGACCTTTATCGACTTCATGTGCAACGACGGGACCGAGGCCAGCAAGGCCGTCCTGGCAGCCGGCTTCTTCCCGGTTCACCAGAACATGGGCAACGTGTATGAGGGAACCGACACGGCGGATACGATGCAGATGTTCACTGACTACTTCATGCCGAAGATGGGCGACTACTATCAGGTCACGCCCGGCTGGGCGGAGGCAAGAACCGCATGGTGGAACATGCTTCAGTCCATCGGAACGGGAAGCGACATCCCGACAGAAACCGCAAACTTCGATACCACTGCCAATGCAGCACTTGCGGCAGCAACCTCCTGAGAAAGTCTGACAGGTAAGAGAGGACGTGCACCCCGTTCTGCGGGGTGCATGTCTTGCAAAGGGGGTAACAGAAAGGAGAGCGCCTGAATGCAGACGGCACAGCCTCAAAGAAGCAAAGTCCTCGTGAGAAGGGAGACAAGGTCCGCCTATCTCTTCCTCCTCCCGTCTCTGTTCTTCTTCATCGGATTTGTGGTGATTCCCATGATCCTGTGCGTGGTCACCAGTTTCTTTGACTCCACGATGGGAAAGGATGCCGCGGATACCTTTATCGGGTTTGCGAACTACGTGGAACTCTGGAAGGACCCGATCTTCCTCCGGGCGCTTCGCAACACCTTCGTCATCGTCGTGGTGTCGGTTCCGGTGACCTGCATCTTTTCCCTGTGGGTCTCCAGTGCGATCTACCAGATGCCCGGAAAGCTCCTCTCGTTCTTCCGCATCGTGTTCTACCTCCCCGTGATCACGGGCTCCGTTGCCGTCACGGTGGTGTGGAAGTGGATGTTCAACAACTACTACGGCATCTTCAACTACGTCGGAACGAACCTGGGTCTGATCGATCAGCGCATCAACTGGCTGGGCGATGAGAGATACGCCCTCGGCTGCATCATCCTGATCCTTCTGACCACCTCCGTGGGTCAGCCGATCGTCCTGTACGTCTCCGCCCTCGGAAACGTGGACGCCTCCCTGATCGAGGCGGCGCAGGTGGACGGCGCCACCGATCTGCAGGTGTTCTGGAGGATCAAGTGGCCCAACATCATGCCCACGACACTCTACATCCTGGTCATCACCACGATCAACAGCTTCCAGTGTTTCGCACTGATTCAGCTCCTAACCTCCGGCGGACCCAACCACTCCACGGACACGGTGATGTACTACATCTACTACACGACGTTTAAGCTCTATCGATACGGATACGCCAATGCGATGGGTGTGATGCTCGCGATCTTCATCGCCATCCTCTCAGCGGTCCAGTTTCGGTTTGCCAGGGAGAGGTGAGAACAGATGGAAAAGGACAACAAGAGACATGACGTACACCATTTGTCGGCCTACCGGGTCCTGTGCCTGGTGGTACTGCTGATTCTGGCCTTCCTGTTCCTGTTCCCGCTCTACTGGATCGTGACAGGAGCCTTCAAGACGGCAAAGGAAGTGAACTCGGTGACCCCGGTCTGGTGGCCGACCCAGTGGACCCTTGCCAACTTCCAGAAGCTCTTCTCGAGACAGAGGGCGCCGCTCTGGGAGATCCACCTGCCCTTCAGCTCGGGCCTGTCCGGGACGGGCAGCCCCGTTGTGATCACGGCAGGACCGGAGGTTCCGGCAGCCATCCGCTGGATGGTGAACACGGTGTTCATGGCGGTGGCCGCCATGGCACTCACCTGCGCTACAGCCACCATGGCAGGCTATGCCCTGGCAAAGAAGCGCTTCCGCGGCCAGGCGCTGCTGTTCTCCCTGATCGTCGCGGCAATGGCACTGCCCAAGCAGGTCATCCTGATCCCTCTCATCCGGCAGATGTCCGCGATGAAACTGTACAATACGATCTGGGCGGTGATCTTCCCTACGGTGGGCTGGCCGTTCGGTGTCTTTCTGATGAAGCAGTTCTCCGAGGGCGTTCCCACGGAGATGCTCGAGGGACGTCGTGATCCCGATGGTAAAGCCCGGCATCGGCGCCCTTGCGATCTTCACCTTCATCAGCAGCTGGAACGACTACTTCATGCAGCTGATCATGCTGTCCTCCACGAGCAACCTGACGATCTCCCTGGGCATTGCAAAGCTCCAGGCGGAGAATGCGACGGACTTCGGCCTGATCATGGCGGGCGCTGCCCTGGCGGCGGTGCCGATACTGACGGTATTTTTGATCTTCCAGAAGTACTTCACCCAGGGCATTGCCATGGGCGCGGTCAAGGGCTGAGAAGACGGGAGAGAGGAGACATAGGAGAAAATGAGAAATCTGGAAAAATACAAGGGGATTTTGCCGGCGTTCTACGCCTGCTATGATGACAACGGCGATATCAGCCCGGAACGCGTCCGGGCGCTGACCCAGTACTTTGTGGACAGCGGGGTTAAGGGCATCTATGTGAACGGCTCCTCCGGGGAGTGCATCTATCTGGATCCAAAGGAGCGCATGACGATTCTCGAGAACGTCATGCAGGTGGCAAAGGGGAAGCTGACAGTGATCTGCCATGTGGCCTGCAACAACACCAGGGACTCCAGGATCCTGGCAGCCCATGCCCAGAAGTGCGGTGTGGATGCCATTGCCTCCATTCCCCCGATCTACTTCCACCTGCCGGAGTACGGCATCGCGCAGTACTGGAATGACATCTCCGATGCGGCGCCGAACACGGACTTTGTGATCTACAACATCCCCCAGCTTGCAGGGGTCGCCCTGACCAGAGGCCTGTTTGCCAAGATGCGTGAGAATCCCCGTGTGATCGGCGTCAAGAACTCCTCCATGCCGGTGCAGGACATCCAGATGTTCAAGATGGATGCGGGGGACGACTACATCATCTTCAACGGCCCCGATGAGCAGTTCATCTCCGGACGGCTGATCGGCGCGGAGGGCGCGATCGGCGGCACCTACGGTGTGATGCCGGATCTGTACCTTGCCATGGACGCAGCATTAAAGAGCCGGGATCTGGAGCGGGCAAGGGCCCTGCAGTATGCGGCGGATGACATCATCTACACGATGTGCAGCACCCATGCAAACATGTATGCGGTGATCAAGGAGATCCTGCGAATCAACGAGGGCATCGACATCGGCTCCGTGCGGGCACCGCTGACACCGCTCTCCGCACAGGACATGGATACGGTACAGGAAGCAGCGAAAAAGATCCGGAGTGCCCGGGAGAAGTTCTTTTGACGGAGGGTGCAGCGTGAAGAGCTGTATTGTACTGGACATCGGGGGCACGGCGGTCAAGTATGCCCTGGCAGAGCCCCTTCCGGACGGAGGGGTCATGCTCTCCCATCGGGGGAAGCTCGCCTCCGAGGGAAGCCTTGGCGGCGGACAGCTCCGGGACAAGGCGCTTGGCATCATCGGCTCCCTCCTGCAGGAAGCGGGGAGAGAGAACGTCGAAGGCATCGCCATCTCCACGGCCGGGATGGTGGATCCGGAGAGCGGAACCATCGTCCACAGCGGACCCACGATCCCGGACTACGAGGGGGTGTGCTACCGCGAGGCGGCAAGACAGGCCTTTGACCTTCCCTGTGAGGTGGAGAACGACGTCAACTGCGCCGGGCTATCGGAGTTTCTTACCGGCGCAGGGCGGGGGACTCAGAGCATGCTGTGTCTGACCGTCGGCACGGGGATCGGCGGCTGTGCGGTGATTGACGGAAAGCTCCTGCACGGCTTCTGCAGCGCGGGGTGTGAGGTCGGGTATCTCCACATGCGGGGGAGCTGCTTTGAAAAGCTCGGCGCCGCCTCCATCCTCTCGGAGAGGGTGGCGGAGAAAAAGAAGGATTCCCCGTCCGACTGGGACGGAATCCGGATTTTTGCAGCGGCAAGGCAGCAGGATCCGGACTGCCTGTCGGCCATCGACGACATGTGCGATGTGCTCGGCGAGGGCATTGCCAACCTGTGCTACGTGCTGAATCCGGAGGTGGTGGTGCTGGGCGGCGGCATCATGGCGCAGCGGGAGCTCCTCTATCCGAGAATCCGCGCGGCGATGGACCGGTACCTGATCCCCTACCTTGCGGAAAAGACGACGCTGCGGTTTGCGGAGCAGGGGAATCAGAGAAAAGAGCGAGACGGGGAACTTCTCCTTGGGGAGAAGCGCCCCGCCTTTTTATGCCCACGGCTGGAGATGGCTGCTGGGATCCGCAAGGTCCGGTGCGATGGGACTCTTCCTGTACTCGGCGGGGGTGCAGTGGACAAAGCGCCGGAAGATGCGGTTGAAGTAGGAGATGTTCCGAAAGCCCACGGAGGCGGCAATGCTCCCCACAGGGGCCTCTCCCTCCCGGAGCATGCTGCAGGCGATCGTGATCCGGTAGTAGTTGAGATAGGAGATCACGCTCATGCCGGTGCCCCGGCGGAAGATGCGGCAGAGCTGGCCCTCGCTCATGTGAAACTCGGCAGAGAGCATGGAGAGGGTGACGTCCTCCGCATACCGCGCCTGGAGCCGCAGCAGGATCTGCCGCAGAAGGAGAAACTGCCCGTCCTGCGGATCCGCAGTCTTTCCCGCGGGCACCGGGTTGGAGACGAGCAGGTACCAGATGCGAAGAAGATCCGACTTGACGAGGAGTTCCCGGCCGGCAAAGCCCTCCGCCCCGGCCCTTTGGATCTCGAGGAGCGGCACCCGGAGGGGCTCCCAGAGGGGATCCCCCCGTCGGATGCAGGAGGGAAAGAGGAGGGTCCCTTCCTGCACCGGCGTGATGTACTTCCTCCGGATCGCATCCTCGCCGGCGCTGTCGATGAGTTCCTGCCCGAAGCAGACCGCAAAGAAGGCACAGGGCGTTTTCTCCCCCGGGGTGATGCCATGCACCGCCTCGGAGCGCACAAAGACGATGGTGCCCTCCGAGAAGGGAAAGCGGTCTGCGTTGATTTGCATCGTACCCTGCCCCTGCGTGAACATGAGGATCTCGTACTCCCCGTGCCAGTGGGGACGCACCGGATCTCTGGCTGTAAAGGTATGGATCATCAGATGAAAGTCCGGTCCGCCGTGACAGACGGGCTCGTGAATGCCGATGTGGCGGCTCAATTTTGTGTTCTCTGCCATGCTCCTGTGCTGCCCTCCAAGAGATCAGGATTGTGTCAATGGTGGTCAAATCTGTTCAAGTAATTCACAGATGAAAGCAATATAGTACAAGTACGGAGAAAAGCAAAGGGTGCCGGGCAAAAACCTGAAAAAGGAGGATGCGATGCAGTTTTTCAACAGGAATGGGGTGCTGGAGGCAAAACGGAACGGGGAGACGCTGCGGATCGAGAGCTGGGGGAAGAATTCCCTCCGGGTCCGGGCTACAAAGCTTCTGGAGATCCAGGACACGGACTGGGCGCTGACGGAGGAAGCGGACCGGACGCCGGCAGGAGTCGAAATCAGAAGCTATGAGGAGAAGTCCCCGTGGGGCGGCATGAGGACCCGCACCGAGGCGAGGATCACAAACGGAGATCTTTCGGCTACGGTAAACGATGCGGGCGTGATCACGTTTTATAAGAAGGGAGAGAAGATCCTGCGGGAGTACTTTCGCAGCTATGACGGGACGATCTCCCGGGAGTCGAGATGCCTCAAGATCGAGAGCCGCACCTGGAAGGGGATCATCGGCGGGACCGAATACTCCCTCGAGGTCCGCTTTGAGGGAAATGACGGCGAGAAGATCTTCGGCATGGGCCAGTACCAGCAGAAGTACATGGACCTGAAGGGGTGTGAGCTGGAGCTCGTCCAGAGAAATTCCCAGATCACCGTGCCGTTCCTCGTCTCGAGCCTTGGATACGGCATGCTGTGGAATAACCCGGCCGTCGGCCGCGTGGTGTTTGGCAAGGCGGTCACCGAGTGGACCGCTGCCTCCACCAGGCAGATGGACTACTGGATCACCGCAGCAGATACGCCGAAGGAGATCCTGCAGAACTACACCGGCGTGACCGGGAGGGCGCCGATGTTCCCGGAGGATAGGATGGGGCTTTGGCAGTGCAAGCTCCGCTATAGGACCCAGGAGGAGGTGCTGGAGGTCGCAAGGGCCTATCAGAAGGCAGGGATTAAAATTGATCAGATTGTCATCGACTTCTTCCACTGGACAGTCCAGGGCGACTGGAAGTTCGACAGGACCTACTGGCCGGATCCGAAGGCCATGGTGGAGGAGCTCCATGCGATGGGCGTGAAGGTCATCGTCTCCGTCTGGCCCTCGGTGGACAGAAGGTCCGAGAACTTCGGCCCGATGCTGGACCAGGGGCTTCTCATGCAGACCGAGCGAGGTGCCCTGCAGACCTATGACTATCAGGGAGACTGTGTGGAGATCGATGTCTTCAATCCGAAGGCGCGGGAGTACGTCTGGAACGTCTGCAGGCGAAACTACTACGACCTCGGCATCGACGGCTTCTGGCTGGACAACTCGGAGCCGGATCTCGGGGTCTATGACTTTGACCACTACCGCTATGCGGCGGGACCGGCCCTGTCCGTCACAAACCTTTACCCGCAGTTCTACAGCCGGGTCTTCTACGATAAGATGAAGGATCTCGGGGACGGGACGGTTGTGAACCTGCTTCGCTGCGGCTGGGCGGGGAGCCAGAAGTATGGGAACGTCATCTGGAGCGGCGATGTGCCCAGCACCTTTGAGGCCTTCTACGATCAGCTCCAGTGCGGCCTGAACATGGGGCTTGCGGGCATCCCCTGGTGGACGACGGACATCGGCGGCTTCATGACGGACGACGTGGACGATCCGGATTTCCGGGAGCTCCTTGTGCGATGGTATGAGTTTGCGGTCTACACGGCGGTCCTTCGGATGCATGGGGACCGGGGACCCTACACAATCCCGCCCCTGGACAGCAGGGATTTCGGCGGCGGATATCTCCACACCGGCCAGCCCAACGAGCTCTGGAGCTACGGGGAGGATGTGTACCGGATCCTGAAGAAGTACTACGACATTCGGATCGGTCTGCACGATTACATCAAAGGCCTCTACCAGGAGGCGTCGGAGAACGGGTCTCCTCTCATCCGCGCGATGTTCTATGAGTTCCCGGAGGATGAAACGTGCTGGGAGCTCCAGGATCAGTACATGTTTGGCGCAAAGTACCTTGTTGCGCCGATCTTCCACCTGGGAGAGCGGGAGCGGGACGTCTACCTGCCGGCAGGTACCTGGAGAGATACCAGGGACGGCAGCGTGTACGAGGGAGGGAGAATCCTTCATACGGCAGCGCCGCTCGATGCGATGCCGGTATTTGAGAAGCTGTGAGCGCAGAATATCGTGCATAACAGCACGGGATAATGCTTTAAGGTACGCTGGAAAGGGATTGGGACGGCGGTGTCCGGAAAAGTCTGCCCCCTGACAGCCCGATAACCATTAAGCAACAGGAATCGTAAAGGTGTGCTGCTTCGGCAGTACACCTTTTTTATTCCATGCAGGCACACAGCTCCGTACTTTGGATTCGTGCCGGCATGCTTCCTGCTCCTGTATGAGCAGATCCTGACGAAGCGGACTGCTGCAGGGCACGAAAGTTTCGTTGACAGCGGGTAGAAGGAAGCGGCATATTAAACGATTTCATGAATCATTGGATAAATACCCCAAAATATCACGGTACAAACAGCGAAAAATTGAGTAATAATCATGGGAAACGACAAGATGCCTGCAAAAAATGTTGGAGAATATGAGAAATACCTATTGCGTTTTGTGGAAAATGAGGGTACATTAGTAACGTAAACGATTTAGTTATCAGGCGGACGATAAAGGGATCGTCCCGCTCAGATTACCACTTACAGATAGGGAGGTAAGATTATGAAGAAGAAACTCGTCAGCGCGGTTCTTGCAGCATCCTTTGCAGCAGCAATGCTTGCAGGCTGTGGTTCCTCAGGAAGCAGTGACACTGCGTCTTCGACGGCAGCGACTCAGGCAGCTACCACTGCAGCGACTGAGGCAGCTCCTGCAGCAACGGAGGCAGCAACCGAGGCAGCAGCGGATACCGGAGCGGATGAGGGCAAGGTCCTGAACATCCAGTGCTGGAATACCGAGTTCCAGTCCAGAATCACGGATCACTATCCGGGATATGAGAAGGTGGATGACACCACCGGCAAGATCGGCGATGTCACGGTAAAGTGGACCATTACGGCAGATGCGGCAGCAGATGACAAGGTTGATATCTTCCTCGTCGAGGCAGACTACGCACTCAAGTACATGAATGCAGATCCGGCGGTTGCCATGAGCATGGATGAGCTTGGCATCACCGCAGATGATCTCAAGGATCAGTATCAGTACACAAAGGATATCGTCACAGACGCCAACGGCGCACAGCGCGGTATCTCCTGGCAGGCCTGCTCCGCAGGACTCATCTACAACCGCGAGGCAGCCAAGGCTGTCCTCGGCACCGACGATCCGGATGAGGTACAGTCGCAGCTGGATTCCTGGGACAAGTTCAACGACGCCGCCGCCAAGGCAAAGGATGCGGGCTACACGATGTGCTCTGTGAATGACACCTATCGTGTCTACTCCAACAACGTGACGACTCCCTGGGTGGTTGACGGCAAGGTCAACGTAGACGACAACATCAAGAAGTGGGTGGATGACTCCAAGGCTCTGGCAGATGCCGGCGAGGAGAACACCTATGAGCTCTGGAGTGATGACTGGGCAAAGGGCAAGTATCCGGATGGAAAGGTGTTCTGCTACTTTGGACCCGCATGGTTCTTCAACTTCAGCCTTTCTGCTGATGATGCACAGTCCATCGCAGCCAACGGCGGCTGGGGCTTTGTCACCGGACCGCAGTCCTTCTACTGGGGCGGCACCTGGATCTGTGCAGCAGAGGGAACAGACAACCCGACGCTGGTCAAGGACATCATGCTGAAGATGTGCACCGATCCCGACATCATGAAGGAGATCGCACAGAAGGATTCCGACTGTGTCAACAACAAGAGCGTCCTGGAGGCCCTTGCAGCGGATGATTCCGGAAATCTCGCACTCCTTGGCGGACAGAACCCCTACTCCATGCTGGCAGCAGGTGCTGAGAAGGTCGATATGAGCAACATCTCCGACTACGATCAGGGCTGCAACGAGGAGTTCCAGACCGCAATGAAGGGCTACTTTGAGGGCAGCTATGCAACCTATGATGATGCGCTGGCAGCATTCAACACCGCCATCACCGAGAAGTATCCGGAACTGACCACAGACTGAGACTGCGCGATCAATCAGCAGTAATGTAGCAATAATCAGAAGGTGCCTGCACGCAGAAGACGGGCAGGCACTTTTTCATTCTCAGGAGGGAAACCCATGGCGGCGAACACAAAATCAACCAACGGGGGGAGCAAGAGAGTGATGCGGTATAACCGCTGGGGGTATATCTTCCTACTGCCCTTCTTTATCGTCTTTGTGGTCTTTCAGCTGATCCCGCTGGCAACCACAATCTACAACAGCTTTTTTGAGAACTACCGCTCCGGACTCAAGCAGATCGGGCCCAACTTCATCGGCTTTGCCAACTATGCCAAGATCCTGGCCAGCCCGGACCTCTGGAAGTACATCAGCAATACGCTGATCATGTGGCTGATCGGCTTTGTTCCGCAGATCCTGATCTCGCTGCTTCTGGCGGCATGGTTCACAGACCCTTCTCTGGAATTGAAGGGGAAGCGCTTTTTCAAGACGGTCATCTACCTTCCCAACCTGATCATGGCTTCGGCTTTTGCCATGCTGTTCTTCACCCTGTTTGCGGATGGCGGACCGGTGAACTCCATGCTGATGCAGATGGGGCTGATCCATCAGCCCTTCAAGTTCTTCTCGAATACCGGCGCGACAAGGAGCCTGGTGGGGTTCATGAACTTCATCATGTGGACCGGCAACACGACGATTCTCCTGATGGCGGGCATGATGGGAATTGATCCCACCCTGTTCGAGGCAGCAGAGGTCGACGGTGCTACGGCGGGGCAGATCTTCCGACGCATCACCCTTCCCCTGCTTCGGCCGATCCTCGTGTACGTGCTGATCACGTCCCTGATCGGCGGCCTGCAGATGTTCGATGTGCCGCAGATCCTGACCAACGGCTCTGGGGATCCTGCCCGCAACACGATGACCATGGTCATGTGGCTGAACAAGCACCTGTACAGCAAGAACTACGGCATGGGCGGTGCCCTGTCTGTCCTGATGTTCCTGCTGACCGGAATTCTGAGCATCCTGGTGTTCCACGTCACTGGCAATGATGAAAAGACGGATCGATGAGAGGAGAAAACAGCGATGACAAAAAAGCCGCATAACAGCGTGCACGGAAGGCGGTTTCTCGCCTATCTGGTGCTGATTCTGATGTCCTTTCTCTGCCTCGTGTGGTTCTATATCCTGTTTATCAACGCCACAAGAAGCAACGGGGAACTCTCCCGTGGTTTTACCGTCGTTCCCGGCGGGAATCTGGCCAAGAACTTTGCCGGCATGCTGCACAGCACGCAGCCGGTGGTCCGGGGCATGCTCAACTCGGTGCTGGTGTCCGGCCTGTCGGCCATCCTGTGCACCTACTTCTCCACGATGACTGCCTATGCGATCCACGCATACCGGTTTAAGGGGAGAAAGGCGATGTACACCCTGATCCTGGCGATCATGATGATCCCCACCCAGGTCACGGCTCTCGGTTTTATCCAGCTCCTGACCAAAATGAAACTGATGGACAGCTATGTGGGACTGATCGTCCCCTCCATCGCCGCTCCGGCCACGTTTTTCTACCTGAAGCAGTACATGGATTCGGTCCTGTCCATCTCCCTGATTGAGGCAGCGAGAATGGATGGCGCCGGGGAGTTCTACACCTTCAACAAGATCGTGATTCCGCTGATGAAGCCCGCCATCGCCGTGCAGGCGATCTTCACCTTCGTCACAAGCTGGAACAATTACTTCACGCCCAGCCTGGTCCTGAAGACCGAGACGAAGAAGACGCTCCCTGTTCTGATTGCAGAGCTCCGCAGCGCGGACTTCCTGAAGTTTGACATGGGCATTGTCTACATGACCATTGCCTTCTCGATCTTCCCGGTCATTATCGTCTATCTGCTCCTGTCCAAGTACATCGTGGGCGGAGTGCAGCTCGGCGGTGTGAAAGAGTAACCTCCTTTGTATTCTCCAACAGAAGCCCCGGTTTCGATCCTGCGAGGAATCGAAACCGGGGCTTTCTGCGGCTGCGCAGATACCGCAGAAAGCGATGCAAGGCCGGTGGCGGAGAGGAAAAGAGCAGGCGTACTCCCGCAAGCGGCAGGCATAACGCTGATGATCGGCACCTTCTTGGATACAGGATGGATGTTTCTGCAAGGCGCAGCAGCCATTCCCATTCCGCATGCCTTGTGCTTATGAGCATCTTCGATCGCCTGGCAAAGATCCGGCAGGGACCTGGAAGGCCTTGGACGACGGGCTGACAGAACCCTTTTCCCATGGCGGATCAGGATGTCCGCATTTCGGTATACCAGGAACTTGAGAAGCAGACCGTGCAGAAGGACTGCGTATGGATCCCGCTTTTCCTGGAGGAGCATCTGCTTGTGAAGAGCCCTGCCATCTCCGGCTTTCTGTCCTCTGGAATGAATGGGGGAGGACAACTTTTATCAAAATGTCTCCGGATCAGGATGACAGAGGCCTTCTGCCGCGAGGACGGTTTCGGGGAGAGAGGCGGCTTTTCTGCGCGCGGCGCCCTGGGGTACAATGGCCCTGCACAGAGCAGAAAGGAGGGTCACAATGGCAGAGGAAAATGGCATCTGGCAGATGCGGGGGATCCCGGCATCGGATCCCCGGTGCCTGCACAGCGCAGAGGAACTTGAGGCCCTCGTGGAGGAGATCGGCTTCCTCCCGCTCTTTGCGGGGGAAGTTCCGGGGTTCTCTGCAGAGGAGCGAACGGCACCGGAGAGCTGGTGGACCGGAGATCCAAAGACGGATCCCTGGGAGTGGCGTGAGATCCTTGCAAGGCGGGGAAATGTTGCCTACGGGAAGTTCTTTGACGGAAGGACGGGCTTTCTCTCGAAAAAGTGGCTGCCGGTATTTGCCAATTACAGAAGGGACGGATATGACTTTGATGCCAGGTGGGACGATGAGCTCGCCACCTGGCGGCAGAAGAAGATCATGGACCTGTTTCTGGAGGAAAACGCGGATGCGGAGCGCTTCTCCTTTGAGGTGAAGGAGAAGGCAGGCTTTGGAAAGGGCGGGGAGAAGAACTTCGAGGGCACCCTCACGTCCCTGGAGATGGAGACCTACCTCGTCTGTTCCGACTTCCGACAGAGAAAGAACAAAAAGGGCGAAGCGTACGGCTGGCACATCGCGGTCCTTGCGACGCCGGAGCACCTCTTTGGAAGGGAGCTGGTCACCTCCTGCTATGCAGAGGACCCGCAGGACTCGCTCCGAAAGATTGTGGAACGGGTCCGGGAGCTGGTGCCGGGAGCAGAGGAGGGGAGCATCTTAAAGCTTGTCGCCGCACCGGAGGACCGTCCCCACGGAGGAAGAAATCTTCCCTTCCCGCAAAATCTCTTCCATGCAATCTCGAAGGAGACGCCGCCGGATGCCTGGACGAAGGACCAGATCGCGGGGCTGTATGTCGCCCTGGGGCAGCTTGTCCCCAAGCAGCAGCGGGTCCTCTGGGAGAAATATCTGGACGGAAAGAGCAATGCACAGATTGGCACAGAGCTCTCCCGCACAGCGGGCACGGTCAGCACCTACCACAGAAAGGCCATGGTAAGGCTTCGGGATCCGCTCATCGCAGCCTGGTATCGGGACGGATATGAGCGCAATGTAGAAGCCTGCGCCGCGGCAGAGCACTGGACTTTTCCCATCCCGGCGTCCGGGGAGGAGATCACAGAGGCGGATCTTGCCCTTCGCATCGGCATCAAAGTTCGGATCTATGAGGCCATGGCGGCAGCAGGGATTATCACGGTGGGAGACCTGTCTGGGGCGGCAGCGCGGGACCCCCGCTGGTATCGGAACATCCCGGGCGTCGGTCCAAAGACCTGGGAGGATATGAGGGAGAAGCTCATCTTTTTCGGCCTTCTGCAGGACAGAACGAGAGAGGGGGAGGAGGATTCATGGTGAGAGAGGCACGGGAGGAGGATCTTGACCGCCTGATGGAGATCTGGCTTTCGGGAAATCGGAGAGCCCATGCTTTTGTGGATCCCTCGTACTGGGAGAGCCACCAAGAGACGGTACGGGCTGCTCTGCCGCAGGCAGAGGTCCTCGTGGATGTGCAGGAGAGAACGGGAGCGGTGCGGGGGTTTCTCGGCCTCTCGGGAACAGAGGTGGAGGGCCTCTTTGTGGCAGAGGCGTTCTGCAGGAGGGGCATCGGCACCGCCCTTGTCGATGCGGCAAAGAGGCGGCACCCCGTGCTGACGCTTGGCGTCTATGAGAAGAATGCGCCGGCCCTTGCATTCTATGAAAGGCAGGGCTTTGTCCCGGTCAGAGAGCAGACGGACCCAGGAACCGGGGAGAGGGAAATCAGAATGCGGTGGGAGAAATGCTCGTTTCCGTCTCCGGAAGGGTGAGCATTCCTGCAAGAGCCTCCTCCCGCGCTGCATAGATGCTGCCGGCGTCCCAGACAAAGGAGAAGTCGTGCTGCAGCGCAAAGTCCGAGAGCGGGATCTCCCGGAGCACACCGGAGGAAAGGCCTTCTCTTGCCGCGATCCGGTACAGGAACGAGATGCCCATGTCCTGTTCCAGAAGGCGGATCAGGATGTGCATGTTTTCGACCTCGAGGTAGGAGGGGAAGTCGGAGACGGCAAGTCCCAGGGCGGAGAGGCTCTTTTCCAGGATACTCCTTGTGCCGCTCCCCGGCTCCCGCAAAAGGAGGCGCTCAGAAAGGAGGTCCCGGACCTGCCGGGGCGTCCCGTGGGCAAAGGTGTGCGCAGCACTGCAGACGGCGCAGAAGTCCTCGGTGCGGTATTTCTTCACTCCGTACTTTCCCTTGGGGACATTCCCCTCGATCAGTGCGAGGGAGATCGTGCCCGCATCGAGGAGGGAGAGGAGCTCCTCCGTGTTGCCGTAGTGTAGGTGGAGGTTCATGTCCGGGTGGGCTCTGAGATAGGTAAGAAGCGGCGAGAGGGCGGCGTACTCTCCGATCGTCCGCGTGACCCCGAGGGAGAGCAGGGGATGGACGGCAGTCCCCTGCCGGAGTTCCTCCCGGATTCTGTTCTCATCCCGCTCCATCGAAGAGAGGCGGTCCCGCAGCAGTTCCCCCTCCCTTGTGAGCGAAAGAGTGCGCTTTTCATAGTGAAAGAGCCGGACGCCATAGTAAGCCTCCATGGCATGGATGTGCTGGGTGACTGCCGGCTGGCTCAAAGAGAGCGCCTCTGCAGCCCGGGTAAAGTTCATGGTCTGACACACGCAGAGAAACGTGGCAACGCGAAAGTCCAGCATGGAATCCCCTCCTCTTCTTACATCCATAAAAAATCCTGATCGATAAATAATATATCATAAATTTTCCTTTCTGCATTCGGGCGCTATACTTTCCCCTGGTTTTGAAAGCCATCCCGCAGAGAACCTGCGGCGAAAGGAGAAAGAAATGTCTGAAGCACAAATGAAAAATACGAAGGTGCGCACGGCGGTGCGCGGAAGGGAAGGAGCGGGCATCCTGCCGGGAATAGCTGCCTGCCTTGCGATTGCCGTGCCCTCCTGGATTCTGGGAAAGCTTGTCCCTGTCGTGGGAGGTGCGGTCTTTGCGATCCTGATCGGCATGGTCCTCTCCCTCTTCTGGCAGGAGCGGGGGAGCTTTGAGAAGGGAATCGGCTGGACGGCAAAATACGTGCTGCAGGCTGCCGTGGTGCTGCTCGGCTTTGGCATGAACTTCGGTGTCATCCTGCAGACCGGGCGGGAGTCCCTTCCGATCATCGTCTGCACGATCTCCACCTCGCTGATCCTGGCCGCGGTTATGAGACGGGTTCTGAACATCCCCTGGAAGACGGCAACCCTGGTCGGCGTCGGCTCTTCGATCTGCGGCGGCTCCGCCATCGCCGCCACGGCACCTGTCATCGATGCCGATGACGGGGAAACCGCCCAGGCGATCTCCGTCATCTTCTTCTACAACGTGATCGCGGCGATCTTCTTCCCGATCCTTGGACGGGCCATCGGCTTTGACACGGCCTCCGGTCACGCCTTTGGCATCTTTGCGGGAACTGCCGTCAACGACACCTCCTCGGTGACCGCAGCAGCCTCCACCTGGGACTCCATGTGGAATCTCGGAAGTCAGACCCTGAACGAGGCGGTGACGGTCAAGCTCACAAGGACGCTTGCCATCATCCCGATCACCCTGGCCCTCTCCCTGCACCGGGCGCGGCAGGCGAGAGAGGATGGGAGTGTGACATCGGGGTATAGTTTCCGCCGGTCCTTTCCGCTCTTTATCCTGTGGTTTGTTCTTGCCGCCGCCTGCACCACAATCGCCCTGGGAGCAGGGGTTCCGTCCTCTGTCTTTCATCCCGTCACAGAGCTGTCCAAGTTTCTGATCATGATGGCGATGGCGGCAATCGGCCTTCATTCCAACGTGATCAAGCTCCTTCGAAGCGGCGGCAGGGTGATCGCGTTAGGAGGCATCTGCTGGGCAGGCATCACTGCGGTGAGCCTTCTTCTGCAGTGGTTCCTCGGCATCTGGTAAGAAGCAGGACACCCTGCATTTCTATCACGCGACAGGTGTTGCAATGCAAAGATCCTTTCGGTACCATAGTGCGGATGGAAAAAATGGACGGTTCTGCCGTCTCACCAAAAGGAGTGTTCTGATTTGACACCGTTACAGATAGCTGCACTGATCCTGTTCATCGCCATGTACGTGGTGATGGTCGCAAAACAGGAGTGGAGGGTCTACGCCATTTGGGCCGTCGCCATCGCCTTTGTTATCATCGGCGTTCTGGGCTCCCGCTCTCCCCTGTACCTGCTCTCCTCAATCAACTGGAACGTCATCATGATGATCGGCGGCACGATGCTGATCGTGTACTACTTCACCGAGTCGAAGATGCCGAATCTCCTCGCGGAGAAGATCCTGGGGAAGTGTTCCAATGTCATGTGGGTCATCATCCTGATGTCCCTGTTCGCCGGTGCAGTCTCCGCTTTCATTGACAACGTGGCCACGGTCCTGATGATCGCGCCGGTCGCCCTTGCCGTCTGCAGGAAGCTCGACATCTCCCCGGTGCCGATGATTCTCTCGGTTGCAGTCTCCTCCAACCTGCAGGGTGCTGCAACGCTTGTCGGAGATACCACCTCCATCATGCTCGGCGGCTATGCAGGCATGAACTTCATGGATTTCTTTTGGATGAACGGGAGACTTGGCATCTTCTGGTCTGTGGAGCTGGGTGCGCTTGCAACGGTTCCCATCATGATGCTGCTGTTCCACAGGTACAATCAGCCGGTGGATGCAGAGACAACGACCAAGGTCACGAACTTCTTCCCGACAATCGCCCTCTGCAGCGTCGTGGTCTGCCTGATCATCGTCTCCTTCATCCCGAATACGCCCTCTTTCATCAACGGCCTGATCTGCTGCATCATTGCGGGGATCACAATGGTGGAGGACATCCTCCGCACAAAGGGGACGGACAAGATCAGGCCCGCCGTGCTGTCGGTGGACTTTGAGACGCTGCTCATCCTCTGCGGCCTGTTCCTGGTGATTCAGGGCATCACGGATGTGGGACTCATCGATCTGGCGGCAAAGCTGATCGCGGAGGCAGGCGGCGGCAACCTGTTCCTGCTCTACACGATCATCGTCTGGGGCTCTGTCGTGGCATCTGCCTTCATCGACAACATCCCCTACGTGGCGACGATGCTCCCCATCATCCCTGGGCGGCAACATCACCCCGATCGGCGCCAGTGCCAACATCACGGCGGTGGGCATCCTGAAGAAGGAGGGGCATTCCACCTCCTTCGGGGACTTCATGAAGATCGGTGTCCCCTTCACCCTGACGGCAGTCATCGTGGGGTACCTCTTCATCTGGTTTGTCTGGAGATAGGAACCAAAAGAAAACGCACCATCAAAGACAGCGGATTCCTCCGGAGAGGGAAGCCGCTGTCTTTTTATCGCTGCCATAGGGTTCCGTGTCAAAGTGTCCTGCAAAGTCCGGAAAGGCAGGGATCCTCCTGCCGGTAAAGCTCCCGTGCCCTGCATGCAGGAGAAAATGACAGCATGGCTGCAAAACGGTATACTTCTGAAAGAGCCCTGCAGCAGGAATGGCAGGGCGGAAAAGGAGAAGGAGAAGGAAAATGAACCTCTATGTAAACGCCGAAGCGGGAAGAGACGGAGACGGAAGCAAAGACCGGCCATTCTGCAGAATCAGCGATGCAGCCAGGGTCGCAGCACCGGGGGATGTGGTGCTGGTCGCCCCGGGCATCTACCGGGAAAACGTGGCACCGTTACACGCGGGGAGGGAAGATGCCCGCATCACCTATCAAAGCACAGAGCCTCTGGGTGCCGTGATCACGGGGGCAGAGCCCGTCAAGGACTGGAAGAAGGTCTCGGAGCATCTGTACGTGACAAGGATTCCGAACAGCACCTTTGGGGACTACAACCCCTATACGACCTATGTCTACGGCGACTGGTTCTTTGCAAAGCGGGATAAGCACACCGGGTGCGTCTGGGAGAACGATGCGGCGCTGTATGAGGCAGACAGCCTGGAGGCCTGTGAGCGGGGCGATGTGAGTCCGTACAGCTGGAATCCGGAGGCCTCGCGGAAGAAGTGGTACACCTGCCAGGATCCGGAGCGGGATGAGACGCTGATCTATGCGAACTTCGGGGGAGACAATCCCGCAGAGGAGAGGATTGAGATCACGGTCCGCAGGGAGTGCTTTCTGCCCAGGGAGAACGGGATCTCCTGGATCACCGTGTCCGGATTCAACATCAACAAGGCTGCGACGACCTGGGCGCCGCCGGCAGCCTACCAGGACGGCATGATCGGGCCCCACTGGGCAAAGGGATGGATCATCGAGGACTGCGAGATCTGGGGCAGTAAGTGCGCCGGCATCTCCCTCGGCAAATATCTTGACCCGGACAACGACCACTTCTTCACCAGACACCATGTGAAGAGTCCGACCCAGATGGAGCGGGATGCCGTGTGCCGGGGACAGTACCACGGGTGGCTGAAGGAGAAGGTGGGAAGCCACATCGTCCGCCGCTGCAACATCCACCACTGCGAGCAGGGCGGCATCATCGGCAGAATGGGAGGTGTCTTCAGCATCATTGAGGACAACCACATCCATCACATCAACAATATGATGGAGCTGGGCGGCGCCGAGATTGCGGGCATCAAGATGCACGCGGCGATCGACGTTGTCATTCGCAGAAACCACATCCACCACTGCACGATGGGCATCTGGACGGACTGGGAGGCGCAGGGGACGAGAATCACCCAGAACCTTCTGCACGACAACCAGCGGCCGGCCTTTGCAGCCCAGCTCCCCGGCGGCATGATGAGTCAGGACCTCTTTGTCGAGGTCGGACATGGACCGACGCTGATCGACAACAACGTCCTGCTCTCCGATGTCTCTCTGCGGTTTGCAACGCAGGGCGTCGCCCTGGTCCACAACCTGATCTGCGGTGCCTTCACCTGCGTCGGAGATGGCACCGGGGACCGGTACACGCCCTACCACATCCCCCACAGGACGGAGGTCTGCGGCTTCATGACGATCCTCCACGGGGATGACCGGTTCTACAACAACATCTTCATCCAGAAGTGGCCAAAGGATCCGGTGGTTCTGCGCTCCGACAGCAGGGACGAGACGTTTTCGGAGAACCGGAAGGTTGGCACCTTTGCCTTTGACGGGTATCCGACCTATGCGGAGTGGATCTCTCACTTCGACATGGACAGCGACCTGCCGGACATGGCAAAGCTTGAGCCCTGGCATCGGTCCAAGCTCCCTGTCTGGATGGAGGGCAATGCCTATCTCTGCGGCGCAGAGGCGGCACACCAGGAGAAAGACGGTCAGTTCCCGGAGCAGAAAGATCTCTATGTCCGTCTGGTGGAGGAGCAGGGAGCCCTGCACCTCGACACGAACCTCTACGACGTGCTGCAGCCCTCCTGCCGGATGGTGAACACAGAGGTCCTGGGGAAGGCCTTTGAGCCGGACGAGCCCTATGAGAACCCGGACGGCACACCGATCCGGTTTGACCGGGACTTCTCATCCTTCCCGGTCCCTTTGCAGGGGCAGAGGAGGCAGCGCTTCCTCTCACCTGATCCCTCACGGAGCCCATGACTTCGTCTGTTTATCAAACTGCTGACACAGCAAAAGAAAAACCGGAAAAGCAGTATACACGTTTAGCAGATTTTGGTAAAATACAGGATGGAGGAGAAATGGGAAGGATGAATATCTGTGAGATGAAGTTTTCAAAAGTCTACCCGATGCTGATCTGGAAGGCCATGAAGAAGGGGAAGACGAGAGAAGATGTTCTATGCGTCACAGAATGGCTGACAGGGTATTCCGCGGAGCAGATCGACCACTCCATTGTGGACACGGAGCTGCTCTATGGGGACTTTTTCCGCAATGCCCCGCACTGGAACGAGCGCGCAGACCACATTCGGGGGAGCATCTGCGGCGTTCGGCTCGATACCATTGAGGACCCGACGCTCAAGCGCGTGCGGCAGCTGGACAAGCTGGTGGATGAGCTCTCCAAGGGAAAGGCGATGGAGAAGATCCTTCGATGAAAACCTACGAATTTGATGCCCTGATGTGCGTGCGGAATTCGGCACCGGCAGGCGCAGGGTCCACGCCTCTTTTGACGGGATCCCCTATGACGGATCCCTTGTCAACATGGGCCTCAAAAACCCCGACGGATCCGTCTGCTGGATCATTGGGGTCCGCAAGGACATCCGGAACGCCCTCCAAAAGAGGGAGAGAGACACCCTGCACGTTGTGATTCGGGATGCGCAGGAAACAGCAGAACACAGATAAAAGCACACAGATAAAAGGGCCGGACAGGAACGCTTGGATTCCTGCCCGGTCTTTTTATCCCTTTCGCTTTCCCTCCCGGTACTCGGAGGGGGAGATGCCCTCCGCCCTGCGGAAGAGCCTGCTGAAGTAGTTGGGATCCTGGTATCCCACGGCGGTGCAGATGTCCTTGACGGGGATGGTGTCGTTTTCGAGGAGCTGCTTTGCGTGGGAGAGCCGGACACCGGTCAGGTACTCGATGAAGGTGATGCCCGCCTCCTCCCGGAAGAGCCTGCTGAAGTAGTAGGGGCTGATGTTCAGGTTCCTTGAGATCTCATCGAGGGAGAGGTCACTCTGGTAGTGTTCGTCGATGTAGGCCTGTGCCGTTGCCACGAGGGTGGCGGCACTGTTCTGGGACTTGCTGGCGAGCTTCTGGGCGGCAGCGCGGATCTTTGCGACAAAGAGCCGGTGCAGCTCCGGGATCGGAAGGTTCACCGTGTTGGGCAGGTACTCCTTCCGGTCGCTGAAGCGGTAGGTTCCCATGCCGCCCTCCTCATACCCGATGTGCTCCGCCCAGAGAACAAATTCGAGGGCCTTCATGCGCACCGAGGTCTCCAGCTCCGGGAGCTGGGTGTTCTCCATCCAGGAGAAGAATCGGTCTGCCGCATCCGCCGCTCCGTCCGCATCGCCCTTTTTGATGTCGGCAAACAGCTCCCGCTCGATGTCGATGGGGTAGTCGTTCTCATATCCGCAGGCGACCGGCAGGTCATCCGCGTGGGAGACCGGTTCCGTGCCCACGGTGAGGGAGCGGATGGCCTCCTGATAGGAGACGGACATCGCCTCCAGGGGCTGCACGGAGCCGATGGCGGCCCGGAAGCAGGTGTCGGTCTTCTCCTCAAGCCGGTCGATCAGAAGGCGCAGCTGGTCGATGGTGCGGATGCGCCCGGCGTAGTCCTCGTGGCTCCCCTCGTGCGGAATGAGGAGCGGGATCTTGTTCATCATGATCTGTCCGATCACGGCCTGCGGGAAGAACTCCTTCACGGTCTCCCGGATCCCGGTGTAGTACTGCTGGATGCGGATGCCGGTGCCGATGGGGTTTCGCAGGGAGTCGGAACGGGCACTTCCCCTCCCTGTGGAACTTCCCTTCTCCCCGCACTCCACGAGGACCAGAAACCCGTACTTCTCCCGGATGTTCAGGAGGCTGCAGTAGTTCTCCACCACATCGGGCTCATAGTCCTGCAGAACGAGGGAGCAGACCAGGCCGTTCTCGATGACGGGGATGACGGCCTCGAGCTTTTCCCTCGTGCGCAGCTCGCGGCTTCGCTTCTCCCGGTTCCTGTCGATCTGGGACATCGCCGTGTTCATCGTGTCGAGAAATTCGTCCAGGTTGAGGGGCTTTGTCAGGTAAGAGAGGACGCCGAGGTCGATCGCGTCCTTTGCAAAGTCAAACTTGCTGTAGGCGGAGAGCACGATGAAGACCGTGGTCGGGCAGAACTTCCGGATCTCCCGGATCGCGTCGATGCCGTTGATGCCGGGCATGCGGATGTCCATGATCGCGATGTCCGGGCGGAAGGTCTCTGCGGTCTCGATGACGGCCCGCCCGGTTTTCGCCGAGCGGATCTCGCAGCGGCCCTGGTAGTTCTTTTCGAGAATGAAGGTGATGGAGTCGATGGTGATGCCCTCATCATCTGCAATCAGTATCCGATACATGTGGACACATCCTTTCTGATAAGTCATGTCTGTTCCGGCGATGTCTGATCAGGCATGGGGAGGAACAGGAGCACCTCGGTTCCCTTCCCGGGGCCTGCGCTGGTGATGTCAAATACGTCCCTTTGCTCGTAGAAGAGCTGCAGGCGGTTCACGACGTTGGCAAGGCCCACGCCGTTTGTCTCATCGCCCTTCTTCCTCGGATGGGCCTCTCCGGAGAGAATCTCCTGCATCTGCTGCTCCTCCATGCCGACGCCGTTGTCCCGGACGGAGATCGTGATGGAGTTTCCGGTCCGGTAGACGGAGAGGGTGATGACGGCGGGCCAGTCGATGTCCCGGATGCCGTGGTTGACGGCGTTCTCGACGATGGGCTGGAGCGTCATGCTCGGCATGGTGACGTGGACAAGATCCTCGTCGATGTTCTTTTCGTAGCGGATGGAGCCGGAGAAGCGCACGTTGATGATGTACATGTAGCTGTCAACCAGGCGGATCTCGTCTGCGAGGGAGGTGATCTGCTCGTCCCGATTGGTCTTGCTCCGGAAGAAGGCGGCGACGTTCTGCAGGTAGCGGTAGGTGGACTTTGCGTCCTCCATCATGGCGAGCTGGGCGCCGGCATTGAGGGTGTTGAACAGAAAGTGCGGGTTGATCTGGGCCTGCAGGTACTTGAGCTGAGCCTCCTTCAGATGGGCGTCCATCAATAGCTCCCGCTCCTTCATCTGGTTCTCCAGCTCCATGGACTCCCGGAGCTTCTGGAGGTAGCCCCGCATGCTGACGACCATCTCGTTGAAGGCAGTGGTCACGACGCCGATCTCATCCACGGAGGGAACAGGAAGTGCGGGAACGTCCAGGTTCCCCTTTCCGATCTCCCCGGCCTCGGCGGCAAGATCCCGCATCGGCGCCATCGAGGTGCGGATCGTGAGGAAGCAGATGACAAGGTTCAGGACGGTGACCATCACGAGGATGAAGATGGAGAAGCCCTCGAGCGCTGCGAAGGACTGCCGGAGGGTGACATAGTTTGTGGAGTTGGACTGGAGCTGAAGCTGGTTCAGACTGTAGAGATAGGACTGCAGATAGCTGCAGTAGTCTGTCGCATGGTCGTAGTTCTCCCGGTAGCGCTGGACGTTCCTGCCGCGCTTTGCGGACAGCATCTCCTGGCAGAGGGTAAGGTACCCATCGGAGAGGTTCCGGATGTTCTCCAGGTCCGCCTGGATATTGCTGTCGTTGGACAGGATGCGGATCTCCGAGAGGGCAGTGCTGTACCGGCTCTCCGACTGGTAGACCTTCTGGAGTGCCGCCGAGGAGTTGGTGTTGAGGTAGCTCGTCAGTTCTGCCTGGATGTCGTTCAGATACGTCTGCACCTGGATGATCTGCACGTTGGAGGAGAAGACCTGGTCGATCTGGTTCATGGCGCTGTTCAGGCTGGAGAAGAGCATGACGTTGGCGATGAAGATCACGGAGGAGGTCAGGATAAAGAGGCCGGTCAGCCGCCCCTCCAGCGTGGAGAGAAAGTGTCGGATCCGTTTCACGATGTCTCTTCCCCGCTTTCCGTTTCGCTTGCACCCGCGTTGTCAGAGGCATATGCGTCCGCGTTCTCCGGGATGACGCTCTCGATGCCGATGGGCGAGTACTCGCTGGTAAAGCCTGTGGAGAGGTACTCCTCAAGGCTGTCCACCGCACTCTTTCCGATCTCCTTTGTGGAGACCGTGAGGGACCCGCTGATGACCTCCTTTTGGAGCGCATCGAGGATGACGTCGTTGACATAGTAGCCGAAGATCGCCACATCGCCCACATGGTTGGTGTCCACCACAGCCTGGCAGGTGCAGGTGGTCGAGGTCTCGTCGAGGCAGATCAGGATGTCAGGCAGATCCCCGGCCGCAAAGAGGTCCTCCACCGCCTCGGCGGTGGAAAAGCTCTTGCTGTCCCCGACCGTCTGATAGGTGATGGAAAAGGAACTGTCTGCCCCGCTCTGCCGGAGTGCATCGTGAAGGCCCGAGAGGATCAGGGCCTGGCCAGTCGTGTGCTCCTCCGGACTCTTGATGACGAGGACGCGCTGCTGCGCATCCTTCTGGAGCGGCAGAATGCACTGCGCATAGGCCTGCCCCAGGGTATAGTAGGAGATGCCGACGTAGCTGCTTCGCTTGGATCCGTAGATGTCCGTCCCGACGCAGATGACGGGGATGTTCTGCTGCGCCGCGCTGTTCACGGCTTCCTCCATGTCCGCGTTGTCGATCGCGTTGACGATGATGCCGTCCGGCGCGGAGGCTGCGGCGATGTTCATGAGCTCCTCGAGGCTGTAGCTCATCTCGAGGGAGGACCCGACAGACTCCACGTAGTCGCCGTTGGCAGCGGCTTCCTGGGAAGCTGCCTCATAGATGGCGTTCTGAAAGGAATTGGAGGGATCTCCGACATAGGCAAAGTGCCTGCGGAAGGCGGTGCCGCCATCGGCCATGGCAAGAATGGAGTTCATGTGCCTGTGAAAGAGCGTAAAGGATACGACCGTCCCCGCCGCCAGCGCCGCGATGACAATCCAGAGGATCAGAATCAGTCCGTCCTGGCGGCGGACCTGGTTCGAAGGCATTGTCCCTTTTGTATTCTTTTTAGCATTGGCATTCTTCTCTTTTTTCATGAAGCCATTATAATGGGAAAAGCAGAGGGCAAGTTAGGATTTTCTTGTGGAGTTTGTCTGAAAGGAAGTACCAGTCGGCGTGGAATCAGTTGGGAAAAAGAGAAAACGGGGACGGGGATGCGCCCTGCTCCTTGCGGCGGCAATGCTGTCTGCGGGCTGCGGAAGCACGGCGGAGGAGAGCGGGACGCAGACGACGGAGGCACAGGAAGCAGGGCCCCGCATCGGCATCGTCTTTGACTCCTTTGTCATCGAGCGCTGGGAGCGGGACCGGGATATCTTCACCTCCACGGCGCAGGAGCTCGGGGCGGATGTTCTCGTCGGCAATGCGAACGGCGATCCGCAGGAGCAGAAGAAGGTGATCCAGCACATGATTGACAACAGGGTCGATGTGCTGGTAATCATCGCCATTGACGGGGCGGAGCTTGTCCAGAGCGTTGCGGATGCGCACAAGGACGGCATCAAAGTCATCTCCTATGACCGCATCATTGAGAACGCGGATACGGACCTGTACATCACGTTCGACAACTACAAGGTGGGTACGTATATGGCACAGGCCATCAACGAAGCGCTCCCGGACGGCGGAACCTACATGGAGCTCTGCGGATCCCCGACGGATCACAACGTGGATATGGTGCAGGAGGGATTTGACAAGGCGATTGCGGACAACCTGACGATGATTGACAGCATGTCCTGCACGAACTGGGACGACACCGAGGCCTTTGACTATTTCACGAATCACGCGGAGGACCTGACAGAGGCGGATGCCTTCATGTGCGGGAATGATGCGATCGCGGGGCAGGCAGTGCGGGCACTCGCAGAGAGGCGCCTTGCAGGGCAGAAGGTGGTCACTGGGCAGGATGCGGACCTTGCCTCCTGCCAGCGCATTGCGGAGGGTACGCAGACGATGACGATCTACAAGCCCATCGAGAGGCTGGCGGGCCAGGCTGCCCGGATTGCCGTGGAGATGGCAGAGGGAAAGGCGCCGGATACGCAGGAGACCATCAGCGACGGAACGTATGAGGTCCCGTATATCGCAATCGATCCCATCGCCGTCACCAAGGACAGCTTGGACGGTGTCATCATCCAGAGCGGCTTCCACAACCGGGAGGATGTGTATCTGCATGTGGGGGATGCCGGGAGCACAGAGAGTGCGGAAACCGGGGAGAGTACGGAGTAGCAGGGGAAGAGAACCGAAGACCGGAGAGCAGGATTTTCTTGCTCTCCGGTTCTTTTTTGTCAAAAAAGTTCAGATTTTGAGCCAGACCTTCACTTTGCTGTGTGCGAACTGCACAGTTATTGACAAAAAAGACATATTTTTCCTGTGCAGATCCGATGGTAGGATGACGCTATGAGGAGATGCAAAGGGTGTCTCCAAGAACAAGGAGGGTAGTAATTATGAACAAGAAACTCGTAAGCACGATGCTCTGTGTCGCAATGGCAGCAGGAATGCTGGCAGGCTGTGGATCTTCTTCCAGCAGCTCTTCCGCATCCTCCGAGGCAGTAACTACGGCTGATGCTGCAGCCACAGAGGCAGCAGCGGATACCGCAGCCACCGAGGCAGCCGGAACGACAAAGGATCCCTCTCAGATGACCATCGGCATCTCGATGCCCACGAAGAGCCTGGAGAGATGGAACCGTGACGGCTCCTACTTAAAGGAGCAGTTCGAGAGCAAGGGCTACAACGTGGAGCTAACCTACTCTGACAACAAGTCCGCACAGCAGAACAACGACATCGAGGGCCTGATCGCAGACAACGTCGATCTCCTGGTGGTGGCAGCTATCGATGGTGAGGCACTCTCTCAGGTGCTCGCCTCCGCAAAGGAAGCCGGCATCCCCGTCATCTCCTATGACCGCCTGATCATGAACACCGATGCCATCAGCTACTACATTTCCTTTGATAACTACACCGTAGGTACCCTGCAGGGCCAGTTCGTCGTCGATCAGCTGGATCTCGACAATGCCGGAGACAAGACCTACAACATCGAGTTCACAGCCGGAGATCCCGCAGACAACAATGCAACCTACTTCTTCAACGGCGCCTATGACACCTTAAAGCCGTATCTGGATGCCGGCACCCTTGTGGTTCCGTCCGGCCAGACCGAGTTTGATCAGGTCGCAACGGCACAGTGGGATACCTCCACTGCAATGAAGCGCTTCCAGAACATCCTCGGCTCCTACTACAGCGACGGCACGCAGCTGGATGTGGCGCTGTGCTCCAACGACTCCACGGCCCTTGGCGTCACCCAGGCCATTGAGTCCGACTACGCAGGCAGCAACCAGGTCATCATCACCGGGCAGGACGGCGATGAGGCGAACCTCGCCAACATCGTCGACGGCAAGCAGACCATGACGGTCTACAAGGCAGTGGCAAACGAGGCAGTCGCAACCCTGGATCTGGCCGTTGCCATCCTGAACGGCGAGACACCGGATGCTTCTCTGATCGACAAGTCCGGCTGGGACTTCGACTGCACGTACGACACCACTTCCTATGACAACGGCACCGGCATTATCCCCTCCTACCTGCTTGTTCCCACGGTTGTGACCAAGGACAACATGGACAAGGAGCTGGTCGACACCGGCTACTACACCAAGGATGCAGATTTTTCGCCTGATAGGAGGTATTCACTTGGCGGACATAATTCTGGAAATGAAGAACATTGTGAAGGAATATCCCGGCGTAAAGGCCCTGAACAATGTCAATTTCAAGGTGGAGCGCGGTGAGATCCACGCCCTCGTCGGGGAGAACGGCGCCGGCAAGTCCACCCTGATGAAGGTCCTGTCGGGGACCATTCCCTACGGACAGTACACCGGAGACGTCATCTACAACGGACAGGTGCAGAAGTTTCACAGTATCCGCGACTCGGAGAAGGTCGGCATTGCGGTCGTCCACCAGGAGCTGGCACTGATCCCCGAGCTCACGATCGCGGAAAACATGTTTATGGGAAATGAGCGCCGCACGAAGCGGGGTACCATCGACTGGAACCGGACCTTCAAGGAAGCGCAGGATGCGATGAAGCGGGTCGGCCTGAAGGAGTCGTCCCACGTGCTGATCAAGGATATCGGAACAGGCAAGCAGCAGCTCGTCGAGATCGCAAAGGCGCTCTCGAAGAACTGCAAGCTCCTTGTTCTGGATGAGCCCACCTCCTCTCTGAACGAGGAGGATTCGAAGATGCTGCTCGACATGCTCCTGGACTTCAAGAAGCAGGGCATCACCTCCATCATCATCACCCACAAGCTCAACGAGGTTGCCTACTGCGCGGACCAGATCACGATCCTGCGCGACGGTCAGACCATTGAGACCATCAAAAACCCGGACCACAACATCGATGAGGACCGGATCATCAAGGGCATGGTTGGAAGAGAGCTGACCGATCGGTACCCGAAGCGGGAGCACAAAATCGGAAAGGACGTCCTCTTTGCCTGTAAGGACTGGACCGTCTTCCACCCGGTCTACACGGACAAGTGCATGGATGACCACATCAGCTTCAACGTGCACAGGGGAGAGGTGGTCGGCTTCTCGGGACTGCAGGGCGCAGGGCGGACCGAGCTTGCGATGAGCCTGTTCGGAAGAAGCTACGGCTCCCACATCTCCGGGAAGGAGTTCATAAACGGAAAGGAAGTCCACTTAAAGGACGAGGCGGATGCCATCCGGCACGGCCTTGCCTATGCAACCGAGGACCGCAAGACCAACGGCCTCATCCTCGATGAGACCATCGCAAAGAACACCACGCTTGCCAGAATGGACAAGGTCGCCTCGAAGCACGGCATCCTCAACGTCAAGGAGGAGAACCGACAGGCGGAAATTTACGTCAAGGCCATGCACACCAAGACCCCGAGCATTCAGCAGAATGCAGGCAATCTCTCCGGCGGCAACCAGCAGAAGGTTCTGCTCGCCAAGTGGATGTTTGCAGAGCCGGATGTCCTGATTCTTGATGAGCCCACGAGAGGTATCGACGTCGGAGCCAAGTACGAGATCTACCAGATCATCAACGAGATGGTCTCCCAGGGCAAGGCGGTTGTCATGATCTCCTCGGAGCTCCCGGAGCTCCTTGGCATGTGTGACCGGATCTACGTCATGAACGAGGGAAAGATGGTCGGCGAGTTCACCGCAGAGGAGGCGACGCAGGAGAAGATCATGAGTGCCATCCTCTCCGGCGACTCCGCAAAGGCCGGCAAGGCAGTCTGAAATCCGAAAAAGATCATTGGAGGCGATAAGTTATGAAAGTCAGCACATTTATCAAGAAATACACCATGGTTCTCGCCCTGGTTCTGGTCTTCGTCCTGTTCACGATTCTGACGGGCGGAAGACTGATCTATTCCCAGAACATCTCCAACCTGCTCCTGCAGAACGCCTACGTCCTGATCATGGCCTGCGGCATGCTGCTGTGCATCCTGACCGGCGGCAATGTCGACCTCTCCGTCGGCTCCACGCTGTGCCTCTCCGCAGCCCTGGCTGCCAAGATCATGGACATCGGCGGCGGTGCCGGCACGGCCATTCTGGTTGCCATACTGGTCTCCTGTGCCATCGGCATCTGGCAGGGGTGGCTGATCGGCTACATCCACATCCCGCCGTTCATCTGCACGCTGGCAGGCATGTTCTTGTTCCGCGGCATTGCCCGTGTGATCCTGGACTCCCGTACCATCGCCATCATGGACAGCGGGTTCCTCTCCCTGTTCACCTCCTACATCCAGATCCCGGGTGTGGATGAGAACAAGCACTGCATCTCCGCCCTGATCGTCGGCATCATCATTGCAGCAGCCCTGACCGTATACATGATCTCGGACCGCGCAAAGAAGGCAAAGCAGGGGTATGAAGTCTCCTCCATGGGCTCCACAATCGCAAGGGCCGTCATCTTTGATGCCATGATCATCGCCTACGCCTCCCGCCTCATGGGCTACAAGGGTATCCCTGTCATGGTCATCTGGATCCTTGCCATCGTCCTCGTCTTCGCCTTCCTGACCAGCCAGACCGTCTTCGGCCGCCGCTTCTATGCCGTCGGCGGCAATGAGAAGGCGACAAAGCTCTCCGGCATTGATCCCCGCAAGGTCTACTTCTGGGCCTACTTCCTGATGTCCATCCTCGCAGGTCTGTCCGGCCTTCTCGTCGGCGCGAGAATCGGCTCTGTCGACGGAAACATGGGCAACTCCTACGAGATGGATGCCATCGCATCCTGTTTCATCGGCGGCGCTTCTGCATACGGCGGATCCGGCACGGTGCCCGGCATCATGATCGGCGCCATCCTGCTCGGCGTCATCAACATGGGTATGTCCATCCTGGGCCTGCCCGATCAGTATCAGTACATCGTCAAGGGCGCAGTACTCCTTGCAGCCGTCATCTTCGATGTCGTCTCCAACCACAAGACCGGAAAGTCATGAGAAGCGAAAAGAAAAATCCCGTCACGGCGCTGTCGCTGCGCATCCTGGTGGCCGGATATCTTGTCTACCTTGGCTGGAAGGTCCGCCCGGAAGATGGCAGCATACCGCTGTTTGCCGCAGCCATTCTCTTTATGGCAGCAGGCGCTGCCTTTGCCATCTGGGCGGTCCTGGAGTACCGGAGAGCCAGAGGAGCAGAAGAGGAGGAAGAAAAGGTTTGAAAATGACGTTGATACGTCCCTTTCAAACCAGCCCTGGTGCCGCTGCACCAGGGCCCCGATTCGCGGGAATTCCCGCGCAGTTGCCGCAAAGAACGCGGCAGGGAGGAAAGCCATGAAACTCATGAACGTGAAAAACGTGGAGGGCCTGTTCCAGGTCATCGATTCCTGCAAAGGCAGGGTGGAGCTGGTGACAGGAGAGGGGGACCGCCTGAACCTGAAGTCCAAGCTCTCCCAGTACGTGTCGCTGACAAAGCTCTTTAACGACACCACGATTCCGGAGCTGGAGCTTGTCGCCTACGATCCGGAGGACACCAGAAAGCTGATCGACTTTATGACAGGCGGCAACACCTGAGCACATCCGGGCATACCGAATACAAAGAGGATCTTCCCAGAGAGGAGGATCCTCTTTTTCGTTGCCATTGTCCCGAAATCTGCGTAAGATGGTCCGGTGAGAATGGGAGGACTTCTATGGAAACAATGACAATCCGATACGGGACCGAGGAGGATGCAGCGATCGCGGCGGCGATCGAGGCGGCTTGCTTTCCGCCTGCCGAGGCGGCAACGCCAAAGCAGCTCCGGGAGCGGCTCCATTACTACGGGAATCACTTCTGGTTTCTCTTTGACGGGGAGAGGCCGGTCTCCCTTGTGGACGGCTTTGTGACGGATGAAAGGGACCTCACGGATGAGATGTACGAGCGGGCGGATCTCCACAACGAGCAGGGTGCATGGCAGATGATCTTCGGGGTTAACACGATCCCGGAATACCGGAGGAGGGGCTGCGCAGGCATTCTTCTCAACCGGGTGATTGCGGATGCAAAGGCACAGGGGCGGGAGGGCCTTGTCCTTACCTGCAAGGAGAGGCTGATCCCGTACTATGGGAAGTTCGGATTCCGGAATGAGGGGATCTCCGCATCGGTCCACGGAAACGTGACCTGGTACCAGATGCGGCTCTGCCTCGGAGAACGTGCATGATGGGACAGCAAAAAAGAACAGGACATGAGGCCATTCAGAGCATGACCTCCGGGAGCCCGATCCGGCTGATCACAGAGTTCATGCTCCCACTCCTTCTGGGAAACCTCTTTCAGCAAGCCTACAACATGGCGGACGGCATGATTGTCGGCCAGATCCTGGGGGCTGATGCCCTGGCGGCGGTGGGCGCCACCACCAGTGTCCAGTTCCTGACCCTGGGCCTGTGCATCGGGAGCTGCGCCGGGTTTGCGATCCCGGTGGCGCAGAGCTTCGGCGCGGGGCAGGAGGGGAAACTTCGGAGCTGCGTGTACCACGCCGGGGTCCTCTCGGCTGCCCTGGCGGTCCTGATGACGCTGATCACGGCGATCTTCTGCAGCAGGATTGTGACCCTCATGCAGACGCCGGCAGAGATCTACCGGGATGCCTACCGCTATCTCCTCATCATCTTTCTCGGCATCCCCTTCAACATCCTCTACAACCTGACTGCCAGCATCCTGCGGGCGGTGGGAAACTCCAGGGCGCCGTTTTTGTTTCTTGCGCTCTCCACGGTTCTGAACATTTTTCTGGACCTGTTCTGCATCGCTGTTCTCGGATGGGGCTGCCAGGGCGCGGCCATCGCCACGGTGGCCTCGGAGGCGCTCTCGGGACTCTTCTGCCTCCTCTATATCATCCGGCGCGTGCCGCAGCTTCATATCGGGAAGGCAGACAGGCACTGGGACAAAAAGACCGCCGGGATGCTGATTGCCATGGGAATCCCCATGGGCCTGCAGTACTCCATCACCGCCATCGGCTCGATGGTCATGCAGAGTGCCAACAACAGCCTGGGGAGTGTGTATGTCTCCGGCTTCACCGCGGGAACCAAGCTCAAGCAGCTCTTCATCAGTCCCTTTGACGCCATGGCGACGGCGCTTGCAACCTACACCGGGCAGAATTACGGCGCAGGCAGAATGGACCGGGTCCGGCAGGGACTGCAGGAGGTCCTGCGGATGGCGGTCCTCTACGGGGTTGGAGCAGGGCTTGGCATGATCTTCTTCGGCCGGGGAATGGCCGGGTGGTTTCTCTCGGCAAAGAACACCGGGGCTCTGGACGCGGCAGCCAGGTACCTGCGCTGCATGGGGTATCTCTACTGGGTACTGGCGCCCCTCAATGTCTACCGGAACGTCTGCCAGGCTCTTGGCTTCTCCGGCCGGGCGATTTTCGCCGGTGTCCTGGAGATGAGTGCCAGGAGCGCGGTGGCGACGGTCTTCGTGCCCCTTTTTGGATATGCGGCGATCTGCTGGACCGATCAGAGCGCCTGGGTGAGTGCGACGATCTATCTCTTCTTCATGTGCCGGCACGTGATGCGGCGAAGAGAGCAGGAACTGGCGCAGCAAAAGGGGTAAGCACGAAGCGTGCTTACCCCCATCAGGAAGATGATCAGAAGGGAACTGCCCCGCGGGACAGCTCCCTTTTTTGACGGTCCGTAACAGTTCACGAATCGCAGGGGAAATCATCCGCCTCCGGTGCGAGGGCGATCTGCTGTCCGCCGAGGGAAGCGGAGATCCTGTGGGAGATGGAGAGCACGGTCCTTCCGCTTGCCGCATTCCGGATCGCCCGCAGCACGGTCTCCTCGGTCCCGGCGTCGAGGTTTGCGGTGATCTCGTCGAGGAGCAGGATCCTGGGCTCTGCCGCGATGGCCCTTGCAATCGAGAGGAGCTGCCACTGCCCCTGGGAGAAGAGACTATCCGTGCAGGGCGTGTCATATCCCTTCGGGAGGGCGCGGATCACGGTATCGAGTTCTGCGGTGCGGGCTGCCTGTTCTGCCATCTCCCTTGTGATCCTGTCATCAAACAGCGTGATCTGGTCGAGAACCGTTCCGGGAACGAGGCGAAAGATCTGCTCCACATACCCAAAGAGCGGGCGCTTCTCCCCGTCCGGGATCTCCGCAGCATTCTGACCGCAGATGGAAACGCTTCCCTCCTGCGGGCGGTAGAGCCCGAGGAGGAGCCGGAACACGGTGCTCTTGCCGGTACCGGTTCTTCCCGTCAGCGTTACGGTATCCCCCTGCCGTACCGTGAGGGAGAAGTGCTGCAGCACCGGTTGCTCCTTCTTATAGCCAAAGGTCACATCCTTAAGGAGGACGGCGGGAGAGGCAGTGTCTTTCAGTGCCCGCTTTCCGGTTCCGGGAACGGTGTCCCACTTCTCCTCCTGCCCCATGAATTCATTGATCCTTGTAAGACCCGCCATGGCGGACTGGATCGTCTGGATCTCCATGCCGATGCTCTCGAGCGGGGAGAAGACCTGGGAGATGTAGGAGATCACCGCAACCGCGGTGCCGACCTGCATGCCGAAGAAGGACTGCACGGCGGGGGAACCGGATGCCGCAAGCAGCATCACAATGCCGACGACGGCGGCATTGGTAATCAGGATGATCGGGGAGTAGATGGCATCGTAGAAGTTCGTCCGCTCGATGGCAGCATAGCTGTCCCCGACGGAGGCGGAGTAGCGCAGCCGCATCCAGGACTCCCGCCCGGTGTTGTGGATCGTGCGGATGTTCCGGATGGTCTCCGGGATGAGCCCGGTCACGCTGGCAAGGGCCCTGCGGTTTGCGACCTGTGCCTTCTTTGTCTCCCGCTGCACGTGCCTCGTGTACCAGAAGATCAGGGGGAGCACCACGAGAAGGAGCAGGGCAAGGCCGCGGTTTCTCGTAAACAGGATCACAAAGATGCTGACAACCTGCACAAGGTCCGCAATCATGCTGATGACGCCGTCGTCAAACAGGTTCTCGACGGTGTCCACGTCGCTGACAAACCGGGAGGAGACAGCACCCGCATCCTGCATGGAGGCGACATCCGCGGAGAGGCGTGTCAGCTTCAGGCAGAGGTCATGGCGCAGCCCCCGCGTGATCTTCTGTCCGAACACCGTGAGGAGGACCTGCTTTAAGGCCTCGAGGAGTCCGGCAAGCAGCAGGAGCCCGAAGTAGGAGACCGCAAGGGAGAAGGAGAACATGCCTCCTGCAGCGAGCTGGTTTACCGCCTTCTCGAGGACAAGGGGCGGCAGAAGCCCTGTGATGACAGCACCGGCAATGGAGAGCACAAGCCCTGCGGTGAGAAGGGGATGTGTCCGCATCGTCGTTCCGATGCTGGCAAGGGCGCAGTTCTTTGTCTTTGCTGCTGCGTTACGCATTGTCCTGCCCTCCTTTCCCGGAGAGCGCGACAAGCTGCGCGTAGTCAGAGGATGTCTGAAGGAGCGCTTCATGCGTGGAGACGGTGACGGTGCCGTCTTTCATAAAGAGTACCTGCTTCATCTGCGGGAACAGCTCGAGCCGGTGGGAGAGGTAGAGAAGCGTGCTGTCAGGGCACAGGGCGCGGATGTTGGCAAACACCTTCCGCTCCGTATCCCGGTCCAGTGCGGAGAAGGGGTCATCGAGCACGTACAGGGGACGGTGCAGGGCGAGCGTCCTTGCCAGGGCGAGGCGCTTCTGCTGCCCGCCGGAGAGACGGTTTCCGGAGGGGCCGATCCTCGTGTGGATCCCCTCCTCCATGGCTGCCACCTCCTTGTCGAGACAGACCGCCTTCAGATAGGGCATCACATCCTCCTTCCTTCCAAGGAGCACGTTGTCCTCAATCGTGCCGTCAAAGAGCTCCGGGTCATGGCCGAGGTACCCGACGATGCCGTTTCGCTCCTCTGGGGAGAGACCGCAAAGGTCCTGCCCGTTCCAGGAGATGGTGCCGGAACAGGGCGACTCAAAGAGAAATGCCCTGCCAAGCGATGACTTGCCGCAGGCAACAGGGCCGGTCACGCCGATGGCATCCCCGGGGGCTGCCGTGATAGAAAGGCCGGAAAAGAGGACTCGCCCGCCTGGCAGCGTGACCCCGAGATCCTGCACGGAGAGCGTGCCGGGGGCAGCGCTTTTTATCTCTGGATCGTCCGGCACGGCCTTCAGAAACGGCAGGATCCTCCTCCAGGAGACCTGGGCCTTCTGGACGGCGTTGAACAGCTTTGCCGCATGGGAGCTCTTGACGGCGAGCTTCGTATAGGAGGAAAGAAAGGCGGTGAACGCCGCCACGTTCCAGGCGGTCCACCCGGTGCCGGTGACATTCCTGCCGCCGAACCAGAGGATGAACAGGACGCTCACCATGGAGATCACCTGATAGATGGGCGGCATCGCGGAGACGAAGACGTTTGCGAGGACGCCCGTTTTCTCGTAGTCCGCAAGGCGGTCCTCGTAGTCTTTGTTTCTTGCCTCCTCACAGCCGTACACCCGGTAGGTCATCGCGCCGGAGACCCGGTCCAGCGTTGCCTGGGAGAGGCGCCCCGAGGACTTCTTTGCTGCGGCGCCGGTTCTCTGGACGATCGTCTTCATCCGCTCTGCAAGGACATAGGAGACAGGCGGGAAGAGAAGGCACAAAAGGGCCAGCCTCCAGTCATAGGAGAGGAGAAATACCGTATAGGAGATCAGGGCTACGCCGGTGTCGAAGAGCTCCGTTGTGAACTTGCGCATGCCCTCCGCGCAGTCATCCGCGTCGGAGACTGCCTTGGTGATGAGGTTCCCGGACCCTTCCGCATCAAGCTCCTGTTTGGAGTGGTGCACAAGATTGCCGTAGAGGATTTCCTTCATGCTCCGGGCGGTGTTGTTCGCAAAGCGGCGCACGTAGAAGCGCTTTACAAAGCGGCTCCCCTGCACGAGGAGGATCACGAGAAGGTAGGTGAGAACCAGGCACAGCATGTCGGAAAAGGCGGCGTCCTTCCGGGAGATGTCGAGAAGACATTGCGCCATCTGGCCCTCATAGTAGGGGCCTGCCAGGAGACCGATGTTGTAGACAAGGCCGGTGACGGTGATGATGGCCAGAATTGGCCACTGGGCGGTGAAATAGGAAGTGATTATTTCGGGGTGAGCGAGGCAGTGTATGCACTCCTCCCCTTTGGAACTGCTCTTTTTCATCGAATGCCTCCAAAAGACAGCAGCACAAAACAAGGCATGTAGCATGGTTACCAATTGTCATTATAAGAGTAGTTCCGGTCTGTCTTTCTGTCCATACACAGTCAGAAAAAAGTGAGGACTCCGGGAAAGGTGCACAAAAAGGCGGTGCAAAACGGGAGAGAAGTATGTATAATGAATTTTATAAAATAGTTTTGCAAAAGTTGTGAGCTGGAGAGAGGCTTATTGTATGACAGCACTGGAACCGACCATCACGGAGAGAAGAAGGCAGACAAGAAATTCCATCTATCAGCTGATTTATCACGCCGAAAATCCGGTCAGCAAGCTGGAGATCGCGCAGACGCTCCACCTCTCCATGCCCACGGTGCAGCAGAACATCGGAGAGCTCCTGGATGCGGGGCTGATCGGCGTCGGGGAGATCAAGCGCTCCACCGGGGGCAGGCGCCCCGTGGGATATGAGATAAAGAAGAACTGCAGGCTGGCGATCGGCGCTGCGATCTCAGCGGATCATCTGCGCTTTATCCTCTGCAACTTAAAGCAGGAGGAGCTCGCAAAGCGCAGCATCGCCCACGACTGCGACGCGGACACGGATCTGCCCGGGTTCTTCAGGAGAGAGCTCACAAAGTTCATCCGGGACTTCTGCCCGGAGCCTGCAAAGCTGCTGGGGGTGGGCCTTACGATCCCCGGCATCTATGACGAGGCCTCTGACAGCGTCGTGATCTCCCCGACCATGCGCATGAAGAACATCAGTCTGCGCCAGATCGTGGAGGGGAGCGACATCCCGATCTACATCGTGAACGACTCGACGGGTGCCGGGGCGGCAGAGCTCGCCTCTCTCCCGCCGGACAGGAGGGGGAACTTTGTCTACCTGCTCCTTGAGAACGGCATCGGCGGCTACATCTTTGTAAACGGCCAGGTCTATGAGGGTACCAACGGGCGGAGTGCCGAGTTCGGCCACATGCGCATCGTTCCGGGCGGCAGGAAGTGCAACTGCGGGCAGAACGGGTGCCTGGAGGCCTACTGCAGTGCGCTTCGCTTCTCTCGGGACATCGACATGACGGCGGATGCCTTTTTTGAAAAGCTGGACCACGGCGATGCAAAGTGCCTTGCCCTCTGGGAGGACGTCCTCGACCACCTGGCCATGGGCATCATCAACCTGCGCATGGCCTTTGACTGCGACATTGTGCTGGGCGGCTTTGTGGCGGAGCACATGGGCAGGTGGATTGAAACGCTGCGCAGCAAAGTGGCAGCCCAGGATCCCTTCAGCGAGAAGGCGGATTATGTGCGTCTGACCGGCAATGCGGAGGCCGGCATGCGCGGCGCCGCCTGGCATTTCACAGAGCAGTTCATAGGCAGCATCTGAACTCCAAATTTTGCCCTCAAAAAGGCCGGATTGCCATTGACAGAGGGGGCAAAAAGAAATATTATTCTGTTTTGTAAAGGACTTTTATAAAAGTGCTTTCCGGGAATTTCCCGCCTCCCGGAGAGATAACAAAAACAAGGGAACAGAAGGAGGATTTCAAACATGAACAACATCCCGGTAATGAAGGTCGGTATCGTGGCAGTCAGCCGTGACTGCTTCCCGGCATCCCTGGCAAAGAACAGGAGAGAGGCCCTGGTTAAGGCCTATGCCGCAAAGTACGATGCAAAGGACATCTATGAGTGTCCGATCACCATCATCGAGAGCGAGACCGACATGGTGAATGCCCTCGAGGACGTTAAGAAGGCAGGCTGCAATGCCCTGTGCGTCTACCTCGGAAACTTCGGACCGGAGATCTCCGAGACACTGCTTGCAAAGCACTTTGAGGGACCCAAGATGTTCTGTGCCGCTGCAGAGGAGAGCCAGAACGACCTGATCGACGGCAGAGGCGATGCCTACTGCGGCATGCTGAATGCCTCCTACAACCTGGCCCTTCGCAACGTGAAGGCCTATATCCCGGAGAACCCGGTCGGCAACGCGGAGGAGTGCGCGGACATGATCCACGACTTCCTTCCTGTCGCAAGAGTTGCCTATGGCCTTGCAAACCTGAAGATCATCTCCTTCGGACCGCGCCCGGCAAACTTCCTTGCCTGCAACGCACCGATCAAGCAGCTCTACAACCTGGGCGTGGAGATCGAGGAGGAGTCTGAGCTCGATCTGTTCGAGTCCTATCAGAAGCACGAGGGGGACAGCAGAATCGCCGCTGTCGCACAGGACATGGCAGACGAGATGGGCTACACCAGGGAGACCCGTCCCGCCATGCTCGAGAAGCTTGCACAGTATGAGCTGACCCTGCTCGACTGGGCAGAGGAGCACAAGGGCTACCGCAAGTATGTCGCCATGACCACCAAGTGCTGGCCGGCATTCCAGGACATGTTCAAGTTCGTGCCCTGCTATGTCAACAGCCGTCTCATGAAGCAGGGCATCCCGGTCTCCTGCGAAGTGGATATCTACGGAACCCTCTCCGAATACATCGGCCTGTGCGTCAGCCAGGATGAGGTCACGCTCCTCGACATCAACAACTCCGTGCCGCACGACATGTACGATGAGTCCATCAGGGGCAAGTTCGACTACAAGTTCACGGATACCTTCATGGGCTTCCACTGCGGCAACACCTGCAGCAGCAAGCTCTCTGCCAACAAGCATCTGTCCTTCCAGAGAATCATGGCAAGAACCCACCCGCAGGACTGGTGCGACGGAACCATCGAGGGCGACATCATCCCCGGAAAGATCACCTTCTATCGCCTGCAGTCCACGGCAGACAACAAGCTCCGCGCCTATGCGGCACAGGGTGAGGTCCTTCCTGTGGCAACCAGGTCCTTCGGCTCCATCGGCGTCTTCGCCATCCATGAGATGGGCCGCTTCTATCGCTACTGGCTGATCGGCAAGAACTTCCCGCACCACGGTGCCGTGATGTTCGGCCACTACGGAAAGGCCCTGTACGAGGCACTCAAGTACATCGGCGTCGATCCGAAGGAGATCGGCTACAACCAGCCTGAGGGCGTCCGCTATGAGGACGAGAATCCCTTTGCCTGAGGCAGGAGGAGAACATGACCATCTACAGCGTTTTTGATCCCGCCTTCAAGCCCTATGGCAGAGTGGTGACAGGCTATGAGGAGGAGTGCTCCGCCATCGTCAGAACCCTGAAGGAGAAGACTCCCGTCCCCGAGGCAACGGACTACGTTCCTGAGGAGCCGGCAGTGCAGTCCCTGCCCGAGGCACAGGCGATTGCGCCGAGCCTCTTCGGCGGTATCCCTGCGGAGTTCGGCTGGTGCAACGGACACAATACAAAGCTCAACTGCCTCGAGTACCACAGAAACAGCGAGTTCAACCTCGGCACGGAGGACTTTATTCTCCTCCTTGCAAAGCAGGATGAGATGACAGACTGGGTTCTGGATTCCTCCTGTGTGAAGGCATTCCGCGTGCCCGCAGGCGTCATGGTGGAGGTCTATGCGACCACACTCCACTATGCACCCTGCCAGGCAGCAAGGGACAAGGGCTTCCAGGTCCTTGTCGTTCTCCCGAAGGGGACCAACGTGGGAACCGCGAAGACACCCGGCAAGTGCCCGGAGGACCGCCTTCTGTTTTCATCCAACAAGTGGCTGATTGCCCATAAGGATGCAGCGGAAGCAAGGAATGGCGCCTTTGTCGGCATCACCGGTGAAAACATTGACATCGCAGGAGAGCTGGAATAATTCCTGCAGCAAAGACAAGCAGTGAGCCCGGAAGTGATACGTTGCTTTCGGGCTCTTTTCAGGAAAGGAAACGGAACATACCATGTTTTATATCGGCGTGGATCTGGGAACCTCTGCCGTCAAGCTCCTTCTGATGGACGGTGAGGGAACCATCAAAAAAATTGTGACAAAGGAGTATCCCCTGTACTTTCCGCACCCGGGCTGGTCGGAGCAGAAGCCCGAGGACTGGATCACCGCGGTGAAGGCAGGCATTCTTGAGCTCACCGAGGGGATTGACAAAAGCCTGGTCGCTGGCATCGGTGCCGGCGGCCAGATGCACGGCCTCGTGGTTCTGGACAATGAGGACAGGGTCCTTCGCCCCGCGATCCTCTGGAACGACGGCAGAACCCAGGAGGAGACGGACTACTTAAACAACGTGATCGGCAGGGAAAAGCTCACGGAGTACACCGGCAACATCGCCTTCGCCGGCTTTACGGCGCCGAAGATCCTCTGGATGAGAAAGCATGAGCCGGAGCTGTTTGCAAAGATCGCAAAGATCATGCTGCCGAAGGACTATGTCAACTACTGCCTGACCGGTGTCCACTGCACAGACTACTCCGATGCCTCGGGCATGCTCCTTCTGGATGTAAAGAACAAGAAATGGTCCCAGCCGATGCTGGACATCTGCGGCATCCGGGAGAGCCAGATGCCGAAGCTCTTTGAGTCCTATGAGACCGTCGGCACGCTGACAGAGAAGGCGGCTGCGGAGCTTGGCCTTCCGAAGACCGTAAAGGTGGCAGCAGGCGCAGGAGACAATGCGGCAGCGGCCATCGGGACGGGAACCGTCGGAAACGGCGCCTGCAACATCTCGCTCGGCACCTCCGGCACGATCTTCATCTCCAGCGACACCTTCCAGGTGGACAGCGGCAACAGCCTGCACGCCTTTGACCATGCGGACGGAAAGTACCACCTGATGGGCTGCATGCTCTCTGCGGCATCCTGCAACAAGTGGTTCATGGACGATATTCTGAAGACCACGGACTATGCCGGAGAGCAGAAGGGCATCAAAGAGGAGAGCCTCGGCAATAATCATGTCTACTACCTGCCCTATCTGATGGGCGAGCGGGCACCGCACAATGATCCGTCCGCACGCAGCTGCTTCATCGGCATGACGATGGACACCAGCAGGGAGGACATGACCCAGGCGGTGCTCGAGGGCGTTGCCTTCGGCATCCGGGATTCCCTGGAGGCTGCAAAGGCTCTCGGCATCCACATCCAGACGAGCATGATCTGCGGCGGCGGCGCGAAGAGCCCGCTCTGGAAGAAGATCTTCGCCAATGTCCTGGATATCGAGCTGACCACGCCCGAGACGGAGCAGGGCCCCGGCTACGGCGGTGCCATTCTTGCAGCCGTTGCCTGCAGGGAGTACGACTCTGTGGAGGCTGCCTGCAGAAAGCTCGTGAAGGTCACGGCAAAGACGGAGCCCATCCCGGAGCTTGCTGCGCGCTATGAGAAGCGGTATCAGACGTTCCGAAAGCTGTACCCTGCACTGAAGGGCATCTTCCCGGAGCTTTGAGAAGGAGGAGAAAATGGATAATTTATCGTTGAAAAAGACGGCAAATGCAGTGCGGCGCGATATCGTGACCGAGGTGTATTCCGCACAGGCGGGACACCCCGGCGGATCGCTCTCTGCCGCTGACATTT
>ONMH01000099.1:14793-21707 GCA_900318875.1 uncultured Lachnospiraceae bacterium | reverse complement strand
CCCATGCCGCCCGTTGCGACGATGCTGCCGATCCCGCCCAGCTCCTCCTCAAACCGGTCGATGATGCCGTCGATAGAGCCCGCGGCGCCGTAGACGACGCCGCCCTTCATGGCGTCCACCGTGTTGGTGCCGATGACCTTCTTCGGTGCCGTGAAGTCGATGGAGGGAAGAAGTGAGGTCTCCCTCGTCAGGGCATCCAGGGAGATGCCGGTGCCCGGCATGATGGAGCCCCCGAGGTAGGAGCCGTCCGCGCCCACCACGGTGATCGTCGTCGCAGTGCCCATGTCGACGATGATGCAGGGGAGGGGATATTCCATCTTTGCAGCGACAGCGGTGGCGACCAGGTCGCCTGCGATGGTGCCCGGGTCATCCAGGCGGATGTTGAGGCCGGTCCTTACGCCTGCGCCGAGGAGCCAGGCGTCGCACCCCGTGACCAGTCGGATCGCCTTCTGCAGCACGATGTTGATCTGCGGCACCACGGAGGAAATGATGGCCCCCTCAAAGCCCGTGGGGTCAATGCCTGCAAGTTCCATGATGGACTTGATCTCCACCGCGTACTCATAGGCGGTCTTTGTGGGATTCGTGCTGATCTGCACGGTCTTGGTGACCACGATCCCCTCTCCTCGCTTCTCAATGCAGCCCATGATCGTGTGGGTGTTTCCGGTATCCAGTGCAAGTATCATTTCGTTTCCTCCTTCTTGCCGGCAAGGACGCAGGCGCAGGCATGTTCCCCGCCAAGGGGCAGAAGCTCCGGCTGGGAGAGACAGGCGCTGCCCGCGAAGGGGCAGCGGTGGTAGAAGCAGCAGGCCCCCGGCGGATCCTCCCGCAGCACCTCAAATGCCGCATCCGTCTGCTGCTCTTTCGGATCGTCCGTGATCTTTGCCGCAAAATCCGGGATCGCGTGGAGCAGGAGCCTGGTGTAGGGATGCATCGGGTGCAGGCAGATGTCATCCGCCGTCCCGATCTCCACGATCCTTCCCCGGTACATGACCCCGATCCGGTCGCAGAGGTAGTACACGACCGAGAGGTTGTGGGAGATAAAGAGCATCGCAAAGTCCTTGGCAGCGTCGATCTGCCGGAACAGGTTCAGGATCTGGGCGCCGACGGAGACGTCGAGGGCGGAGACGCACTCGTCTGCGATGACAAGTTCCGGATCTGCCATCAGGGCGGCCCCGATGCAGACCCTCTGGCGCTGTCCGCCGGAGAGCTCGGAGGGGTAGCGCCCCGCATAGGAGGCATCAAGTCCCACTCTTTCGAGCATGCGGGCAACGGCCTCCTTCCTGGCCTTTTTGTCTCCCAGGCGGTGGGCCTTCAGGGGCTCCTCCATCGTAAAGCCGATGGTCTTTCTGGGGTCCAGGGAGCTCATCGGGTCCTGAAAGACCGCCTGGATCTTCCGGGTGAAGGCCTCCCTCCCGGCCGTTCTGTGATCCATCCCGTCCACCCGGATCGAACCCGAAAAGGGGAGGAGTCCCAGGATCGCATTGCCGAGCGTCGACTTGCCGCAGCCCGACTCCCCGACAAGGCCGAAGAACTCGTCCCGGTGGACGCAGAAGGAGACGTCGTGCAGAACCTCCGTGACCTTTCGCTTTCCGAAGATCCCAAGTCCCGCATCTTCATAGGAGACCGTGACGTGTGACACCTCCAGGATCTCCTTTCCTGTTTCCCGTTCAGACATCCTGCCTCCTTTCGCTGACAGCGTGGCAGCTGAGGGATCACGGGAAGGTCCTCTCCCCGGGATTCCCTCGTCGGAATCGAGCGCAGAAGCCCCTGGGTGTAGGGGTGGAGCGGATGGTGCATCAGCTCATCGGTCCCCGCGATCTCGCAGATCCTTCCCGCATACATCACCATGACCCGGTCGCAGATCTGGGAGATCACGGCGAGGTCGTGGGAGATGAAGAGCACCGACATGCAGTGCTTAACCGAGATGTGCTTCAAGAGCCGCAGGATCCTCGCCTGCACCGTGACATCGAGCGCTGTTGTCGGCTCATCCGCGATCATGAGGTCCGGCCGGCAGATCGTCGCCATGGCGATCATCACCCGCTGCCGCTGTCCGCCGGAGAGCTGATGGGGATAGCAGGATAAAATCCCCTCCGGGTCCGGGAGCCCCACCTCGGTGAGGGCCTTGACGACCCGCTCCCGGATCTCCTCCTTCGAGAGTTCCTCGTGGATGCGGAGGGGTTCTGCGACCTGTGTCCCGATCCGAAGGAGCGGGTTCAGGGAGGTCAGCGGCTCCTGGTAGATCATGGCGATCCGGCTGCCGTTGATCCTGCTCCGCTCCTTCTCCGGGAGCGCGGCAAGGTCCTGTCCCTCAAACAGGATCCGCCCGCCCTGCACGAAGAGGGACGGGGGAAGAAGGCCCATGACGGCAAGGTTGGTCACGGTCTTGCCGCAGCCGGATTCCCCGACGACGCCGAGAATCTCACCCCGCTTTACCCGGTAGCTGACGCCGTCCACGACGGGAAAGACGTCCTTCCCCTCCCGCAGCCCGATGGAGAGGTTCTCCACGGCGAGGAGCACCTCCTCGTTCTTTGCGTTTTCTGCAGCCTCTGTCATAGCCTTACTCCTGTGCCAGATATCTCTTGCGGATGCCCTCACCGATGCAGTTGAAGCCGATGATCGTGACGACGATCATCAGGCCCGGCGCCAGCGCACACCAGGGCGCGGTGAAGATGATGCTCTGCGCCTCATACAGCATCCGTCCCCAGGACGGAGCCGGCGGCTGGATGCCGAGCCCCAGATAGCTCATGGAGGACTCGGCCAGGATCGCGTTGGAAAAGCCCACCACGATCGAGGAGAGGAGCAGAGGAAACGTATTGGGGAAGATGTGCACCAGAAGGAGCCGCAGCCCCGAGTCGCCAAAGACCCGGTTGCTCCGCACAAAGCCCGCATCCCGGACCTGAAGCGTTCCCGTGCGCACGATCCTTGTAAAGCTCGGCAGGAACATGATGGTCAGGGCGAGGATGATCGTGTACTTTCCGGACTCCATGACCGTCACGATGATGAGGGCGATGAGAATTCCGGGAAAGGAGCTCAGGGCGTCCACAAGGCGCATGATGATTTCATCCACGGCGCCGCCAAGGTACCCTGCGGCAAGTCCCAGGATGGAGGCGATCACCGTCGTGCAGCCGACGGTTGCGGCGGCGACAAAGAGCGTGAACCTCGCCCCGGTGATAGCCCGGGAGAAGACATCCCTTCCCATGCTGTCGGTGCCGAACAGGTGCTGGAGGGACGGGGCGGAAAGCCTTGCCGCAGCGTCCGTCGCGTTGATGTCGCAGGGGGTCCAGACGAGGGAGAGCAGGGCGAGAAAGACAATGATGCCCGTCAGGAGAAACCCCACGATGAAATCTGTTTTACCCTTCTTCATGGATTTCCCTCCTGTCTATCCCTGCAGGCGGATCCTGGGGTCAATGACCTGGATCAGGATGTCCACCGCAAAGTTTGTGAGCACGATGACAAGCGCCACGTACATGACCAGGGTCTGGGTGAGCGGGAAGTCCCGTCCGGTCACGGAGGCGATGAGGAGCCTGCCGATGCCCGGGATCCCGAAGACCTGCTCCACGATGATGGAGCCGGAGAAGATCTCCCCGATCATCATGCCGATGAGCGGGATCACGGAGACGATGGCGTTCTTCAGCACATGGCCGTAGAGGATGCCGCTTCTGCTGCGCCCCTTGCCACGGGCAGTGCGGACGTAGTCCTTCGAGAGCTCCTCGAGCATGGCCGCGCGGATGTACTTGGTCAGGATGGCGATCTCCGGCACCGCGATTGCGAGCGCCGGAAAAAACATGAAATGAAAAAATCCCGCCGGGTCCTCGGAAAGCGCCACGTACCGCCCCGGCGTGAACAGGTGCAGGACAAGGCCGAAGATCCACATGAACAGGATGCTGAGAAAGAAGCTGGGAAAGGAAATCCCCAGCATGGTCAGCCCGTTGATGATGCGCTCGGAGATCGTATTCCGCACCCGGGCCGCGTGGACGCCGAGGGGAATCGAGACAAGGAGCGTGAGGACGATCACCATCAAACCCAGAAGGAGCGTCACCTGGATCCTGTCGGAGAGAAGGTCCCTCACGGGCATGGAGTAGCGGATTGAGGTCCCGAAATCGCCGTGCAGAAAGCCCGTGATCCAGGCTCTGTACTGGACAGGGAGCGGCTGATCGGTGCCGAGCTGCTGCCGCAGCGCATCCAGCTTCTCCGGGGAGGCCGAGGTGCCCAGGATCAGCTGGGCGGGGTCACCGGGGAGGATGTGGAACGCAAAGAAGGTGAAGAGCGAGATCAGAAACATCGTCAGGATCAGGATCACCAGTTTTTTGACAAGGTATCTCACAGGACATGCCTCCGGGAGCAAAGCGGCCCACGCAGGAAATCCCTGCCTGGGCCGGAAAAAGGTCAGCTGCGTTTGCGGTCACTGCACCTGGTAGATTGCCGCGAAGTCCGTCGCATACAGCGGATAGGAGGCAAAGCCGCCGAAGCGGTTCGTGTAGACCAGGATGTTGGAGATGTCCTCGATGTAGACGGAGGCGGCATCGTCCGTCAGGATCTCTTCGCACTTCTTGAAGCCGGAGATCCTGTCCTCCTGGCTTAAGGCGGAGACAGCAGCCGCATAAGCGCTGTCATAGTCGGAGGAGCTGTAGTTGACGAAGTTGTTCCCCGCGTCGGAGACGTACCGGGACAGGAATGAGGTCGGAGAGGCAATCGTGCCGTCCACGGAGATGAGCGTCGCCTCGTAGTCGCGGTTTGTGTAGACGTTCTCGAGCCAGGTTGCCCAGTCCACCTGCTCGATGTTCATCGTGACGCCGACCTTTGCGAGCTCGTTCACGATGACCTGGGCGGTGTCGAGGTGCACCTGATAAACGCTGGGGACCTTCACGGTGAAGGTAAAGCCGTCCGCATAGCCGGCATCCGCAAGGAGCTCCTTTGCCTTCTCGTCGTTGACGTCATAGGTGTCCGTCAGCGAGTCGTCAAAGTAGTCGGTAAGGCCGGGGATCATGGCCGTGCCGATCTTGACGCCGTAGCCGTAGCAGGCGGTGTCGATGATCTCATCGGAGTCCACGGCGTAGGAAATCGCCTGGCGGACCTCCTTATTGTCAAAGGGCGCTGCGCTGTTGTTGAGCGCCAGCATCTGGACCGCATTGGAGTTTCCGACGTTGATGACAGAGGTGCTCTTGTCCACCTGCTCGGTGATGGCGCCGTTTGCGACAAAGCCGTCGATGGCACCGGACTGATAGTTGACGAGCAGGTCCGCAGAGCTGTCGATGAACTTCACGGTGACGGTGTCGAGGTAGGCGGGGGTGCCCCAGTAGTTCTCGTTCCGGGTGAGGGTCAGGTGATCCTGCACTTCAAAGTCGGAGAGCCGGAAGGGTCCGGTGCCGATGGGGTTCTGGGCGAGCTCCCCGTTGCTGTCCGAGTCCTTGGGGACGATGGCCTGGCAGACCTCTGCCGGGAAGTCCCCGTCCGGGGTCCTGAGCGTGATCACGATGGTCTTGTCATCCGGTGCCGTGAAGGTATCGATGTTGTCATAGCCCGTGATCTTGCTGTCGATGGCGAGCTGAATGGAGTAGAGGACATCCTCCGTGGTGACGGGATTTCCGTTGTGGAAGACGACGCCGTCCCGGAGCGTGAAGGTGTAGGTTTTGCCGTCGTCGGAGACGCTGTAGTCCGAGGCGATGGCGGGCTGGAACTGTCCGTTCTCATCGCACTTTAAGAGTCCCTCATAGATGTTGAAGGTGATGCTCCTTGCATCGGCCGTGGTGGACTGGAAGGGGTCCAGGTTGTCGACTTCGGTGGCAAGGCCGTAGATGAAGTCCCCGCCCTGGGCGGGAGTGCCGCTCTCCGCACTCTGGGTGGAAGCTGCGGGAGCCTGCGTACTCGCCGAAGCCGCCGTCGTTGCGGTGGAAGAGGTGCTGCCGCAGGCGGCCGCAGACAGGGCAGCGGATGCGGCAAGCAGGGTGACAAACAGTTTCTTTTTCATGGTGGTTTCCTCCCGTGGAGGTCAGACAAGAGCCGGCAAGAGGGCAGCAGAAAAACTCTGTCCCGCTGTGCGGGTGCAGAGTGCGGACCATCTTATTCGGGTAACGTGCCGGGGACAATGCCATTCCGAACGGAAGGCACGGATGCAGATGTCATGATTCCTCCTGCTGCTGTTCCGGTGGGCTGTCCCGCGCTGTGCGGGGCAAACAGGCCATGACCGGATATAGCGCAAGGAAAGTATCCCACCGAATGGAAAGGATTGCAACCGTACCGTTAAAAATTTAACAAATGGTGGGAGAGGGATGGCGCACCGGGAAAAAGGGGAGTAAGCTTGAAATGACAGAAAGGAGCGCAGGATGGAAGAAGAGAGCTATCTCGTGGAGCAGATTCAGGAGGATGACTACGGCTGTGAGGAGCTGCCGGAGGGAGAAAAGCCGAAGGTCCTCTGCGTCCTTCGCGCGAAGGACGGCACGCAGCGCATCGTCCGGATGGAGGATGATCTGCTCCTTGAGAGAAAAATAGACGCGGGAAGCAGGGTGGTCCTTCGGAACCACGGGCTGTTTCCCGCGTAAGAGTTCAGGTCAGAGCCTCCGGATGCCCTCAAACATCCACATGAGAAGGTCGGAGGAGATGAGTTTTGCAAAGAACCGGTGCAGCGTGCACACGGGGCCTGGCGTGGAGACCGTAAGCCCCAGGGAGGCATCGGAGAGCGCCCTCGACGCGATGTGGTCCACCGTGTCCGCAAAGGGAAAGCCGTGGATGCAGCCCGCACCCTTTTCGGTCTTCTGTGCCACGGGGATGAACTCCGTGTCCTTAATCCAGTAAGGGCAGACCGCAGTCACGTGAATTCTGTCCTTTCGAAGCTCCATGGACAGCGCCCGGGAGTAGCGGTACAGAAACGCCTTGGAGGCCGCATAGACATTCAGGTACTGGAAGGGCTGAAAGGC
>ONMH01000099.1:0-14781 GCA_900318875.1 uncultured Lachnospiraceae bacterium | reverse complement strand
GCAGCCCGGCAGTTGAGGTCGATCATCTGATCCACCTGTTCCAGCGGGATGTCCCGCCAGCTCCCGATCTTGCCAAAGCCCGCCGCATTGATGAGAAGCCGTACATCCGGCTGCTCCTTCTCAAGGAGCGCGGCAAGGTCAGAAACCGCCTTTTTGTCCGTCAGGTCGCAGGGGAGCACCCGGACGGGCGTCTTTGTCCCCTCCGCCAGCTCCTCGAGCCTGTCTTTTCTTCTTGCAATCACCCAGAACGCGTCAAAGGGCCGGACCGGAAGTCCGTCCTCCTCTGCCGGAAACAGATCCTCCCCCAGAAGATCCAGCTGCTTTATGAATTCTCTGCCGAGTCCCGAGGAGGCACCCGTGATAATCGCAATCCGCTCTGCCATGTCTTCCTCCTGGCCGCCAAGCGGCCGCACCGTGCTTCATCGACATGTCTATTGTAAGACGCTTCGTGCGCCCGCGCAAATTCTTTCAGAAATGATGCAGCGGGACTTTTGGAACCAGTTGCGTTTCTACCTATACAAGTGCGGTGAATCTGTGCAGACGAACGGACGCTGTCCCGGAAGGGCTCAGTTCCAGGTCTCCACAAAGCCCTCCCCCATGGCCTCGTTCACGTTTCCGATGATGAAGAAGGCCTTCGGGTCGTAGTGGTGGACGATGTCCTTGATGTCCACGATGTCCTTGTTCGAGCAGATGCAGACGAGGATCGTCCGCTCCTTTCCCGAGTACATGCCCCTTCCCCTCAGCCCTGTGACGCCGCGGGAGAGGTCCGTCATGATGTCCTTTGCGATGCTCTCGTTGCAGTTCGAGATGATGAGGGCGATCTTGGCGGAGAGACCCCTGCCGATCACGTAGTCCGTGAGCTTGCCGCACAGGTACACGGAGAGGATCGCGTAGAGCGTGCGCTCAAGGCCGAACTCCAGAAGGCCCAGGATGACGATCGTGCCGTCCAGCACCTGGATGATCCGGCCGATGCTGAAGCATCGGAAGAGGTGAAAGTGGTGCAGGGAGTTGCCGAGCATGTCTGTGCCGCCGCTTGTTGCGTGGGCAGAGAGAAGAAGCCCTGTGCCGATGCCGTACATGGCGCCGCCGTAGATCGAGACGAGCAGCAGGTTGTCGGGGAGCAGCGGGTGGGACGGAAAGACGGCGAGCTCTGCCGTCATGACCAGCCAGGAGAGCGCGGACTTCAGAATGCTATGCAGGCCGTCGGTCTTCCAGGCAAGGAGAAAGACCGGGATGTTGAGAAGAAAGCTCGAGAGCCAGAGGGGAACCCCCTGCCCGAAGGCCCTTGCCGTCACGGACTTGATGATGATGGCAAGGCCGGAAAAACCGCCGGTGATGAGTCCTGCAGGGTCAAACACGTAGAACGTCGCAAGGGCGATCAGCGTGCTGCCCGCGAGAATCAGGGCGAGATTCTGCAGGCGCTGTTTTGATGTCAGTACTGCCTTCAACCAGGCACCTCCTGTCCTCAGGAGAGCGCAGAGAGCGCCTCCCGGATCTCCTTTTCCGATGCGTGGACGGAGCCCGTCACCATCTCGGGCTTTCCGCCGCCCCGAGCGGAGAGCTTCTCCCGCAGAAGAGAGGCCGCCTGTCTTGCGTCCTTTCCCCGTGCGCCGATGATGAACACGTATCCGTCGCTGTCACTGCCTGCAAAGACGCCGGCAAAGCCCGAGGTCTTCTCACAGAGCCCGTTCACAAAATTTCGCTGTGCGATGTTGGGGAGGGGATCCGTAAAGCGAAACAGGTTCCCTGTCTGTCCCTCCGGCACAGCGGAGAGCTGCAGGCGGATGTTCCGGGTCTGCAGGTCCCTGTTCTCCTCCTTCAGCGCCGCGATCTCGTCCGCAAAGCGCTGCACGCCCTCCGCACTCTTCTCCTGCGGGAGGTTCACCAGGCGGGAGATTGTCCTGAGCTGCGCGGCCTTCTCCTCGAGATCGAGAAGCGCCCGCTTTCCGCAGGCGATCGTAAGGCGCATGTTTGATGCGGTGTGGAGACAGTCGAGAATCCGAATGAGGCCGATCTCCCCGGTCCTTGCGACATGCGGCGCACAGCAGGCGCAGCAGTCCACACCTTCAATGGTGACGATCCGGACAGGGCCGTCGATCTCCTTCTTGCTCCGGTAGGAGAGGGTCTGAAGGACCTCCTTCGAAGGATAGGTGCAGGTGATGGGGACATTCCGGTACACGACGTCGTTGGCCCTGCGCTCAAGGTCGAGGAGCCGGGCATCGTCCAGCTGCCCGGAGGTGTCGAGGGTCACCGTGTTGTCCGAGAGGTGAAAGCCCACGTTTTCATAGCCATAGAGGCTGTGCAGAAGCCCCGAGAGGATGTGCTCCCCGGAGTGGTTCTGCATGTTGGAGAAGCGGTGGTCCCAGTCGATCGTGCCATGCACGGCGGTACCCTCTGCAAAGGGCGCCTCCCTCCTGACCGTGTGGGTGATGACATCGTCTCGGATCTGCACGTCGAGAACCTCTGCCCCGTCAATGGTGCCCCGGTCCGGGGTCTGGCCGCCCTCCTCGGGGAAGAACAGCGTGCCGGCAAGGACAAGCTGCCAGGTGCCCACAGCCTTCCCGGGCGTGCAGGAGACGACCTCCGAGGTGAATCCGGTGTCATAGGGTCTGTCATCGTAGAACTTTTCGGTTTTCATGCCGGCGTCCTCCTGAAAAAATGCGCGCAAAAATGAAAATCCGGCGCCCTGCTGGCCGGATTCGGTGTCTCGAGTATACGCTTTTCATGAGATTTTCACAATCCGCCAATTGCCTGCCTGTGCCGGAATCTATATAATAGTAAAGATTCTCCCGTCCGGCGGGTCCGGAGGCAGAATGCCCGTGCGGCGTGAGGGTCAGAGGAGAAAAAGTTGAAAAAATTTTTTGAGAGATTCCGGGCACGCAGCAAAGAGCATGACCTCAGAGACCGAGTCCGCCGGTCTGACTTCTTCGGCTTCGGAGACGGGGACGACGAGGATGACGACAGAGGCGGAAACAGCGGGAAGGGAAGCGGCGGCCACGGCAGACAGGGCCAGAACCTCCTGGTCCTTCTGATTGCAGCGCTGGTCACCCTGCTGTTTGTCAGCTACTTCATGGGCTCGAGCAGCAGTACCACGACGGAGATCACCTACAGCCAGTTCATCAAGATGGTGAACGACGGGGAGATCGCCCGGGTGGAGATTCAGACCAATTCCATTGACATCGCACCGAAACAGAGCGGCGTCTCGGATGATGACGCCAGGTTCCGGTACTACACAGGGCTTGCAGAGAGCAGCGATGCGCTGACGCAGCGGATGCTGGATGCGGGCATCATCGTCTCGGCGGATGTGCCAAACTCCACGAACATGATCGTCTCGGTGATCCTGACGTACATCCTGCCGATCCTTCTGATGTGGGCACTGCTCTCCGTCCTCTTCCGCAGGATGTCCCGCTCCGGCGGCATGATGGGAGGCGTGGGCAAGAGCAACGCCAAGGAGTACGTGCAGCGGGAGACCGGGGTCACGTTTGCCGATGTCGCCGGCGAGGACGAGGCGAAGGAATCGCTGGTGGAGGTCGTGGATTTCCTCCACAATCCCCAGAAGTACACAAAGATCGGTGCAAAGCTCCCCAAGGGAGCACTGCTTGTGGGCCCGCCCGGCACCGGAAAGACGCTCCTTGCCAAGGCCGTCGCAGGAGAGGCCCATGTGCCCTTCTTCTCCCTGACGGGCTCGGATTTCATTGAGCTCTATGTCGGCGTCGGCGCCTCCCGTGTCCGGGATCTGTTCCGGGAGGCAACGAAGAATGCCCCCTGCATCATCTTCATCGATGAAATCGATGCCATCGGACGAAGCCGTGACTCCAAGTACGGGGGCGGCAATGAGGAGCGGGAGCAGACGCTCAACCAGCTCCTCTCCGAGATGGACGGCTTTGACTCCCAGAAGGGAATCCTGGTCCTCGGGGCAACAAACCGGCCGGAGATCCTGGACAAGGCACTGCTGCGCCCCGGGCGCTTTGACCGCCGCATCATCGTGGATCGCCCGGATTTAAAGGGCAGAATCGCCATCCTGAAGGTGCACGCAAAGAATGTCAAGATGGACGAGACCGTGGACTTCAACGAGATCGCCCTTGCAACCTCCGGTGCCGTCGGCTCGGACCTTGCAAACATGATCAACGAGGCCGCCATCAACGCGGTCAAGGACCACCGGGAGTTTGTCTCCCAGAAGGACCTCTTCGAGGCCGTCGAGCAGGTCCTCGTGGGCAAGGAGAAGAAGGACCGCATCATGAGCCCCGAGGAGCGGCGCATCGTCTCCTACCACGAGGTCGGGCACGCGCTGATCAGCGCGGTGCAGAAGAACGCGGAGCCCGTGCAGAAGATCACAATCGTGCCCCGCACGATGGGCGCGCTCGGCTATGTCATGCAGGTCCCGGAGGAGGAGCACTACCTGAACTCCAAGGAAGAGCTCCACGACATGATCGTGGGCCTTCTCGGCGGTCGTGCCGCGGAGGAGCTGAAGTTCAGGAGCGTCACGACCGGTGCCTCCAACGATATTGAGCGGGCGACCGGCATCGCAAAGGCCATGGTCACCCAGTACGGAATGAGCGAGCGCTTCGGCATCATGGGCCTTGCCACCGTGGAGAGCCAGTACCTGGACGGCAGGGCTGCCCTCAACTGCGCGGATGCCACCGCGGCCGCTGTGGACGAGGAGGTGCGCAGAATCCTGGAGGACTGTTACCAGGAGGCAAAGCAGATCCTCTCCGAGAACCTGGATGTGATGGACCGCATCGCAGACTATCTGATCCGGGAAGAGACCATCACTGGCAGGCAGTTCATGCGCATCTACCGGGAGGCAAAGGGCCTTCCCCAGGAGGACGACAGCACGCCGAGGGATCACCTGGCAGGGGAGGAAATGACGGCTCCGAAGCCCGCAGGCAAGCCCTTTCCGGCGCCTGTGGAACCCGCACCGGAGCCGGAAGTTCCGAAACCGGAAGTTCCGATTTCAGAACAGAAGCCCGCAGAAGAGTCTGTGCAGAAGCCGGCGGAGGAGCCTGCAGAGAAGCTGGAAGAGAAACCGGCAGAAAAGCCGGAAGAGAAGAAGAGCGAGGGCCCCGTGGGGCGCTTCTCCGGCATTCCCCTCTCTGATCTCGGGGAAGAGGATTCCGATTCAAAGAAAGACTGAGTATCAGGAAATACAGATCGCAGGGAACACTTCAGGGGACAGGAGGTGGCATGCAGGAAAAATTTGACATTCAGGAGGAGCTGCACAAACTGCCGAAGAAGCCCGGCGTCTACATCATGCACGACAAAAATGATGTGATCATCTACGTCGGCAAGGCAAAGGTGCTCCACAACCGGGTGCGGTCGTACTTTCGCTCGAACATCGGCCGGGGACCTGCCATCGATCAGATGGTGAAGCAGATCGCCTACTTTGAGTACATCGTGACGGATTCGGAACTGGAGGCCCTGATCCTGGAGAACAACCTGATCAAGGAACACCGGCCCAAGTACAACACGCTTCTCGTGGATGACAAGACCTATCCTTATATAAAGGTGACAACGGGGGAGGAGTATCCCAGAATTGTGCTGGCGAGGATCCGGAAGAAGGACAGGGCGAAGTACTTTGGACCATTCACGAGCGCAAATGCCGTGCACGATACGATTGAGCTCTTAAACCGGATGTACGGCCTCCGGGACTGCCAGAGGGTTCTTCCCCGGGACATTGGGAAGGAGCGGCCCTGCCTCAACTACTACATGAAGCGCTGCACCGGCCCCTGCCTTGCGGGAACAGTGACGAAGGAGGAGTACCGAAGGCGCGTGGACCTTGCGGTGGAGTTCCTCTCGGGCAACTATGACACCGTCACGAAGGACCTTTCAGAGAAGATGCAGGCGGCCTCCGATGCGCTGAACTTCGAGGAGGCGGCACACTTCCGGGATCTGTTAAACTCCGTGCGCCAGGTCTCCCAGCGGCAGAAGATGACAGAGGGTGCCGGCGAGGACAAGGACATCCTCGGCATCGCCATGGAGCCGGAGAACGCGGATGCGGACGCCGTCATCCAGACCTTCTTCATCCGGGACGGGAGACTGATCGGCAGGGAGCACTTCTACATGAACCACGTGGGCGGCAAGACGACGGCGGAGATCCTCTCTGAGTTTTTAAAGCAGTTCTACGCGGGCACGCCCTACATCCCCCGGGACATCTATCTTCCCGAGGACGTGGAGGACCGGGAGGTCATCGAGCAGTGGCTGACCCAGCGCAGGGAGGGCAGGGTCACGATCCGGATTCCCCAGAAGGGACAGAAGGAAAAGCTCGTGGAGCTTGCGATGGAGAACGCCTCCCTCATCCTATCCAAGGACCGGGAGCGCTTAAAGCGCGAGGAGGGGCGGACCATCGGCGCGGTGAAGGAGATCGGAAAGCTCCTGAATCTCCCGAACCTGGACCGGATGGAGTCCTACGATATCTCCGACATCTCCGGCTTTGCCAACGTGGGCTCTATGGTGGTCTACGAGAAGGGAAAGCCGAAGCGCTCGGACTACCGGAAGTTCCGGATCAAAACCGTCGCGGGGCCGGATGACTACGCCTGCATGAAGGAGGTCCTGACAAGGCGCTTCTCCCACGGCCTCAGGGAGAGAGAGGAGCTCGAGGAGAAAAACATGGATGCGGAGTTCGGGAGCTTTACGAAGTTCCCGGACCTCATCCTGATGGACGGCGGCCGCGGCCAGGTGAACATCTGCCTGGACGTCTTAAAGGAGCTGAACCTTGACATCCCGGTCGCTGGCATGGTCAAGGACGACAATCACAGGACGCGGGGCCTGTACTACCACAACGTGGAGATTCCGATCGACCGCTCCGGCGAGGGCTTCAAGCTGATCACGAGAATTCAGGATGAGACCCACCGGTTTGCGATCGAGTACCACCGGTCGCTGCGCAGCAAAGCGCAGGTGCACTCAAGGCTCGACGACATCCCGGGCATCGGGCCGGTCAAGAAGAAGGCCCTCATGCGGAGCTTTGCCTCGATTGACGACATCATGAAGGCGGACGTCGAAGCACTCGCAAGGGTCCCGGAGCTCACAGAGAAAGATGCAAGGGCCGTTTACGCCTACTTCCAGGGCGAGGAGGCAGAGAAGGCGGCAGAGGGGAGAGGACAGGATGGAACCACATGAGAAGCGCCTTGTCTATCCGCTCACCAGGGCGCGGGCACAGGACTCCCTCTACTTCGTGACCGCGGACCGGTGGCGGATTGAGGGCGAGGAGAACGGAGAAAAGATCCGGATCGAGGGCAGGGGGCACACGGAGGAGGAGTGGGAGAACATCCTCCTTCAGTACGCGGACCGCGGCTTTGTCCTCGTGTGGCAGCAGGACAGATAAAACCCCGCGCTGCACAGATTTGCAGGATTTCCGACCTGGAAGACAAATCTGTGTCCGTATGGGGACGCGCGGTATGCTATAATCGCACTGACCCGTGAGGGATTACACTATGTTTGGGGACCGCTTTTTGGTCTGTTCGTTTGACGAAAAACGGGGGAAGGAACGGATATGGCAACGGTAAAACTGACCGAGGTGATTGAGAAGGAACACCTTACGAATCTCACACCGGACATCGCAACAGACGGAATCAAGATCAAACAGCCGGACATCAATCGCCCCGGCGTGCAGCTGACGGGATACTTTACCCACTTTGACCCGTCCCGCATCCAGATCATCGGCTTCGTGGAGCACTCCTACATGCAGCAGATGTCGGATGAGCAGAAGGAGACGATCTACGATCAGCTGTTTCAGATGAACGAGCCCTGCTTCATCTTCTGCAGGGAGCTCCACCCTGATGAGATCTTCATGAAGTACGCCGAGCAGTACCAGGTGCCGGTTCTGATGACAAAGCAGGCGACCTCGGTCTTCATGGCGGAGCTCATCCGCTGGATGAACGTGCGCCTTGCGCCCTGCATCTCCATCCACGGCGTGCTTGTGGATGTCTACGGCGAGGGCGTCCTGATCACCGGCGAGAGCGGCATCGGAAAGTCCGAGGCTGCCCTGGAGCTGATCAAGAGAGGACACCGGCTTGTCTCCGACGATGTGGTGGAGATCCGCAAGGTCAGCGAGGAGACGCTCGTCGGCTCCGCACCCGACATCACGAAGCACTTCATCGAGCTGCGCGGCATCGGCATCATCGACGTGAAGACGCTCTTTGGTGTGCAGAGCGTGCGCGATACCCAGAACATCGACCTCGTGATCCAGCTCGAGGAGTGGGACAAGGACAAGGAATACGACCGCCTCGGACTCGAGGAGGAGTACACGGAATACCTCGGAAACCGCGTGGTCTGCCACCGGATTCCGATTCGTCCCGGGCGAAATCTCGCCATCATCTGCGAGTCTGCGGCCATCAACCACAGGCAGAAGCAGATGGGTTACAATGCGGCCCAGGAACTCTACAACCGGGTGCAGAAGGCACTGACCACAAAACATGACGATGAGGATGAATGAAAATGACGCGCTCACCGAAGCCCTGAGGGCGGCGGCTGGAGCGGATAACGTGCGGACCGGGGAGCCGATGGAACGGCACACCTCCTTCCGCACCGGCGGCCCTGCGGACTATTTTGTCCGGGTACAGTCGGAAGAAGCGCTGCAGAAGGTACTGGATGTTCTGAAAGAGGAGAAGGAGCCCTATACGGTGCTCGGGCGGGGGACGAATCTCCTCGTCGGAGACCTCGGGTACCGCGGCTGTATCATCACCCTGACGGGCGGAGCAGCCCCTGTCACGGATACGGGAGAGGAGAAAGAGGCGCCGGACGCATCTCTTCTTCGCAGCATCCGCGTGGACGGCACCGTGATCACCGCGGGCGCCGGTGCCTCCCTCGCGGGGATCGCACAGGCGGCTGCGGCAAAAGGCCTTTCCGGCCTCTCCTTTGCCGCGGGGATCCCGGGCTCCGTGGGCGGCGGCCTTGTGATGAACGCAGGCGCCTACGGCGGGGAGATGCGGCAGGCTGTGACCGGGGTCAGGGTCCTCGATGAAAACGGAGCGATCCGGGAGATCCCTGCAGAGGAGATGGCATTCGGCTACCGGACGAGCGCCCTCCGGACACACCCCTGGATTGCGCTCTCCTGCACGATGGCGCTGCAGGAGGGGGATCCCCGGAAGATCCGGGAGGAGATGGCGGACTTTGCAAAACGGCGGCGGTCCAAACAGCCCCTCTCCTATCCCAGCGCGGGATCGACCTTCAAGCGCCCCGAGGGGCACTTTGCGGGAAAGCTCATCCAGGAGGCGGGCCTTGCCGGCTTTTCCGTCGGCGGCGCCTGCGTCTCGGAAAAGCACTGCGGGTTTGTGATCAACAAAGACCATGCCACCTCTGCGGACATCCGGAACCTGATCCGGGAGGTCCAGAGACGGGTGGAGGAGAACTCCGGCATCCGCCTGGAGCCGGAAGTCATCTTTTTGGGGGAGTTCTGATCCCCGGAGGCAGTATGCGGTTTGTGATCGTGACGGGAATGAGCGGCAGCGGCAAGGCCACTGCCATCAAGATGCTGGAGGATGAGGGCTACTACTGCGTCGACAACCTGCCGGTGCGCCTCATCGACAAGTTCATGGAGCTCGTCATGATGCCGGCCTCCGACATCAGCAAGGTCGCCCTTGGCCTCGATGTCCGGGCGGACAAGCCGTTTGCCTACGTGGAGGAAGTCCTCAATGCCCTTCGGGATAAGGGCTACAAGTATGAGATCCTGTTCATGGATGCCAGCGACGAAGTCCTCGTGCGCCGCTACAAGGAGTCGCGGCGGGTCCATCCGCTCTCCCCGGAGGGGAGGGTCGAGGACGGGATCCGCAGGGAGCGGGAGATCCTGAAGAACATCAAGTCCAAAGCCGACTACGTGATCGACACCTCGAACCTTCTGACCAGGGAGCTTCGCCAGGAGCTGATCCGGATCTTCCAGGACAACAAGCACTACAACTCGCTGATGATCAGCGTCATGAGCTTTGGCTTCAAGTACGGGATCCCGGCAGACGCGGATCTCGTCTTTGACGTGCGCTTTCTGCCGAATCCCTACTACATCGACACGCTCAAGCACCTGACGGGAAATGACAAACCGGTCCAGGACTATGTGGAGAGCTTTCCGCAGACAAAGCAGTTCATGGAGAAGCTCCAGGACATGATCACATTTCTGATCCCCTACTACGTCAAGGAGGGAAAGAACCAGCTGGTGATCGCCATCGGCTGCACCGGCGGACAGCACCGGAGCGTGACGCTGGCAAACGATCTCTACGGCCGCCTGAAGGACCGGGGGGACTACGGGATCAAGCTCTACCACCGGGACATCCGGAATGACGCCATGAGGATGTAGACTGCATGAGTTTTGCAGACGACGTAAAAGAGGAGCTCTTTGCCCACATCTCCCAGGACCGCAGTGCCCAGCAGGCCGGACTGGCGGCACTGCTTTTGTGCATCGGCCGCTTTTCCTGGGATCCGGACGGAAAAATGCGCCTGGAGCTTAAGACGGACGATAGAAGGGCTCTGACAAAGTGCTTTACATTATTTCAGAAAACCGCTAATATAACTGCTGAATCGTGCGGCGGAGCAGAAGAGGGACCCATTGTGGTCTCTGACATGCTGCCGCAGAACCAGGTGCAGCAGCTTGCTGCGCTCTGCGGCTGCACGGACGGGAAGGGCACACTCCCTGGGCCACGGGATCTGTCCCGCATTCCTCTTCGGACCGATCAGGCGGCGCGAAGCTTTCTGCGGAATACTTTTCTCTGCCTCGGGATGCTCGGCGACCCCGCAAAGGAGTACCAGCTGGGCTTTGCCTGCACGGAACCGGACCTGTCAAATCGGATTCTCTCCCTGTTTTCCGCGAGAGACATCCCGGTCAAGCTGGCGGTTCGGAAAAAGAGCAGATTTGTATACACGCGGGATGCGGCAGTGATCTCTGACATCCTCTCCCTCCTTGGCGCCCATGGAAGTCTTCTGAAGTTTGAGAACTTCCGGGTTGTGAAGCAGGTGCGGGGAGAGATCAACCGGCAGGTCAACTGCGAGGCTGCCAACATCCAGAAGACGGTCACAGCAGCAGGCAGACAGATCGGAGACATCCAGTTCCTGATGGAGCGGGCGTCGTTCCGGAAGCTGCCGGAGAATCTCCAGGAGATTGCGAGGGTGCGGCTTTCCCACCCCGAGCTGTCCCTGACAGAGCTCGGTACCCTTCTCAGTCCCCCGGTCGGCAAATCCGGTGTCAATCATCGCCTGCGCCGCCTGTCGGAGCTGGCAGAGGAGGAGCGGAAACGGGCGGAGGATGAGAAAGAAGGAGGAGTATGATTAGAAAGTCGATGGTTGTTGCAATCAAGGGCGGCCTGGAGGCCAGACCGATCGCGGAGCTGGTACAGGTTGCAAGCAAGTATGACAGCAAGATCTATATCGAGATCGGAACCAAGCGCGTCAACGCCAAGAGCATCATGGGCATGATGTCTCTGGACCTGGGCGCAGGAGATGTGATGAATGTCTCCGCCGAGGGCGCAGATGAGCAGGCTGCCATCGATGACATTGAGTCCTTTGTCACCGGCACAAGGACGAAGCAGTAAAAACAGGTTGATTTTCAGACAGACCTGTACTAGAATCGCTTTAATTTCATAAAGCAAACCTGTGAGAAAGAGTAGTAAGCGGCCCGATGGACATCGCAGAGAGCGGCAGAGGGTGGAAATGCCGCATGGAGATCCCCGCTGAATGGACTTTTGAGGGCAGCCCGATCCCCGGAAGGGAGGTAGGAGCTGACGGCTTCCGACACCGTGATCCGTCCGGAGCGCATGATAGTGCGTGCAGAGTGGGCATTTTGCCAAGATGAGTGGCACCGCGTTAAAGAATTCTTTAGCGTCTCAGAATTATTTTCGGAAAGACTGTTCCGGAAATGGTTCCGGGACGCTTTTTCATTTGCCGACAAGGCGAGGAGGATACCTATGAAAAAGAAAGCACTTGCAGCGATGACAGCGATGGTCCTGGCAGGCATGAGTCTGGCAGGCTGCGGAAGCAGTTCCACGTCCGGAAGCGCAGCGTCCACAACAGCTGCNNGAAAGACCAGTCCGGAAAGACCTACAAGGTCGGCATCGTCCAGTACATGGACCACGCCTCCCTGAACCAGATCACAGAGTACATCGAGAAGGAGCTGGATGCAAAGGCAGCCGAGACCGGCGCCACCTATGACTACAAAGACTACTTCTTCAACGGAGAGGGCGATGCCACGACCCTGAACCAGATCGGCGCACAGCTCAAGGATGACGGCGTCGACATTGTCGTCGCCATCGCAACGCCTACGGCGCAGATCATGCAGTCCGTCTTCGAGGGCACGGACACGCCGATCATCTTCTCGGCCGTCACGGATCCCGAGGGAGCCGGCCTTGTTGCCTCCAACGATGCCCCCGGCGCCAACATCACCGGAACCAGCGATGCGCTGAACACCGACGCCATCATGAACCTGATCTTCGCCCAGAACCCGGATGCAGACAAGATTGGTCTGCTCTACTCCAAGAGCGAGGATTCCTCCACAAAGGCAATCGCCGATGCGAAAGCCTTCCTGGATGACAAGGGCATTGCCTTCACCGAGCGCACCGGAACCTCCACGGATGAGATCAACCAGGCTGTGGATGCCCTGATTGCAGACGGTGTGGATGCGGTCTTCACGCCCACCGACAACACGATCATGAACGCAGAGCTCGCCATCTATGAGAAGTTCATCGATGCCGGCATTCCGCACTACACCGGCGCCGACTCCTTCGCCTTAAACGGCGCGTTCCTCGGCTTCGGCATCAACTATGCGGACCTCGGAACCAAGACCGGTGACATCGTCGCCGACATCCTGGGCGGCGCAGATCCTGCCTCCTACCCGGTTGTGACGCTCGACAGCGGCATTGCCACGATCAACACCGACACGGCTTCTGCCCTTGGCATTGATCTTGACACCGTCGAGACGGCCTTCCAGCCGTACTGCTCCGACATCCAGGAGATCACGACCGGCGAGAGCTTTACCGACTGATTCCGGACAGAAACCAGAGAAATATCGCAGGAAGTGCCCGGAAAAGGTTGTATTTTCCGGGCACTTCTTTAGAATCAAAGTAGCGTTCTGCTGACAACTCCCAAGGAGGTGACACCGTGGGCTTTTTTACGGTTGGTATCGTGCAGACGGCGCTGGAAGTAGGCCTTGTCTACTCTCTGATTGCGCTGTCCCTGTTTCTGAGTTTTTCCATCCTGGACATCTGCGATCTGTCCACAGACGGCTGCTACACGCTGGGCTGTGCGGTGGGCGCCGTGATGACGGTTGCGGGGCATCCCATCGCCGGGATCTTCTGTGCGATGCTAGCCGGCGTCTGCTCGGGCTTTGTGACAGCCCTTCTGCAGACCGTGTTCGGCGTGCCGTCGATCCTTGCCGGCATCATCGTGAACACCGGTCTCTACACGATCAACCTGGCGGTCATGGGCTTTTCGTCCAACGTCTCAATCTTCGGCACGGACACCGTATTCTCCCTGTGGGGGAATCTCTTGGACAGCGCCTTCTGGAAGTCCTGGAGCGACTTCTTCCTGCTGCTTCTCATTGCGGCGGTGGTCTGCGTCCTCCTCAATTTCTTCCTGAAGACAAGGCTTGGGCTCTCCATCCGGGCGACCGGTGACAGCAGGCCCATGGTGCGGGCTTCCTCCATCAACCCGAACCTGATGGTGATCATCGGCCTGTGTCTGTCCAACTCCCTGACGGGCCTCGCCGGGTCCCTGATTGCCCAGTACAACAAGATGTCCGACATCAACCTCGGCACCGGCATGGTGACGATCGCCCTGGCATCGCTGATCATCGGCGAGACGCTTTTTGGAAGAGGACGGATGATGATCCGCATTGTGGGCGTCGTGGCGGGCGCCGTGCTCTACCGCTTCATCATGGCGATCGCTCTGCGGCTCAACGTCCCGACGGAGGCCTTCAAGCTCGTCTCCGCCCTGATCGTCGCCATCGCCATCGCGGCACCGGAGGCAAAGCGCCTCATCTCCTTTGAGTCCCGCAAGATCAGGACCAGAAGGGCGCGGATGGCACAGGCGGCAGGGAGCAGAAAGAAAGGGGGAATGCAGTAATGCTGGAGATCAATTCCATCAGTAAGACCTTTCATCCCGGAACCGTAAACGAGAAACGGGCGCTCGTCGACCTCTCCCTGGACCTTGCGGATGGGGACTTTGCGACGATTGTCGGCTCAAACGGCGCGGGAAAGTCCACGCTCTTCAACGCGATTGCGGGCTCGTTTCTGACGGACTCCGGGACCATCCTCCTCGACGGACAGGACATCACGTTCCTGCCGGAGCATAAGCGCAGCCGCTTCATCGGGCGCCTGTTTCAGGACCCGCTGATGGGGACAGCTCCGCACATGACGATCGAGGAGAACCTCTCGATTGCCTACCTTCGCGCCTCCGGCACGGAGAAGAAGAGCATTGCAAAGCGCATCGTCCAGAGCTTTACGACGATCAGCAGAAAGGATGAGGAGCTGTTCCGCGAGAAGCTCTCCCTCCTCGACATGGGCCTCGAGGACCGCATGTCCACCCAGGTGGGGCTTCTCTCCGGCGGCCAGCGCCAGGCGCTGACGCTCCTCATGGCGACGATCGTGACGCCGAAGCTTCTGCTCCTCGATGAGCACACGGCAGCCCTGGACCCTGCAACCGCAGAGAAGGTGCTGGAGCTGACAAAGCGGATCGTCGCGGAAAAGCACATCACCTGTCTCATGGTCACTCACAACATGACGCAGGCCCTGGAGATGGGAAACCGCACGCTCATGATGGACGGCGGAAAGATCGTCCTGGACGTCTCCGGCAGGGAGCGGGAGGCGATGA
>ONMH01000127.1 GCA_900318875.1 uncultured Lachnospiraceae bacterium | reverse complement strand
TGGGGGCGGCAGTCGGTGCGGGGACGCTGGTCACGGCCTTCTTCATGGGGCCTCTGATCGACTTCTTCCGGCACACCGTCTCGGAGCCGCTGCTGAAGAAAAACGCCTGACAGAAATCTTCGGATGGATGGGAAAATACAGGCAGAAAAAACAAGCGGCAGGGACAAGCGAAAAGTGCACAGGGTCCTGCCGCTTTTTGTGTTGTGCAGGGAGACGGAACGTCAGCCCTCCCCGGTGAGGGTCACAGGGATGGGGGTGTGGTGCACCGCGGGGAGAAAGACCTCCAGGAGATCCTTCGTGCGGATCCGAAGGCTCGAGGTGTTCACACAGGGATGGCACCCGGTGTACGCCATTTGGAGCAGATCGGAATCGATGAGGAGCTGGACATGGTTCTCCCCATCGTTCATAAGCCCCATGACGCTGACGGAGCCCGGGTGAATGTCCAGATACTCCAGAAGGAAGTTCTCGGGGGCGAAGGAAAGCCTTGCGATGCCGAGCTGATGGGAGAGCTCCTTCGTCTTAAAGGGCTTTTCCCCGGGCATCATCAGCAGGTAGAACTTCGTCTGCTGCCGGTTGCAGAGAAACAGGTTCTTGCACATGGAAACGCCCAGCGCCGCATCCACGGCGCCGCAGTCCTCCATGGTCATCGCCGGCGCGTGGTCCACCCGCTCATAGGGGATGGAGAGCTGGTCCAAAAGATCATAGGTCCGTATCTCCGCCGCAGTTCTTCCTGTCATATCCTCCGGTCTTCCGGTGACTTTCTTCATGGGGTGAAACCTCCTTCAGTCTGCTGCAGCCTGCATCATACCACACAGGACAATACCATGCAGTGGAGTGCAATATCAGACAAAGAACAAGTGGGAACGGCATCGTTATGACAGCGAAATGCTGACGGTCGTCCCTGCCTAATATCCAGTATAGGAGTACAGGATGATGTTGACCTTTGATTACGGAATTGTCCGGAATCCGGAGATTTTTCAGCAAAACCGCCTCCCGGCCCACTCCGATCATGTTTACTATGAGAACCCGAAGTCTGCTCCCGACGATCCCATGGAGGACCGGGTCTCTCTGAACGGGAAGTGGAAGTTCTCCTATGCGGAGAACTATCACGAGGCGGTCACCGGCTTTGAGCAGCCGGGATACGATGTCTCGGGTTGGGACGAGATCCCGGTGCCTGCCCACATCCAGCTCTGCGGCTATGACCGTCCCGCCTACATCAACACCCAGTACCCCTGGGACGGTATCGAGGCGATTGAGCCGGGGCAGCTCCCGGAGAAATACAATCCGGTCGGAACCTATGTGACCTTCTTCACGGTTCCGGAGAGGATGAAGGGGCGGCCTGTCTATATCTCGTTCCAGGGCGCAGAGAGCGGCATTGCACTCTGGTGCAACGGCCGCTATGTTGGCTACAGCGAGGACTCCTTTACGCCCTCGGAGTTCGACCTCACCCCTTACCTGCAGGAGGGGGAGAACCGCCTTGCGGTCCAGGACTTCAAGTGGACGGCGGGCAGCTGGTGCGAGGACCAGGACATGTTTCGGTTCTCCGGCATCTTCCGGGATGTATATCTCTACACGGTGCCGAAGGTGCATCTTGCGGACGTCTGTGTCCGGGCGATCCCGGATGAGACCTTAAAGACGGCAGCGCTCTCCCTCACCCTGAAGGCGACGGGGACGGGCAGGGTTCAGATCCGGCTCCTTGCCCCCGACGGAGGGGAAGTCCTGCAGCGCACGGAAGCGCTGGAGGAAAAGACCCGTCTTTCTTATTCGATTCCGGATCCGGTGCTGTGGAGCGCCGAGGACCCGAAGCGGTATCTTCTCGAGCTGGACCTCTTTGATGCGGAGGGGACGTTTCAGGAGAAGGTCCCGATGGAGGTGGGATTCCGCCGGTTTGAGATCCGGGACAGCGTCATGACCCTCAACGGGAAGCGCATCGTGTTCTGGGGCGTCAACCGCCACGAGTTCTCCGCGGACCATGGCCGTGTCATGGACGAGGAGACGATCCGGAGGGATCTTGTCACGATGAAGCAGAACAACATCAATGCGGTCCGCACCTGCCACTATCCCAACCGGTCGGAGCTGTACCGGCTCTGTGATGAGCTGGGCCTGTACGTCATCGATGAGACGAACCTTGAGACCCACGGTATCTGGGACCAGATCATCCGGGGACGGCGGGATCTGTCCTATGCCCTGCCCGGAGACAGGCCGGAGTACCAGGAGCTGATCCTGGACCGCGCAAGGAGCATGTACGAGCGGGACAAGAACCACTGCTCGATCCTCATCTGGTCCTGCGGCAATGAGTCCTATGGCGGAAAGGACATCTACAGCGAGTCCGAGTATTTCCGCAGGACCGACCCCACCCGCCTTGTGCACTACGAGGGGATCCACTGGGACAGAAGGTACCCGGCAACCTCGGACATCGAGAGTACTATGTATGCGCCGGTGACCGAGATCCGGGACTGGCTGAAGGAGCACCGGGACAAGCCCTACATCGAGTGCGAGTACGCCCACGCGATGGGAAATTCCATCGGAGGCCTGTCGGAATACACGGACCTTGCGGAGGAGGAGCCCCTGTACCAGGGCGGCTTCATCTGGGATTACATCGACCAGGCACTCTGGAAGACGGACCGCTTCGGAAAGCGGTACCTTGGCTACGGCGGGGACTTCGGCGAGCGGCCCAACGACGGGAGCTTCTGCGGGAACGGCATCTGCTATGCGGATGACCGGTCCCCGACCCCGAAGATGCAGGAGGTGAAGTACGACTATCAGCCGATTCACTTCTCGTTTGACGGCCTCCACATGACGCTCCGCAACCGGAACCTGTTTGTCAACACGGATGCCTACCGGTGCGCTGTGATCCTCTCCCGGGACGGGGAGACGATCTCCAAGACGCAGGGCAGCATCAGCGTGCCGCCGCTGGAGCAGGTGGAGATGGACCTGCCGGTGGAGATCCCGAGGGAGCCGGGCGAGTACGTCATCACGGTCTCCTTCCGGCTGAAGGAGGACACCGCTTGGGCGGCAAAGGACCATGAGGTCGCCTATGGCCAGACCGTGATCCGGGTCGGGGAGAGAGAAAAGACGAGAGCGCAGCAGCCTCTTACCGTGGTGGAGGGCGGCTGCAACGTGGGCGTGTACGGCGCGCACTTCTCCCTGCTCTTCTCTGCCCTGCAGGGAGGCCTTGTCTCCTACCGGTATGACGGCAGGGAAATGATCTCCCGCATGCCCCGGCCGAACTTCTGGCGGGCGATCACGGAGAACGACCTGGCAAACCAGCTCCCGTTCCGTGCCACGCAGTGGAAGAATGCGGGCAGATACGCCTCCCACAAGACGGAGCACGGCAGGAAGTGGGATTTCTGCGGGGTGGCTGAGGAGAAGGATACCGTCACAGTCTCCTTCCTGCTCCACCTGCCGGTGACGCCAGCCCGGGACTGCACCCTCTCCTATACGGTGGCCGGAGACGGAACAGTACAGACGACCCTCTCCCTTCCCGCATCCGCCGATGTGGGAGAACTGCCGGAGTGCTCGGTGCTCTTTACGATGGATGCGGACTATGATCACCTGACCTGGTACGGCAGGGGCCCCGAGTCCACCTATCCGGACTGCCGGAACGGGAAGATCGGCATCTATGAGAATCGTGTTTCCGACAACATGGCCCGCTACCTGGTCCCCCAGGAGTGCGGCGCAAAGATGGACACCCGCTGGGCGAAGGTGACGGACAGGGAGGGGCATGGCCTTCTCTTTACCATGCCGGATCTCTTCTTCTCCGCGCTCTTCTGGACGCCGGAGGAGATCGAGAATGCGATGCACCAGGATGAACTTCCGCCTGCGCTCCACACGATTGTGCGCGTGGGACTCCAGATGGGCGTCGGCGGCGATGACACCTGGGGCGCCCTCGTCCATCCCCAGTACCTGCTGAACAACAAAGAGCCGATCACGGTGTCGTTTGCCTTCCGGGGCATCTGAGATCGGGGATCGCAGACAGCAAAAAGCCCTGTCCGGGGTGTCGGGAATCCGGCACCTGCACGGACAGGGCTTTTATCATGCCAATCAGAAGAAGGAGCGGCGTCTGGTCATTCGTCCTTAGCCCGGACAAAGTGCCACTGCCAGGAGGCGTAGTCACCGGACACCAGACCACCCGTCTCCATGGCCAGCATGCTGACGCCGAGGTCCTTTGCTTACGGGCAGGACCTGGGAACCGTCGGATCCTCTAGGACAGCAGAGAGGGGCCTGCCCCGTCATCCTCCGCTGCACAGACGGTGAGAAGTCCCGCGAGGGCATACTTTCCGCGTCGGATCTCGTGGGAGACCACCTTCAGGTCACATCCAAACCGGCCATTCTCGGTCTTCGGCGACTGGGCAGCAGGGCGGAAACTGCTGGTCCCGGAGGAGAATGACAAGCCCTCTGCCGAAAACAGAAGCACATTCGGAATGATGCTCACCTCCGGCAGGACTTTGACTTGGGGCTTCTATATGTCATCTGATAAACGATTAATATATGAGATCATGAGATATATGTCAAAATCACGGACATAAATGCGAAGTATGTACTGAAATATAGGTAATTGTGTCCTATATCGAAGATGAATTTCGTAATAATAACCAATAAATATAGAGAATGATTGGCAATTATATAGAAAATTTATGTCAAACGGTTGATACAAAATAACACCGATGCTATAGTCGATTTTGCAAAATGATCATATTTTCGGGACGGAGACGGCTAAAGTTGGACGGAATGCCGATAGCAGCAGGGTGAGGCAGCTGCTTCTTCCGGAGGTTATGGTCAAATTCACCATTTTTTCATCGTTCCAGGGAGGAAACAAATGGAATTTCCGGCGCGGATCTCGGGGGCAAGGACTCCTGAGCCCGCGCTTTTTCTGATAGAACAGAGACAGAAAATGCGGCAGAATAGGATACAGCAGTCATCGATAATATCAGGAGGAAAACCATGGCAGACAGCTTTCATCCCAGGGTTGTCTCGTGAAAATAGAATCATGTCCATTGTTTTATCGAGTCACACAACTGAGACTATTTTGTCACTGGTGCCGGCCGGCCAGCATCTTGCAC
>ONMH01000097.1 GCA_900318875.1 uncultured Lachnospiraceae bacterium | reverse complement strand
ATGAAATCCTTTGCAAACTGTGCTTCCAATACCTTCATGTTTTCTCCTCCTGCCGCGTTCTTTGCGGCAACCGCGCGGGAATTCCCGCGAATCGGGGCCCTGGTGCAGCGGCACCAGAGCTGGTTTGAAAGGGACGTAGCAACGTCACTTTCAAACCTTTCCTCCTGGTCGCCGCGCATGCCGCCACGCATGCGCTATCACCCTTCTTCCGGTTTCCTGCCGGTGTTTTCTTCTCTTACGCTCACGCGCGGTAGGTCTTTACATCAAAGGACGTCTCCACGCTCTTCCGGAATGCCTTAAGATCCTGAAAGACCCCTGCCTTTATCATCTGGGCACCGAGGTTTCCAATGGCGGTCGCCTCTCCGGGCCCTGCAAGAACGGTCTTTCCGGTGACCTCTGCCGTCAGCTCGTTGAGCCAGACCGCATTGGAGCCGCCGCCCACGATGTTGATCGCATCAAACTTCTTTCCCGTGATGGCCTCGATCTCCTCTGCTGCCTCCTTATAGCAGGCTGCAAGGGAGCGGTAGATCACCCTGGCAATCTCCCAGGGCGTCTCGGGGACCTGCTGCCCGGACTCTCTGCAGGCGCTCTGCACCTCGGCAATCATGGAAGCCGGTGCGAGAAACCTCGCATCGTTTGCGGGGACGATGGACTCGATGCCGGCGTCCTTTGCATGGTCGCAGAGACTTCCGAAGCCGTAGTCCTCTTTCCCGGTGCGGCCTTCAAAGTCATACCCCGCCTCGAGCTCCTTCTTCACGGACTGGATCATCCACAGCCCCATGATGTTCTTTAAGAACCGGTAGCGGTAGTCATAGCCGCCCTCGTTGGTGAAGTTTGCCTCCTGCGCCTTTTTGCTGCAGTCCGCATCCTTTCTCTCACAGCCCATCAGAGACCAGGTGCCGGAGGAGATGTAGAGGCAGTCATCCGACTGGCTCGGGACGCTCATGACCGCAGACCCGGTGTCGTGGGTTGCGGGCAGAACCACGCTGCAGTCAAAGCCGACCTCCTTCTGAATTTCAGGAAGAAGGTGCTCAGCGACGACTGTTCCGGGGAGCGAGATCTCCTGGAAGAGCCTCTGCGGGAAGCCGAGGGCTCCGATGAGCTCCCGGTCCCAGTCCTTCGTCTTCGGGGAGACGAGCTGGGTCGTCGTTGCGTTTGTGTACTCCTGCTTCTTCACCCCGGTGAGCAGGAAGTGGAAGTAGTCCGGGACCATGAGGAGCGCCTCTGCGCGCTCCAGGGTGTCCGGCTCTGTCACCTTTGCCGCCTCGAGCTGGTAGATCGTGTTGAAGATGGCCTTCTGGATGCCGGTCCTTTCGTAGAGTGCTGCCTCGGGGATCGTCTCATAGACCTTCTCATCCATCCCCTCGGTCCTTGCATCCCGGTAGGCGTAGCAGGGGCCGATCTTCCGGCCGTCCGCATCCAGGAGCACGTAATCGACACCCCAGGTGTCAATGCCCATGGAGACCGGGATCTTTCCCGCCTCTCTGCAGGCCTTCATGCCGTTTACAATCTCCTGGAAGAGCTTCTCTGTATTCCAGGTGCGATGCGGCGTGCCGTCCATGTCTACGATCTCATTGCCGTTCGGAAAGCGGTACATCTCCTCAAGGACGATCTTTCCGTCCTCCATGTGGGAGAGCATGTGGCGCCCGGAGGAGGCGCCGATGTCCACCGCCAGAAAGTACTGTGTCTGTGCCATCTTTATGCCCTCTTGGAGAGAACGTCCTTCTCATACTGCATGCAGTCCGCAAACCAGTCGGTCTCCTTGAGGACGCCGTTCCTCTCGCAGTAGTAGTCCCAGATGTCGCCGAAGGGCATCACCTTCATCTCCTCGTTCAGGCTCATGATCTCTGTGAAGTTGTGGGCATCCTGGAGGTCTGCAAGCTTCTCATTGGGAAGGAGCTCCGCATAGAGCAGGGCCTTCTCCATGTTTCTCATGCCGTTTGTCCAGGCGCTGATGCGGTTGATGGAGGCATCGAAGTAGTCCATGCCGATGAAGTAGTGCTCCCAGCCGGTTCTCACGATCTCGGTGGCAAGGTCTCTCAGGTCATCGTTGAACAGGGTGACATGGTCGGAGTCCCAGCGCACCGGGCGGGAGACATGCAGGGCCAGCTTGTCGTTGAACAGGAGCATTGCAGAGAGCTTGTCTGCAACCACCTCGGTCGGATGGAAGTGTCCGGTATCGATCAGGCAGAGGATCCCCTTCTTTGCCGCGTAGTTCATGTAGAACTCATGGGAGCCTACGGTCTCGGACTCGACGCCGATGCCGAAGACCTTGCTCTCCACGGCGACATAGACCTTGCTGTGGTCATAGGGGGTTGCAAGGATCTGATCCAGGGAGTCCTTAAGTCTTGCTCTTGCCCTGGTTCTGTCCCCGGGGACATCCTTGCAGCCGTCCGGGATCCAGATGTTCATCAGGCAAGGCTGGCCGGTCTGCTCTGCCAGGTACTCGGAGATCTTCAGGCTCGCGATGCCGTGGCGGATCCAGAACTGGCGGATGTTTTCATCCGAGCAGGACAGGGTGCCGTACTGGGCATCTGCCTTCGGATGGCTGAAGAAGGTGGGGTTGAAGTCAAGGCCGAGGCCCCTCTTCTTTGCGAAGTCCACCCATGCCTGGAAGTGCTCGGGCTTTAACTGGTCGCGGTCTACCCACTCGCCGTCCTTAAAGATCGCATAGGAGGCGTGGAGGTTGAGCTTATGCTTTCCGGGGATATAGGTCAGGACCTTGTCGATGTCCTGCATCAGCTGCGCCGGTGTGGTGGCGCGATAGGGGTAGTTTCCGGTTGTCTGGATACCGCCCGTCAGAGGTCCCTTCTGATCAAAGCCGACAACATCATCGCCCTGCCAGCAGTGCATCGAGATCTTGATCTTTGCGGTCTCCTCCAGTGCCCTGTCGGTGTCAATGCCAAGGGCTGCATATCTTGCCTTTGCATCCTCGTATCTCTCCTGTACGGTCATTTTTAAACCCTCCTGTTTTGGTGTTTGTCGGGGCTTCCCTGTCCCCGGTCTGTCTTTCTGTCACTGAGGATATCCTACTGCAGGGGCAGGGATTTACAAAGGTCCTCTCCTGCGCAAAAAAGCGTCCTTTCTTGCAAAGGGGGATCCCTGCGTGCGATAATCACGAAAGAGGGGAAAGAGGCTGAATTGCGGCAGGGGTTTCGCGCTCTGCCGCGGAAAAGCGGAGGAAGGGAATGAACGCAGCGCTCCTGCAGAAACTGTCCGTTGTGACAGACGAAGAAAAGGCGATTCTTGCGGGGAAGGAGGCCGTGAACCGGGCGCTCTACTATTCCCCGGGAGGGCCCTCGAATGAGATCGACTCCTCGCGGGTTCTGACAAACGGAAAGCTCATCGACATCCGGCCCAACACGCGGTTTGTGCACTTTCCAAGACACACCCACAGCTTCGTGGAGTTCATCTACATGTGCTCCGGGCAGACAACCCACTTCGTGGACGGCCAGAAGATCGTCCTGAAGCAGGGGGATCTTCTGTTCATGAACCAGCACGCAACCCAGGAGATCCTGCCCGCATCCATGAATGACATCGGCGTCAACTTCATGATCCTGCCCGCCTTCTTCGACAGGACCTTCCAGATGATGGGGAACCGGGACAATGCCCTCCGGGACTTTATCATCTCGTGCCTGACGGACACGAACCGGGGCGGCAACTATCTCTACTTCCAGGTGGCGGACGTCCTTCCCGTCCAGAACCTCGTCGAGAACCTGATCTGGCTCCAGCTCTTTGGCGAGAAGGACCGGCGCCTTCTCTCCCAGAACACGATGGCGCTGCTCTTTCTGTCCCTGATGAATTACACAGACAAGATCCACATGGCAAAGAGCTCCTGGGAGCAGGACCTTGTCATCCGACTCCTCTCCTACATCGAGACGGAGTACAGGGCGGCAGGCCTTGCGGACTTTGCAAAAAGGAGCGGCATGGAGGAGACCTCCCTCTCCAGGCTCATCAAAAAAAACACCGGGAAGACCTTCAAGGAGCTCCTCATGGAAAAGCGCATCAGTCAGGCGCAGTTTCTTCTCACCGACACCGAGCTCTCCGTGGATGACATCGCGGCGGCGGTGGGGTACGAGAACACGAGCTTTTTCCACCGGCTCTTCCAGCGCAGTACCGGTATGACGCCAAGGGCCTTCCGGCTCTCCAGCCGGGCAGCGCGCACGGAGGGGGTCCCCTCCTGAGACGGCAAAAGCGGCACCCGGCAGGGAGCTATCCCTTCGGGTACCGCTTTCTTCTTGGGGCTTTGGGAGCTTCTTTTGCTCTTCGGCAGCCAAGACGCGCAGTCGAAAAAGGCGATTCCGATATCTTTCAGATGCTCCATATCCGGCTGCTGGTATTTTTCCTCTTCCAGCGGAGAACGGATCTGATTCAGCAGCGTCAGGACTGCAAAGTCAGATTCCCAGAAGGTCAATGCCCTTCTGGACAACCTGCGGAAACGCCGCAGGAAGATTCTCATCGCTTGCCTCCAGCCACATGCCCGCGGTGATCATCGCTGCCATCTGTCCCACCAGACAGAAAAAATCATCCTCATCGCCAAAAGGCTGCTGTTCGTACCCCATCGCGGCCTTCCTCTCTCCCGTAGCTTCAGTAGTTGTGCTTTCCCCGGCCCTTCATCGCCACCATCAGGTCGTAGAAGGGGGATCCGGTCTTTCCCTTGGCGGGATGCTCGTCGCTCCCGATGTCCAGGATGTAGCTCTCGTAAGCATTGATGATCTTCGTGCCCGAAGAGTGCTGCCGCTCCCGCTCGAACTTGTAGCTGTAGGTCTGGTGCACGTGGCCGTGGACCATGTACTTGGGCTTCCACTTCTCCATCAGGGTGTTGAAGCAGTCAAATCCCCGGTGGGGCAGGTCGTCCATGTCCCCGTACCCCTTTGCCGGGGCGTGGGTGACGAGAAGGTCAAAGCCGTTCATCAGGACGATCTGGCGGTTCACCTTCCGGATCCTCGCCTGCATCTCCTCCTCGGAGAACTGGCAGTCCGTGTCCGGGTTGTACCGCATGGAGCCGCCGAGGCCCAGGATCCGAAGGCCCTTGTAGTCATAGACCCTGTCGTCGATGCAGACGCATCCCAGGGGCGGCTTCTGCGCATACTGCCGGTCGTGGTTTCCCTTCACGTACAGCAGCGGGCAGTTCACCATGGTCTCGAGGAACTCCAGATAGCTGGGCTTTAAGTCCCCGCAGGAGATGATCAGTTCCACGCCCTCGGTCCTCCTGGGATCGTAGTAATCCCACATCGCCTTGGACTCCTCATCCGCAATAAACATCACCTTCATGACTGCAATACCTCTTTGTCACTCTCCGTCGCTGTCCCTGACGCCTGCGACGCTGACCGCCTCCACGGCCCCCTGGATCAGCTCACTGGCGTTCGGGATCGATCCCTCCACGTTGTCATTGAGCCAGTCCATCTCGATGATCTGCTCATTGGACTGCTCCACATAGCCGTCCTTCTGGATGATCCCCTCCTGGGAGTGGAGCTCCCCGCCGAAGATAGAGAGTGTGCCGCGGCTGATGCCCTCCTTCAGCGTGTAGTAGAGCTTTTTCGAGTAGTAGGACATGTGCTCCGAGACGATGACGTCGATGACGCCGGCGGAGATGCCCCACCAGTAGTTTAAGGCCTCACCCTTTCCGGACCGGTCCCAGGTGCCCTCAAGCACCGTCCTTATGATCTCTTCATAATATTTCCCCCAGTCCCAGACGGGCGCTGCGAGGTTTGTGATCTTTCCGTCCTCATTCCGGTAGAGGCCATACTCCCTCGAGGGGTTCTTCGGCATGATCATGTCGGGGCCGGAGATGATCTCCACGCCCTCCTCCTCGAAGTGCTTCTTCCAGTCGGAGTCCTTCTTTGTGGACCAGTCGAGGATGATCTTCACCTCCGGGTCGATCATGGCCGCGCCGATCGCAAAGGCATTGATGTTTGCAATGCAGCCGTAGATCGGATAGTCCGCAAGGTAGCCGATTCGATGGTTTTCTGCCTCCGAGGCAGCAAGCGCGCCGAGGATGAACTTTGCCTCGTACATGCGCACGTAGTAGGTGCGCACCGCCTGGCTCGAGAGGTTGATGGAGCAGTTTAAAAACCGGATCTTCGGGTAGTGGATCGCAGCCCGCATGGTCTCCTGCATCATCGTGGGACTCGTCGTGAAGATCATGCCTTCTTCGTCCACCGCTGCCGCGTCGATGGCCTTTGCCAGGCTCTCGCTGGTGCCGCAGTTGTCAAAGCGAAGGGCCTCCACCGTGCCCTCGAAGTAGTCCACCATCTTCATGCGGCCGAGCTCATGGCCGTAGATCCAGCGGGAGTCATCCGGGTTCTTGTCGTAGATGAACGCAACGCGCAGCGGATGCTCCTGGGAGTAGGAGGGGCCCACAAAGCGCAGGGCATCCAGGATCCCCGTCTGCTTTTTCATGTCCTCCGGGTGCTCGACAAGGCTGATGGAGCCGTCGTTGTTCTCCGTCTGGAACTCCTCCCAGAGGCGCTCAATGCGGCTGGTAAGCAGGGATGTGGAATCCTCCGTAAGGCTGCTTAAGGGATAGAAGTTCAGGTAGACGAGGAAGGCATCCCCCGCGGTGAACTCCTGCTTGTCGCCGCCCTTTGCGTGGTAGAGCTTCTCGAAGTTCGCATATGCCGCCTTCACCTCCTGCACGAGATCATCGGACCAGGGAGTCTTTAAGTCGACGCCGAGTTCTCTTGCAAACTTGCGGTAGCTCCCCTCCTGCGTGAAGATGATGCTGTACATCGGGCAGACCTTGTAGAAATCCAGGAACTCGTAGTAGATCCGGTTCTCCTTCTCCCCGGTCCTGCGCGGCAGGACTCTCGTCACATCCGCCATGATGGAGGACAGGCCCACGTACTTGCTGACGGAGACCCTCTTGTTGCCCTCCTGCACGTAGAACTTTCCCAGATACTCATAGGCCTTGATGGGATCCCGGATGCCCTCGTCGAGCTGGGCGCTGTAGAGTGCTGCCCACTTGTAGGCAAACTCCGAGCTCTCCTTTAAGATCGGCATGAAATTGGCAGCAAAGGCCGTAGTGCGGCCCGCCGTGCGGGTGCCCGCGACAAGATCCAGCGGGATCTCCACCAGGCCAACCGGCACCTCTGCCAGGATGTCCGAGGTGTGGGCGATGTCATCGAGCACGTCCGGATAGGGGGACTTGCCCATCATGAGTCTTCTGCGGTACTCCCGCATGCCAAGCTTTCG
>ONMH01000041.1:12464-13591 GCA_900318875.1 uncultured Lachnospiraceae bacterium | reverse complement strand
ATGTTGTAACACAGAAAACTTAAACGAGGATAAAGAACAGGAGAGATTTGCTGACGGCAGCAGGGACAGCAAAGGACAGCCCGCAGGAAACCGGTAAGAGGAACAGAAAGCGGGCAGAAACGAATTGCCTGTCAATCGGGAATGGGGTAAAGTTTTCTCAGATTATGCGGAAAGAGGAGAGAACATATGGTACGATTTCTGAAATCTGTTGTGCACATCATCCGCTACTTCTTCAGCCGGGCAGCGCTCACGGTCTCTGCAATCCTGGTCGAGCTGTTCTTTGTCCTTGCCCTCTACCAGGGACTGGAGTCCTCCTTCACCTGGATCGAGTCCGTCCTGCACCTTCTTGCCGTCATCGTGGCGCTCTACCTTGCCGCGACAAGCCGGCACCTGTCCAGTGACCTTCTCTGGATCATGCTCGTCATGGCCTTCCCCGTCGGCGGTTTCCTGATCTACGCCCTCTTCGAGGGGGTCTCCTCCCGCTCGAGCAGGCTGTACCGGAACATCATCGCCCAGACAAAGGGGGCCGTGAAATACTATCAGCAGGACAGCGCTGTCCTGGAGGGCGCAAGAAAGGCTTCTGCAGACTATCCAGGACAGATGGAGTACATCTCCTCCTGTGAGCACTTCCCCGTCTACCGCAATGCGTCCTATACCTACTATCCCTGCGGCGAGGAGGGGTATCCTGCGATGCTCGAGGCCCTGAAGAGCGCAGAGAAGTTCATCTTCATGGAGTACTTCACGATTGAGCCCGGAAAGATGTGGGACGGAATCCTTGCGATCCTCGAGGAGAAGGCGGCAGAGGGCGTTGAGGTGCGGGTCATGTACGACGACATGGGCTCCTTCCTCTCCCTCCCCATCAGCTACACGAAGGAGCTAGAGAAAAAGGGCATTCGGAGCACCTGCTTCAACCGGATCAATCCGTTCCTGAACGGCGTCATGAACCACCGGGATCATCGGAAGATCCTTGTCATTGACGGAAAGACGGCCTTCACCGGCGGCATCAACATCGCAGACGAGTACATCAACGAGACGCACCCCTACGGCTACTGGAAGGACAACTGCGTCCGGATTACCGGCGAAGCGGTCTGGAGCTTTACCGTGATGTTCCTCACGAACTGGAACGC
>ONMH01000041.1:0-12426 GCA_900318875.1 uncultured Lachnospiraceae bacterium | reverse complement strand
CCCTACGGGGAGACCCCGCTCGACGATGAGCTGCTTGGCCAGACCATCTACATGAACATCATCAACCAGGCAAGGCACTACGTCTACATCTTCACGCCCTACCTCGTCATCGACTCCGACATGCGCAACTGCCTCATCGCCGCCGCGCAGCGGGGCATTGATGTGCGGCTCATCACCCCGGGCATCCCCGACAAAAAGATGGTCTACACGATCACCCGCTCGTTCTACCCGGAGCTCATCTCCAAGGGGGTGAAGATCTACGAGTACACCCCGGGCTTTGACCATGCAAAGGTCTTTGCCTGCGACGATGTGATCGCCACCGTCGGCACCCTGAACCTCGACTACCGAAGCCTGTACCTGCACTTCGAGGACGGCACCTACCTGTATGGGAGCAGAGAAGTGCTGAAGATCCGGGATGACATGCTGCAGTCCATGGAGAAGTCCCACCTGGTTTCCCTGGAAGAGCACAGGAAAAATGCCTTTGCGGGGCTGTTTTATCTCATCTTCGTCGGGTTTCTGCGGCTCCTCGCCCCGTTCTTCTGAGCAGGCAGGAAAGACGAAAACAACAAGCGGAGTGCGAAGATCTTCCATACGGGAAGGTCTCTGCACTCCGCTTTTTTATTCTGCGCAGGAACCAGATTGGAAAGGATCCGGGGCCTTGCGGGCTGCCCTGCTTACAGAGCAGCAGGATGGGAGAGAAATCGCAGAAAAGCCTGCGCCCTCATTCTGCGCTCTTTTTGAGAACCGGAAGGGAGGTGTCATAGGTCACCTCCTCTGTGCTCTGCGTCTTCTCTGTGACAGCGGAGACCGTGGTGCCTTCAATCTTCACCGTGACGGCAAGCACCTGGGTCTTGCCACAGGGGATTGCGATCCCGTAGGTCCCGTCCCCCTTTGCGGAAAAGCCGGCATTGGCTGCCGCGGTATTGGCCGCTTCCCCGGAGGAGAGCGCCGCATCGAGGCCTGCAAGCACCTCTGCCTCCTTCGATACCGCATCCGCGTAGGACTCCTCGGAGGAGAGAACCCGCTGCGAGAGCCGAAGGGACGCCTGTGCTGCCGAGAGGGAGAGGACTGCAAGAAGAAGCATGGCGACAATTCCAAAGAGGACGAGGATCAGGGAGATCCCCGATGCCCCAAAGTGGATTTCCCGTTTCTTCATCAGGATCCCTCCTCTCCGGTGCGGAAGTGTTCCACCACCCTGGAATACGCCTGCGTCCCATCCGGAGAGGTCACAGAGAGCGTCATGCTGTGCAGGGTTCCCGTTCCCTTCAAGGTCTCCGAAAAGGTGATAGAGAGGGTGGTGCTGCCCCCTGCATCTGCTGCAAGGCAATCGGAGAGGGATAGGGTTCCCTCCTGCCCCTGCACCGCAAGACCGGAATAGACAGTCTGAAGGCCGGAGAGGGTCTTCTCCGGATCCCCTTCTGCCGCGGAGAAGCTCTCCCCGCAGTTGCTAACGAGCGCCGCAAGGTTCTGGTTTTTCACCGCCTCGTCCGACTTTTCCCTCGCTGCGGCAAAGATCCGGACGCTGACGGCAGCGGCGGCAAGAAAGAAAAAGATGGAAATGACAAGCTCCGCAAGAAGAAGGGAGCTTCGGGATCGTCTGTGCATAGTGCCTCCTACTGCTGCGCACCGCCGGAGAGGAGAAAGGAGACCTCTCCCTCTCCGGAGGCAAGTGCTGCAAGGATAAGCCCCCCGTCAGATACCCGGGTGAAGGAAGCGGAACTGCACCCGCACACCTCCTCCCCTGCCCCTCTGGAAAACGAGGTGATAGAAGAGGTCTCGCAGAAGAGCTCCCGAAGGGATGTCCCATCCGAGTAGAGCACGGTGACATAGGAAGTTCCGTTTACCTCCTGCGGCAGGAGAAGGGCAGAGGCGCTGTCAAAGGTTCCCACCTTCGCGCATCCCGTCTGCCGCACCTTCTGGACGACATAGCTCTCTGCCGTCTGGGCATCGGCACCGGCCGCGCTCTTTGCAAGGAGGTTCCGATAGCCGGCCGTCTCCGCGGCGAGAACGACAAGAACGCTCCCCGCAAAGACGGCAAAGAGGAGGATCACAAAGAGAAGATCCATGCTGTGGTGCGGCGTCTCCTCCCGCCTCATAGGCCGCCTCCCTTCTCCACGACCGTGTAGGTGGGCCGCAGGTTCTCGCCCTGTACCTCATAGCCGATGGAAAAGGCATCATGGTCATAGACAAGGCCGTAGTGCTCCTCGAGGTACGCGACGTCCGGGGGATAGGCACCCTCCAGGGCATAGCAGGCTGTGATATCCCTCGAGAGCGCGCTCTCCAGGGCATTTTTCTGGGCGTTTCGCTCGGACCCCTGCATGCTGTCCGCCGCGCGGTCAAGGACAAGCAGCAAAAGGATCACAAGGGCAGGGAAGAGAAAAAGCCTCCAGCCCCTTCGTTTCCTCCTGGGAAAAAGTTCCTGATCCTGGTTTTTCATCCGCGCCCCCTTACCCGATGCTGCCCATGATGCCGGCCAGCGGGATCAGCACGGAAAAGAGGATGAGGCCGACGACAACGGAGAGCACGATGACCATCGTGGGCTCAATCGAGGACAGAACCTGGTCCCTCTTCCGGTCTGCGGCAGCGCCGTAGCGCTCCGCGATGACAGAGAGGGCCTTCTCGGTGCTGCCGCTTTTATCTGCCGCATGGAGGAGCCCGCAGCAGAACGGGGTAAAGAGCGCCTCCTTCTCACAGGCATCGCAAAAGTGAAGGCCGCTCCCGAGGTCCGACAGGCACCGGTCGATCTTTGCAAAAAGCTCCTCGTCCGTCTCCATCCCCCGCGCGAGGCGAAGGCAGGCCGCCATGTCGCTGTCCTCCACGCTGACTGCCATCTGCAGAATCCCTGCCAGCTGTGCCGTGCGGCGTAGGGAGAGAATCCCCCGCACCGCGGGAATCTTCGGAAGAAGGAGAGCTGCTGCCCTCCGTCCCCGCTCCGTATAGGTTCCCACAAAGAAGGCGGCGGCAAAGGCACCGGCAAGGACCAGGAGCACGACATAGAGCACCGTGAGGGCACCGCTGTGGGAGGCGGAGAATGCCGCAATCCCGACCGCGCTGCTCCCAAGCTGCGTGAACACGTCCGCAAAGACCGGAACGACCTTTGCAAGGAGGAACACGATGACGGCCGCCATGAGGACTGCCATGAGGACAGGATAGGAGAGGGCATCCCGGACGGATGCCCGCAGGGTGTCCTGGTCCTCATAGTACGCGGCAAGGTCCCGGAACACGAGATCCTGCCGCCCCGTCGCCTCTCCGATCTTTAAAAAATTGAGGGCAAACGCAGGAAAGACCCCGGTGTGCGCGGCAGCCTCTGAAAAGCTCCCGCCCACCGACGTCTCCTCCAGCATCGCCTTCAGGATGTCCGCATAGGCCCCGTTTGCCGGATCCTCCGCCATGACAGAGAGTGCATCATCCACCCTCGCATCCGAGGACTCCGAGAGGAGGGAGAGCTGGGAAAAGAGGAGGGAGAGATCTGCCTCCGTGAGTGTTTTCTTCTTTTTGGTGTCCTTCTTCATCGTTCCGGCTCCCTGGTGTATCTCCCTTCAGTACAGATACAGCGCCTTGTAGTTGCCCGCATCACTGATAAAGTTCCGGTATACCCTCTCCGACTCGGTGGTGGCAAGCGTCGCATCCATCAAAGACCAGTCGGTCCCGTCAAAGCGGATGATGCCATTCACCCAGCCCACGTCCTCGATGTAGGTGGAGACCCAGGCGTGATAGACATCCCCCGCATACCCCACCTCGACCCGTGTTGGGATCCGCTGGGAGCGGAGCATGGCCGCCATGAGGGCGGAGAAATCAACGCAGATGCCCTTTCCTGTCGAGAGGACCTCGTCCACGTCCGGAATATACCCGGATTGCACGTTCTCCGCCTCGTCCCAGTCGTAGGAGACATGGGTGATCACGTAGTCGTAGATTTCCGAGATGGCATCCAGATCCGAGTCCGCAGGGGCCACTGTCTCCTCGGCAACAGTGACAGCCTTGGAATCCCTCGTAAACCAGACCTCGGTGTTGGGATAGAGGAAGGGAAGATAGGGGCTGTCCAGGGTGACCTCTATGGTCTTGTCGAGGGCTGCCGCATACATGCTCCCCTCCACGTTTTCATAGACGGAAAGCCGATAGGTTCCGTCTCCGCAGGAGAGAGGAAAATAGCAGACCGCGCCGTCGGAGGGAAGGTCATAGGTGTAGACGACATCGTTCGGCGGCGTGATCCGAAACTTTCTCTTTTTGTCATCCCCTGCGGTGCAGGAGATGGCAAGATACCCCTTTGCTGCACTGGAAACGTCGATCGTGATGTTCTCTGCTGTCAGCGTCGAAGTCCCCGGGCTCTCCGGCTCCAGAACCTCTGGCGTGCTGTCCCTTGTTCCCTTTTCCGAAGTTCCGGAGGCGGATGCCTCCTTTCTCACAATCTCGGAGAGCGTGCGGCTCCTCCCGCAGCCGGAGAGCGAAAGGCCCGCGGCAGCGGCAAGGACAGTCATGAAGAGACAGGCTCGTTTTTGGTTGTGGCGGTATGGCATGCCGGCTTCTCCTTTTCGGAGCTATTCTACAACAGGGGACGCGATAAATGGAAGTATGGAAAGCCCGTTCCAAAGCCTTTACGGCAGCAGGATCGGGTACGATGCAGGGCACCCGGACAGGCCGGCAGAGCCCCCTCGTTTTGTTTGACCGCCCGTTTTCCATCTGCTATACTTTTTCCCGGTATCAGGGAAACATACCAGAAATGAGTTGTAAGAACAACAGGTTCAAAAACCTTCAGAGAGGAGCAATTCATCATGAGAAACGTAGTAGTAGGTCAGTCCGGCGGCCCCACAGCCGTCATCAATTCCTCCGTTGCCGGCGTCTATGTCGGTGCCAAGGAGCAGGGTGCTGTTCATGTCTACGGCATGGTTCACGGCATCGAGGGCTTCCTGCAGGGCAAGATCGTGGATCTCGACAAGTATCTCGCAGATCCCATGGGCATCGAGCTCCTGAAGAGAACTCCCTCTGCCTTCCTGGGCTCCTGCCGCTACAAGATGCCCAAGCCGGAAGGACATGAGGATGTCTACGAGAAGATCTTCCAGGTGATGGAGGAGAACGACATTGACACCCTGTTCTACGCAGGCGGCAATGACTCCATGGACACCGTCAAGATGCTCTCCGACTATGCGAAGGAGCATGGCAAGAAGCAGACCTTCATGGGCGTTCCCAAGACCATCGACAATGATCTGCCGATCACCGATCACTGCCCCGGATACGGCTCCGCTGCAAAGTACATTGCAACGACCCTGAAGGAGATCATCCGCGACAACGAGTCCTTCGGTGCCGAGAAGCCTACCATCTGCGTGACCGAGATCATGGGCCGCGATGCCGGCTGGCTCACCGCTGCAGCTGCCCTTGCAAAGGGAGATGACTGCACCGGTGTCGATGCGATCTATCTGCCGGAGCGCGTCTTCGATGTCGACAAGTTCCTGGACAAGGTTGATCATCTGGCAAAGACCAAGAGATCCGTCGTGATCGCAGTCTCCGAGGGCCTGAAGCTGGCTGACGGCAGATATGCCTGCGAGCTCGGCGATGCCTCCGACAAGGTCGATGCATTTGGCCACAAGCAGCTCTCCGGCACCGCAAGTGCCCTGTGCAAGCTCATCGGCGAGCGCACCGGCTGCAAGACCAGAGCCATCGAGTTCTCCACGATGCAGAGAGCCGCTACCCATGTGGCATCCCTGACCGATATCAACGAGGCATTCACAGCCGGCAAGATGGCTGCAGAGGCTGCAGCCGACGGCGAGACCGGAGAGATGGTTATCTTCAAGAGAGTGAACACCGAGAAGGAGCCCTACCGCATCGAGTTCTCCCGCTTTGACATCCATCAGATCGCAAACGGCGTCAAGAATGTTCCGGACGAGATGATCAATGCCGAGGGCGACGATGTCACCGAGGAGTACGTGAAGTACGCAAGACCGCTCATCGAGGGCGAGCTCTATCCGATCTGGGTCAACGGCACCCCGAGACACCTGGTCATGAAGGAGCTCTTCGAGTTCTGATGACAGGATCAGACAGAAGGAAATAGAAGTTGGGCCATGCCTGCCTTTCCGAGAGGGGAGGCATGCATGGCTTTTTTGGAAGCCGGAGAGAAGAACGCACGGGAAGGACAGAAACTAAATGAGAATTCAGTCAACGAACATGCAGCGGGACGTTCTGAACATGAACATGGAGCGCCAGGTCCAGGAGATTGCGATGGCGCGCTTTGGACACGCCTTCGGGGAGTGCTCCGACTGGGAGCTCTACTACGTCATCCTGGATTACTGCAAGCGCCTGCTGGCCGTCACAGAGCACAACACGGGAGAGAAGTCCATCTACTACCTCTCCTCGGAGTTCCTGATCGGTAAGCTTCTCTCCAACAACCTGATCAACCTGCGCATCTACGACAGGATGAAGGCCCTGCTCGAGAAGTACGGGAAGGACCTCTCGAGGATCGAGGAGGTGGAGCCGGAGCCCTCCCTTGGAAACGGGGGACTGGGCCGTCTTGCCGCCTGCTACCTCGACTCCATCGCAACCCTCGGCCTTGCCGGGGAGGGGATCGGTCTCAACTACCACTACGGGATCTTCAAACAGGTCCTGGAAGACCACCTGCAGAAGGAGGAGAAGGACCCCTGGATCGAGCCGGACTCCTGGGAGACCCAGAGCGATGTCTCCTTTGACGTGTACTTTGGAGACCGCAAGGTCACAAGCCGCATGTACGACGTGGACGTCGTGGGCTATGACTCCGGTGTCAACCGCCTGCGCCTCTTCGACGTGGAGAGCGTGGACGAGGATCTTGTGCGGGAGGGCATCACCTTTGACAAGACCGCAATCGAGAAGAACTTAACGCTCTTTCTCTACCCCGATGACTCCGATGAGAATGGAAAGCTCCTTCGCCTCTACCAGCAGTACTTCCTCGTCTCCAACGCGGCCCAGTGGATCCTGCACGAGATGAAGTCAAGGCAGTACGACCTTCGCCATCTGGACCAGCACGCGGTGATCCAGATCAACGACACGCACCCTGCCCTCATCATCCCGGAGCTTGTCCGGATCCTGACGACGACAAAGGCAATGCCGCTCGATGAGGCGATCCGCGTCGTCGAGAGAACCTGCGCCTACACGAACCACACGATCCTTGCGGAGGCCCTCGAGACCTGGCCGATGTCCGCGATGGAGAAGGTGGTGCCGCAGCTCGTCCCGATCCTTCGGGAGCTCGATAGAAGAGTAAAGGAGAAGTTCCCCGATAAGGCGCTCTGGATCATCGACGGGAACGACGTGATCCACATGGCCTACCTTGCGATCCACTACGGCTTTTCCGTCAACGGCGTTGCGGAGATCCACACCCAGATCCTCGAGGAGGAAGAGCTGCACAGGTTCTACGAGATCTATCCGTACAAGTTTTCGAACAAGACCAACGGCATCACCTTCCGCAGGTGGCTCCTCTCCTGCAACCATGAGCTCGCGGACTTCATCAGCGCGAAGATCAATGACGCCTACAAGCGGGATGCAGAAAAGCTCGAGGGCCTCCTCGCCTTCCAGGACGACCCGGAGACGCTCCAGACCCTGGATGAGATCCGCATGCGCAACAAGATGGCCCTTGCGGAGTACATCGAGGGCGCAGAGGATGTAGCCCTCGACCCCTACGGCATCTTTGACATCCAGATCAAGCGCCTGCACGAGTACAAGCGCCAGCAGATGAATGCGCTCTACATCATCCACAAGTACCTGGAGGTCAGGAGCGGGAAGCGGCCGAAGCGCCCGCTCAACTTCATCTTCGGCGGCAAGGCGGCACCGGCCTATGTCCTTGCCAAGGACGTCATCCACCTGCTGCTCGTCCTCGCCGACATCATCAACAACGACCCGGACGTGAACAGCGTGCTGCACATGGTGTTTGTCTCCAACTACAACGTGTCCTACGCAGAGAAGCTGATCCCGGCCTGCGACGTCTCGGAGCAGATCAGTCTTGCGACCAAGGAGGCCTCCGGCACCTCCAACATGAAGTTCATGTTAAACGGCGCCGTGACCCTTGGCACCGCAGACGGCGCCAACGTGGAGATTCGGAACCTCGTCGGGGACGGGAACTGCTACATCTTCGGCATCGGCAAGGACGAGGTGCTGCGCCATCAGGCAAAGCACGACTACGATCCCAGGAAGATCTATGAGAAGAGCCCTGTCGTAAAAGAGGCCGTGGACTTCATCACAGGTCCCCAGTGCCTTGAGGTCGGACACCGGGAGAACTTAGAGCGCCTTCGCGATGCCCTCCTTACAGAGGACACCTTCATGACGCTCATTGACCTTGAGGACTACATCCGGGTCAAGGACCGGTGCTTTGCGGACTACGAGGACCGGATGAAGTGGAACCGGATGAGCCTTGTCAACATCGCAAAGAGCGGATACTTCTCCTCTGACAGGGCCGTATCCGAATACGAGCGGGACATCTGGAAGCTCCAGACCCCGTAAACAGGGAATGAGAAAACATGGATCTATTTGAGTACATGGCAGAGCAGAAAAAGGATGCGGAGGCACCGCTCGCGTCAAGGCTGCGCCCCAGGACCCTGGATGAGGTCGTGGGACAGCAGCACCTTGTCGGGAAGGGAAAGATGCTCTATCGCATGATCCAGGCGGACCGGCTCTCCTCCGTCATCTTCTACGGCCCGCCGGGCACCGGCAAGACGACGCTCGCCAGGGTGATCGCCAACACGACGAGTGCCGAGTTCTGCCAGATCAACGCGACGAGCGCCGGCAAGAAGGACATGGAGGATGTGGTGAATGCCGCGAAGCAGAGACTTGGCGGCTACGGAAAGCGCACGATCCTCTTTATCGACGAGATCCACCGCTTCAACAAGGGCCAGCAGGACTACCTGCTCCCCTTTGTGGAGGACGGGACGATCACGCTGATCGGGGCGACAACCGAGAACCCCTACTTTGAGGTCAACCAGGCGCTGCTGTCGCGGTCCATGATCTTTGAACTTAAGCCCCTGGAGCGGGAGGACATCGAGGTGCTTCTCAGGCGGGCCATCCATGACACGGAGCGGGGCCTTGGCGCCTATCACGCTGTGATCGATGACGATGCCCTCTCCTTCCTTGCCGACATGGCGGGGGGAGATGCAAGACATGCGCTGAACGCCATCGAGATGGCAGTCCTCACGACAGAGCGGTCTGCAGACGGAAAGATCCACATCACAATGGATGTGGCAAGGGAGTGCATCCAGAAGCGGGTCTCCCACTACGACAAGTCCGGGGACGGCCACTACGACACGATCTCCGCCTTTATCAAGAGCATGCGCGGCTCCGATCCGGATGCCGCCGTCTACTACCTTGCCCGCATGATCCGGGCGGGAGAGGACCCGGTGTTCATCGCAAGGCGGATCATGATCTGCGCCTGTGAGGACGTGGGCAATGCGGATCCCCAGGCTATACAGGTTGCGGTGGCGGCATCCCTTGCCGCCGAGCGCATCGGCTGGCCGGAGTCCCAGATCATCCTCTCCCAGGCGGCGGAGTACGTCGCGACGGCGCCAAAGTCCAACACCGCGGCGGAGTCCGTCTTTGCGGCAGAGAAGGAGGTCGACCGCTCCGGAGACCTTCCGATCCCGCCCTATCTCCAGGATGCCCACTACAGCCACGCAAAGGATCTTGGCCACGGCATCGGCTACGAGTATGCGCACGACTACCGGGAGCACTACGCCGGACAGCAGTACCTGCCGGATGCGATCCGGGACATTTCGCTCTATCAGCCCTCGGAGAACGGGTACGAGAAGACGATCCGGGCGCACATGTCCCACCTGACCGGACAGGCAAAGTACACCGAGAAGGAGCAGCTGAAGGAGCGGGATGGGGACAGCAGAACGCAGCAGTAGGGAAGAACGGAGGGGAGGGAGCTTCCGATGGAATCGACGATTGCAATCTATCAACTGATCATCCTGTACCTTCTGCACCGCGCTCCGAAGGAGCTGCCAATGGTCCTTCTCTCGAACTTCATGCTCGAGAACGGCTATGTCAACTTCGAGACCCTGGCGGCAACCTACGAGGAGCTGAAGGCAAACGGCTATGTCACTGCAAGGGAGGAGGCGGACGGCGCGGTCTTTCTTTCCATCACCGAGGAGGGAAACGAGACGCTGTTCTTCTTCCGGAACCAGATCTCCGACAGCATCAAGAAGCAGGCGGATGACTATCTTGTCAAAAACAGCTACAGCCTGACGACGGACCAGAGCGTTACGGGGGAGTACTACAAGGCCTCCTTCGGCGGGTACACGGTTCACATGTGCATCCGGGAGAACAGACAGATCCTGTTTGAGCTGAACCTGAATGTCCCCACCGAAAAGGTGGCGAGGGCCGTCCTGAAAAAGTGGCGCACGGAGAACGAGTCCCTCTATCAGACCGTCATCGGGCGCCTGTTCTGAAAAACAGCACAGAAAGCACAAAAATCCCACAAAAGCGGAGAAATCCCGCCTTTGTGGGATTGCGTTTTTCTGCATACCTGTCTTATAATGCAGGAAAAACAAGACAGATTCCAGTAAAGGCAGTTCCTGTCCCGCTCTTTTGGCGCATCTAAAGCGCCCCGAAACAAAGGGGAACTGTAAATCCACTGATTACCCCAACTACGAGTAAAATCCAGAAAAACTGATCTGACACCGCATCCCGCCGGAGCCCTCCGGTGCGGATTCTTTTTGCACACATTCCAAATCACGGCACATCGAAACGAACAGAGGGAGAAAGGAGACAGACCGGCGCAAAAAGCAGGTCTGTACGTAGAGAGCAAAGCATGACAACTATGACAAAAGAGCAGTATGAATCACTGAGCGTCGGCGACCTTCGCGACATCGCAAAGAAGCGGAACATCAAGGTGCCCTCCCGCATGAAAAAGGCGGACCTTGTGAACCTGATGCTCGAGGAGGACCAGAAGGGGGCAAAGAAGGAGCCGGAGACAAAGAAAGAAGCGGTTTCTAAAGAAGCCGTATCTTCCATATTATCCGCACCCGCAGAGGAGGCTGCCCCTTCCCAGAGAACAGCAGCGCCGAGAAGAGATAACAGCACGCCCGCAAGAGAGGGTGCCCCCGCAGGAACCCCCAGGGAGGGCGTCTACCGGCGCACCGTGACAAAGAAAAAGCCTGTGATTTACCGGGCAGGTGAGGATGCGGGCAGCCAGAGAAGGCCCTACCAGCAGCCTGCGCCGCAGCCGGAAGAGCCAAAGCCCCTTCCCCAGAATTTCCGGCCTGCCCCGAGGCCGGAGCCCCCGCGCATGTCCGATCAGAGGAATCCATACCGCGGCTATGATGAGGGCGGGTACGAGCAGTCTGCGCCGCGCTATGCCGACGAGGAGCCGCGCTACGAGCGCCAGGACCGGTATGAGAGGAATGAAAGCCAGGGGTATCCCCAGGAGGAGCGCACAAGGCGCCCTGTAAGGAGTGATGCGTCCCAGAGAAAGAGCGACATCAACATGGAGCTCGACTCCGGGATCACCGTGACCGGCATCCTCGAGGTCATGAATGACGGCTTTGGCTTTATCCGCTCCGACAACTACATGCCCGGCGATGCGGACGTCTATGTCGCCCCCAGCCAGATTCGAAAGTTCCGGCTCAAGACCGGCGACATCGTGACCGGCAACACGCGAACCCGGTCCGCGAGTGAGAAGTTCTCAGCGCTTTTATACGTAAAGTCCGTCAACGGGGAGGTGCCGGATGACAGCCATCCGAGGGTCAACTTCGAGGACCTGACACCGATCTTCCCGAATCAGAAGATCCGCCTCGAGCGCCCCGGCGGATCCCTCGCCATGCGGGTCATGGATCTCATGTGCCCTGTCGGCAAGGGCCAGAGAGGCATGATCGTCTCCCCGCCGAAGGCAGGAAAGACGACGCTCTTAAAGCAGGTTGCCTCCTCGGTCCTTGTCAACAGCCCGGAGATCCACCTCATCATCCTGCTCATCGATGAGCGGCCGGAGGAGGTCACCGACATCAAGGAAGCCATCCAGGGCCCCAACGTCGAGGTCATCTACTCCACCTTCGACGAGCTCCCGGAGCACCACAAGCGCGTCTCCGAGATGGTGATTGAGCGGGCAAAGCGCCTCGTCGAGCAAAAGCGCGACGTGATGATCCTCATCGACTCCATCACGAGACTCACCAGGGCCTACAACATCACCGAGGAGTCCAGCGGAAGAACCCTCTCCGGCGGCCTTGACCCTGCGGCGCTCCACATGCCGAAGCGCTTCTTCGGCGCCGCGAGAAACATGCGCGAGGGCGGCTCCCTCACGATCCTTGCAACCGCTCTCATTGACACCGGCTCCAAGATGGACGACGTCGTCTACGAGGAGTTCAAGGGCACCGGCAACATGGAACTGATCCTGAACCGCAAGCTCTCCGAGCGGAGGATCTTCCCCGCTGTCGACCTCGCCAAGTCCGGAACAAGACGCGATGATCTGCTCCTTACGAAGGAAGA
>ONMH01000069.1 GCA_900318875.1 uncultured Lachnospiraceae bacterium | reverse complement strand
GGTCGTGAGCAGTTGACAATCCGCGAAAGTGTACTCAGATTCGTTCAGATTGTTCCCTGTCCTCCTGCCGTCTTCTCCGGTTGTGGCCGGGCTGGGAGTACCACTCCTTCTTTGCAAGGTACATCGCGGTGTCCGCCTTGCGCATAAGCACTTCCAGGGGCTCTCCCGGGAACTCCTCTGCACTGCTCTTTCCATAGGCGTACTGGATGGGAAAGCCAAGCACTTCTTTCTTCTTCTCCGTGATTGCGGCAAGATCTGCGAGAAACTGTGCCTCCGCCTCCTTCCCCGCCTGTGCGCTGTCAAAGATGAGGATGAACTCATCGCCGCCAAAGCGCCCGGAAAAGGAACCGGGTAGGTTCTTTGCGGCTTCCCTCAGGGCATCGGCAAAGGAGCGGATGAGGAGGTCCCCCGCCTCATGTCCCCGCTCGTCGTTGACGGACTTGAGGCCGTTTAGGTCAAACATGTAGAAGACCGTGCCAGGAGCGGCTGCGCCGGAACTGCCGACCTTTTCCCGGCAGTAGTTCTTGTTGTAGAGCCCTGTCGTCTTGTCATAGACGGCATCGCGCCGAAGCCGCAGGAAGTAGTCAGCGTAGCAGAAGACCAGGTAGAACAGCATGGTGAGGAGCGTAAAGAAGGGATGTACGTCGGTGTCCACCTGGTAGAAGCGGAACAGGTCCGTCGCAGTGCTTGCAACGATGGCCGAGAACGAGAGGATCGTGACAAGCAGCCGGGGCGTGTTCTTGCTGCGCTGAAGATCCTGGAACGAGAAGCAGACCGTGACGGCGATGGCTGCGGCGATCAGCGCATGCAGTACGGGCAGGCACTCCCGAAAGTCCCGGATGCCGAGAAGCTGCAGGACGAGAATGAGCCCTGCAAAGAGGAGGAAGATGTACTCGGCCGTGCGGTACGCCTTTGTGTGGCGCCTTATGGTGCTCCGTATAAAAGAGATCAGCACAAAGGGCATGAGGATAAGGCAGCTCAGCGTGAGGTAGCCTATGAAGATGTTCAGGGAGGAGAAGATCAGGGAGTTCATGCGAAGATCCGAGAGCTGCCACAGCCCGAGCAGCAGGCAGAACACGGAGAGGCTCCGGAGCCTTCCCTGATCCTCCCGGCTGCCGGTAAAGACCGGGAGAAAGGTGATGAGGAGCAGAGCGAGGCTCAGAAAGAACAGGAGCATCGAGAGGACGATGATCGGCATGGAGCTCATCACCTCCCGGGTGATGATGTCTGCCCGGTCTCCCACGGTGAACAGGACGCGGGTCTTCGGCAGGTGCCGGTAGACCGGAAAGATGCGGACCTCCACGGACTGACCGGAGTCAGAGGACAGGAGGTGGATCATGTGCCAGCTGTTGCCGGGGGTCTTTCCAAAGACGTTGTCCTGGGAGGCTTCGTAGCTGTAGATCACGTTTCCCGACAACAGTACCTGCACGTCTGCGTGGACGGTGTAGAAGGCAAGACACAGGTCCTCGGAGCCCAGCGTGCCGAGGGTGAACCGGTAGATGTCATAGCGGCCTGCCGGGGCGTCATCGTCCTTCACCTGGGTCCTTGTGATGTCCCGGAGGGCGGACTCCCTCGCGTACTGGCGCGTTGCCCGTGAGAGCGGGCGCTCCGCAATGCCGATATAGGTCAGAAAGAGCAGGAAGAGAATGCACAGAACCAGGTAGATTCTGACCGGCAGTTTGTCCGGATTTCTCCCCTTTAAAGATGGTTTTTTCATGTTGACTTCCAATCCGCGGCACGGGGCCGCTGTAGAGCAAGACACATTTTACCATATCGGTTCCTCTGACGCAGGGCCTTTCTTGGCTGATTTGCCAAAACGGGCAAAATGGGATAAAAATGCGCAGCCCGTCCGCAGAGGGAAGGGCTGCGCAGAGACGATCGTCTTCTGTTTTGTTTGAAATTGTCTCAGATCTCCACAAAGACCTCGGCGCCCTGATGGCAGACGGGACACTCCGCAGGTGGCGTTACGCCCTCACAGGTATAGCCGCAGATGCTGCATCTCCACGTCTTTATCCTGTCAAAAACATCGCTTCCCTGGTGGCAGACGGGGCACTCTCTGGGCGGCTGCTCTCCCTCATACACATATCCGCAGACCCTGCACTTCCACTTCCTTGTTCTGCTTCCTGGTTCTGTCACCTCCACATAATCCGATGATTTTTCTTCTGCCTCTTTCAGCGTCCGGTATTTTCCTGCGCTCTCTCCGAGGTCCTGCTCCCTTGAATGATAGGTCGTGTGGAGCAGTTCCCCGGCAAGCTCTGACAGAGGTGCGCCGTAGAAGGACTCGTATACTTCGCCAAGTTCCCGGTTTTCTGTGCTGATCCGCTCCTCCATCGAGGCATCCCGCTCATAGAGGCCGCGAATTCGCTCCTTTCTTGCCGCGTCTGCGGTTTCCAGGTGCTTTGGCTGGCCGCCGCCTCCGATGCACCCGCCGGGACAGGTCATGACCTCGATAAAGTCAAAGTCATTGAGATTCTTCTCTGCAAGGAACCTTCGAACATTTGCAGTCCCATAGATAACCGCCACGCGGACCAGGAGGGAGTCCGTGAGGGGAACTTTCGCGGTGCGGATGCCCTCGTAACCCCGCACTTCTCTCAGCTGCAGGAGCTGTTTTGGGGCCGGCTTTTTGTTCAGGTAGGTGTAGGCTGCCCGGAGCGCCGCCTCACAGACGCCGCCCGTTGCGCCGAAGATCACACCGCCGCCGCTCTTTTCGGACATCAGGGAGTCAAAGCCGGACTCCGGGAGGGAGGCGTAGTCAATGCCCTCCTCCTTTGCCCATGCAATGAGCTCCCTTGTGGTGATGCATAGGTCCATGTCCCGGAGGGAGGGCTCCTTCCAGAAGGCAGCGGAGCTGTTCATCTCCTCTCTTCGGATCTCGAACTTCTTTGCCGTGCAGGGCGTCAGGCAGACGTTGACGATCTTTTTGGGATCAATGCCCCGCTTTTTGGCATACCAGGTCTTGATCGTCGGCCCCTGCATGCCGATGGGGCTCTTTGCAGACGAGAGGTGCGGCAGAAGCTCCGGATAGTAGGTCTCTGCAAACTTGACCCAGGCAGGGCAGCAGGACGTAAACTGCGGCAGGGAAGCGCTCTTTCCGGTTACTCTGGAGAGAAGCTCCGAGGCCTCCTCGAGAATGGTCATGTCGGCTGCAAAGTCCGTATCCAGCACGATGTCAGCGCCGAGGGCGCGAAGGAGGGCGACCATCTTTCCCTCGGAAAAGGTTCCCGGGGCAGCGCCGAAGCCCTCGCCGAGAGCTACCCGGACCGAGGGGGAGGTGGAGACGATGACGATCTTCTCCGGGTCTTGGATGGCTGTTTTCAGCAGGGAGACTTCGCTCTTTTCCGTGATGGAGTCCACGGGACATACGTTTGCACACTGGCCGCAGTGGATGCAGACCGGCACATCCCCGGTCTTTGCAAGGTCGTAGTATGCAAGAACGGAGATCTCATCCCGGCACACATCCCTGCACTTACCGCAGCGGATGCAGCGCTCCTCATGGCGCACAATGGATGGATTGTCCGGATCGATCGGAACACGGATTTCTGGCGAAAGATGTCTGCTCATGGTGCCTCCTTTTCTGGCTGTTCCCCTGCCTGTCGGTTTCGCCCGCCGCAATGGGGAAACAGCGGCATTGCGGCAGTGCGGTTACCCTTATGATACCATGTGCTGCGCGCTGCCGGAATGGCATTCCTGCCCTCTCTGTCATGAAAAAACACCGCCGTCGGGAACCCCGGGGCGGTGTTATCTCAGTCTTTGTTTTCCTCCGGTTCCGGGTCTTTTCCGCCCTCCTCCGGACTATCGTTTTCTGTCTGTTTCGTATCCTTTTCGGCAGTTCCTGCCGTCTCCTCCTTTGAGGCAGCAGCCGCTCTTCTCTTCTTTTTCCTGCGCCTTCGCAGCAGAAGCAGGAGAAGAACAAGGAGCGCTGCGCCGCCTGCCGCTGCAGCGGTCTTTTTCGAAAGGCCGATGCCGGCTGCCTTACCGCAGGAGAAGGTAAAGGAGGTGCCCGCTGCGGTGAAGGTGAGATACTCTCCCATCGTTCCTGTCTCCAGGGCGGTTCTCTTTCCTGTTTTCGTATCGACAAGGTACAGGGGGACGTTTGCTGCGCCATCCGGGGCAAGATACCGGAAGGTGTGAGAGGTGCTGCCGTCATCCGGCAGTGTCACGCTCCAGCGCTCTGCCTCATCCGCTGCGGTTTCCTCTGAGGCGATGTGCATGGTGTCGTCCTGCTGAAAGTTCCCCTCTGCGAACAGAATGGTGACATGGTCGCGCTGCCGGTCTGCAGGCAGGAGCGTCACAATCCTCTCATAGTCTGCTGTCACCACCTCATCGGCGGTGATGCCGGTAAAGTCCGTCCTGCTCCAGATGCCGTAGAAGCCGTCCTTTTCCGGAACTGACGGGATCTGGGTTGCGGCAAGGCTCCCGCCATAGGAGATCTTCACGGTCCGGATCACGGTATCGTCTGCCTTGAAGGTCAGGACCATCTGGCGGAAGGCCTTCGGCACCGCCGTCCTTGCCATGACGGCCTCATAGGTGACAGGCTCTGCGATGCCGGTGTAGCTTGTGCTGTCGATGCCCTGGAGGGTATCCGAGACAAACTCATTCCCGGAGATCTTCTCTTTGTCGAGCTCCCTGACCGTGCCGGCAATGGCGCCGACGTACTGGGTGGATTTGAGCACGTTTACCATCGAGGTGCAGCCGGTGAGCGTCGTCGCATAGCCTGCGATGCCGCCCACGTACTTCTCCCCGGTAAGATCGCACTTGGCATAGGAGTTCCGGAGGATGCCGACGCTGTAGCCTGCCGTGCCGCCCACGTAGTCGGTGCCCGTGACGGCACCGGAGTTACCGCTCTTTGTGACAAGGCCGATGGAGACATGGCCGACCACACCGCCGGTGTAGTTGTTCTTTCCGTCCACCTCGCCGAGGTTGGTGCAGCTGTCCACGATGGCCCTTGCCAGAAAGCTGTAGTCGATGGAATCGCTTCCCACGGTCTGGATGTCCCGCTCGGGGTCCAGGTCGTACTCCACCCCCATCGTGCCCACAATGCCGCCCACGTCGTTGTCCGCCTCAATGGTGCCGGTGTTCGTGCAGGCAGTGGTGCGGCCCGTTGTATAGCTCTCAAGGTCCTCATCGCTGATGTCGGAGGTATCCGCGATATTCTTTGGATCACTGCTGCTTGTGGCGCTCTTGTACAGGTCCTCGCAGGTGTCTGCGATCGACCGTGCCTTGGCATTGATCTGGCGGAGCGTCTCCACGGAGGCATTTGCCGTTTTGGAGATGCTGCTGTTCAGGCTGTCGATCTCGGAGAGAATCGACTCCAGGTTGGAGTAGAGGCTGCTGGATGCCTGGGAGACCGCGCCGGAGACGCCGTCAAAGGAGAAGCTGATGCCGTCCAGAGCGGTCAGGATGTTCTGGATGATGGCATCAAAATCCGGTGCATTGGTGATGGCGCTGACCATGGCATCCACAGCGGCCTTCAGGTTCGAGGTGCTGTAGTCCGGAATCCGGTCCGCATAGGTCTCGAGGGTCGAGGAGATGCTGTTTGCGCCGGAGCGGATCGTGTCGAAGTCGTCCAGCATCTTTTGGACGTTCGTGCGGATCACCGCGCTGTTGTCCTTAAAGGTGGAGGCGTCCTTTTCGATGCCCGCAATGGCGGTCTTTACCTTCTCTGCACTCGCTTTCAGGTCATCGATTCTGCTGCTGATCGCATCGAGCTGGGAAAGGAGCTCCTTTTTGGTCTCGTCATCGAGGTCAGCGTTCTGGATGAGCTCCTTCAGCTGTTCCAGGGTCTCCTTCGAGAGGCCCTGATCAGAGAGGAAGCTTTCAAGCTGATTCTGCAGCTGCTGGTTGCTGTCTGTCGCACTGCTGCCGTCACTGGACGCTGCGTTGTCAACCGCGTTCCGTACGGAATCCGCCTGGTCCGCGATGTTCTTCTGAATGCTGTCGACAAGGCTCTGGATGTCGGGGATGCTGCCTCTCCGGCATTTTCTGCCGCATTGTCACTGAGGTCGTCAAGATCCTTTCCGAGAAGATCCCGGATCTTCTTCTGCAGGTCCTGGTAGCCATCGATGACCTTGTTTGCCGCATCTTGCAGGGAGACGATGGCGCTGCTGAGTGCCTTCGCGCGGTCCGCAGCAGTGCCGGAGGTGCTGTTTATGGCCGACGAGACAGCGCCTGCCTCAGTGTCAAGAGCTGCGGCTGCGGACTGGAGGTTCTGGAAGGCCTGCCTGAGCGAGTCCTTCTCCGCCTGCGTGATCTGCGCATTCGCCACCGCCGCATCGAAGGCACCCTCCATGTTCCGGAGGGAAGCGGAGAGGGAATCGGCATAGGTGGAAGCCTGGGAAGAGAGGGCGGAGGCAAGGCCGTTTACGTTCTTCAGGGTGTTCTGCGTCACCTGGAGGTCATTGGCTGCATGGTTGACATCCTTCTGCGCCTCATCTGTGATGGTCTGGATGCTGCTCTTTGCCTCCCTGGTCAGGGAGGTCAGGTTGGAGGCAGAGGCGGAGGCTGTTCCGGTGAGACTGCTCGCATCATTCAGGAGGCTGTCGGACAGATCCGAGATGTCGTCGAGATCATCGGAGATCTTCTGCAGGTCATCCTCGGAGAACTCCACCGAGAGATAGGGCTGCTGCTGTCCGATGATGCCGCCCACGTCCTTCCTTCCGAGGATCCTGCCGCTGTTGGCACAGCCGCGCACAAGTCCGGAGGAGCGGCCTGCGATGCCGCCCGTGTTGTAGCCCACGTGCTCATAGCCGACGGTTCCAGAGTTCTCGCAGTACAGAATCTCCCCGGAGTTGAAGCCCGCAATGCCGCCGGTGTCCGTGACCGCGGAGAAGTTCTCCACGGAGTTCACATCGCCGCTCATCAGGATGTTCTCCAGGGTGCTGCTGATGTCCTCTACGGAGGCGGTGGTGTCCGTGTACTGGATGTTGACCTGCATCCCGGAGGCTGCGTTCCTGATGATGCCGGCATTGCTGCCGACAAGGCCGCCGCTTGCGGTGCTCCCCTGGAGGTCTCCCTTGGAGGAGCAGTTGTCGAGAACGCCGGTGGTGCCGTTGGAGCCCGCAATGCCGCCGACCCGGTTCTTTCCCTTAACCGTTCCGGTGAAGCTGCAGCTGCGGATCATGCCGTTGTTCGTCCCTGCGATGCCGCCCGCGTTCTCCTGGGTGCCGGTCACGCTGATGGTGCCGGAGACGGAGAGGTTTTTGACAACGCCACCCTCCTGGATCTGCCGGAAGAGACCGGCATCGGAGACCTTCCCCGTGATGCGAAGCCCGGTGATCTTATACCCCTGGCCGTCAAAGGTGCCGCCGAAGGCGGCAAACTGGAGGTCTCCGTCCTCAAGGGCAATGTCATTGTCGAGGACATAGAGCTTGTCCTGGGAGTAGGTGTCAAGGCTGCAGGCTTTCGCAGCCTCTCTCAGGTCGTCTTCTGTCTGGAGGTGGATCGTGACAACGCTCTTTGCCGCATCGGTGTTGGAGGTCTCCTCCGTCTTCGCTGCCTTTGCTGCGTTGTCCGCATCGGTGGAGTCGCTGACGGCTGCTGCGAGGGCAGACTGCGCATTGTCCACGATGGCTGCAGGGTCGCTGCTGGCTGCCGCACAGACGGGTGCGGGGAGAGAGGCAAGGAGTGTGCTTGCAGCCGCCGCGGCGATTACGATCTGCATGGCGATTCTGTTTTTCACTGGCTGCCTCCTTTCTCTTCCTGGTCACCTGGTGTGTGCTCTTTCTTCTCCGCATCCGATGCGGCTTCTGGTTTCCTGTCTTGCGCATCGGGCGGATTTCCCGGTGCCGATGTTTTTCCTTCTTCCTGTCCGCTCTCACCGGCAAGGTGTCCCTCAATCATGCGGGAGGGATCCGCATCCGGACCGTAGTCCGAGGATCCCTCTGCCCGCTCCATGGAGCCGGACACCACGATCGCCTGGACGTCGCCGCGGACGACCGCATGAACCTGGCCCACGATGGTGCCGTTGATGGTGCCGCGGATGTTTCCGTTGAGGTACACAAGGCCGGTCTCCTTCTTCTGCCGGATCGGGCGGTCGATGTCAAAGGCCGTGTACTGGATGATCTTGTCGCCCGCGCACAATAGCTGCGGCAGGACAAACATGACGAGGAAGACCGAGATGGCGGTTCCTCTGCCAAGGCACTGTCCGATGCTCGCGATGCAGGGCTCGGAGGTCATCTGCCCGATGAAGACACCGGCGAGGATCATCATGGAGCCGGAGGTGATGATTGTCGGGAAGGCAAAGTTCAGGGACTCCGTGATGGCGGTCTTTCGGTCCTTTCCATCTCCCCGCAGTTCCTGATAGCGGGACGAGATGACGATAGCGTAGTCGATGTTCGCGCCCATCTGAATGGAGGACACGATCAGGTAGCTCATGAAGAACAGGTTGGACTTTGTGATCGTGGGGTACGAGAAGTTCAGGAAGATGGAGCCCTCGATGACCATGATCTGCAGCACCGGAAGGCCTGCGCTCTTGAAGGTGAACAGAAGGATCACGAGGACGAACAGGATGGAGACCACGGAGACCACGATGTTGTCCCGCTCGAAGGAGCTCTGAGGTGGAGTTGCCCACCGTCAGGATCTTGTCCGCGTCGTCCGGGTAGTACTTCTCTGCCATCGTGTGCATGGTATCAAGGAAGGTGAAGGTCTCATCCGACTCCTCGGGCAGGGTCAGGTATACAAGAATCCGGTCGTAGTCGCTGGATTCGAGCTGCTTTCTGCCGTCCTGGATCTGGGTGTAGGCGGAGTCCAGGGTATTCCACAGATCGTCATCGAGGGTGACATAGCCGTCCTCGACCATGTCGTGGACAAAGCCGACCATGTCCATCAGGGACACCTTGTAGGAGGAGATGCCGCCGACGATCCTGCCGTAGTCCTCCTGGTCCGCCGCATAGGCGGTGTAGAGGGTCTCGCAGATCTCGTAGTCCATGTTCATGAGCTCGGAGAACTGCCTGGGGTTGAGGGTATCGGTCAGCGTATAGTCGTCCATGGCCGTGGTGTTGGCAAGACCCTGGCAGTGGTCCACCTCGTCGCAGGCCTCGAGGTCCTGGATCAGCTTTGCCTCATTTTCGTAGCTGCCATGGGGCAGGATCAGGGCGACCAGGTTGTCGGAGCCGAAGTTGTCCTCGATCATCTTGTCCGCGATCTGGGTCGAGTTCTGGATCGGGGTCGTCAGCGTGGAGTAGCCGTAGACATAGGGGCACTTCTGGGACAGCACGGCAGCAGCGACGAAGAAAAAGAAGAACACAAACGGGATGATCTTTCTCGTATGAAAGGCAAAGTGGCCGATGCCAGAGATCTTCGGCACAAAGCTTTTGTGCTGCGTGCGCTCCATCAGCCCTGAGAAGATCACAAGAAGTCCCGGCATCAGGGTGAAGACGGCGAGGAGCGAGAGGAGGATTGCCTTGATCAGCACGATGCCGAGGTCCTTGCCGATCTGGTACTGCATGAAGACCATGGCAAACAGGCCGGAGATCGTGGTCAGGGACGAGGACAGGATCTCCGGGATGGACTTGGAGAGGGAGACGATGGCGGCGTCCCTGGGATCATAGCCGTTTCTCTTCTCCTCCTTGAACCGGTTGCAGAAGATGATGGCGTAGTCGACGGACAGGGCGAGCTGCAGGATCGCGGAGACCGAGTTGGAGACAAAGGAGATCGTGCCGAACAGGAAGTTCGTGCCCTGGTTGATGACCATCGATACCACGAAGGTCATGCAAAGGACCGGGATCTCACCGAAGGACTCACTGGTGATGATGAGAACGGTCACGACCACAATGGCGACGAGGACCATGATCTTGCTGATCTCGGTCTCGATGATCTCCGCGGACTGATCTCCCATGTCCGTGTCGACATAGATGTTGTAGTCGGAGAGCGCGGTTTCGACATCCTCCAGGGCAGTCAGGGCTCTGTCGTCGTCCTCATCGTAGTCGAAGGTGACGTTGAAGAGGGCGGAGCCGTTGTTGTAGTACTTCTTAAAGTCGGAGGTGTCGGCGTCCACGTCGGTAAATGTAACGGACTGCACGCCGTCCTTCTCCTCGATGATGCCCTGAAGCGTCTTGGCATCATCAAAGCTGATGTTGGCGATCATGATCTTTGCAGAGCCGAACGTCGTGAACTCCTTGTCCATCAGCTTCAGGCCGCGCTTTGTCTCCGTGGAATCCGGCAGGTAGTCGGAGAGCTTGTTGTCGACCTTCACCCAGCTCGAGGAAAAGACAGAGAAGATGATCCAGATGATGTAGAGCAGGAAAAAGAGCATGCGCTTGTCCACGATGAAGGCGCAGATGCGGAGGAGCCCCGCATTGCTCTTTTTCGGCTTCTGCTGCGGCTGCGCCTGCTGTTCGGCCGCCTGGCCGCCGCCCTGGGCTGCCGCCTTTCTCTTTTCCCGTCCTGTAAATTTGATTGGCATAACACTGTCCTCGACGAAATATCTGGCACAAAAGTGACCATTGTTCAGGTAAAGCGTCATAATGCTACTTCGGATAGCACAGAAATACAAGGGTGCAATTCGAAAAATTTCATAAAGCGCCTCCTCCAGTTTACCAGACCGCGGCATAGGGGATAAGAACAAGATGGGAAGAAAATGCCGGACTTGCCGGGTAAGCACCGGATACGGAAAAAGCGGGAGAAAGCGCTGCCTGCTCTCTCCCGCTCTTCGGTACAGATGGACTTTTGTGGTTTTTTCGTTTCCTCTCTTTTCAGAGGTACTGCTTCAGGTTGTCAAAGACGATCTCATAGGCATCCGCATACATGTGGACGCCGTCGATGGCAAATTCTATTCTCTGCTCCCCTGTTTCGTCCGTGAGTCCCTTGTTGCAGTCAATGTAGCGGTATCCGTACTTCTCTGCGAGGGCCTTTACGCCCGCATTGCAGCGCGCGATGTTCTCTTTCGTCCGCTCTTTCAGCATCGCCTTTGCGAAGGGATCATCGATCACGTGGTGGTTGGTCGGATAGTAGGCCATGCAGTAGAGCTCTGCCTCCGGGATCCTCTCCTTTGCGGTCTTCAGGATCTTTTCATAATTGGCCATCAGGTGCTCCATCCACTTCTCTCCATAAATCCTGTCCGTCATGTCGTTTGTTCCGATGTTGAGAAAGACCTTTGCAGGGGCAAGGTCCAACAGAACCGTGTCGATCTCCCGGAGAAAGTCATCCGTCGTCGTCCCGCCGATGCCCCGGTTGTAGATGATCTTATTCACTCCTGCAGAGGCTGCGATCTCCGCGACGGAGAACTGCTCCATTAAAGAGGAGCCTGTGAACAGGATCTGTCCCTTCTTTGCGTGGGCGTTCAGGACTTTGAAGTTCCGGACCTTTACCGCCTGCTCCTTTCTTGCCCGCTCCTGCATCATCTGTCCGATCCGGGCGCCGAGTTCTTTATCCTTCATCAGTTCTTCCAGTGTCATTTCCTTTCCCTCCCTTGTACAGGTGTGTGCGTTACTGCTTCTTTACCGCTTCTTCTCTCTTCATCCGGGACAGCTCCGGCATCACCGTCGCCAGCATCGTGAGAAAGCAGGCGGTGCCGCCGATCACGTTGGAGATGGGCTCTGCCAGGAACACCCCGTCCGTCCCCATATGGAGGACATAGGGCAGAAGGAACGTGAGCGGAACCACGATAAACGCCTTCCGAAGAAGCGAGAAGAAGATTGCAAGCTTTTTCTTGTTTAAGGACTTTAAGACCGTCTGTCCCGAGTACTGGAACACCATGAACACAAAGGCAGAGAAGTACAGGCTCATGGACGGGATGCTGTCCTTCCGAAGCGATGCGTCCGAGCTGAAGATCGAGATGAGAAACTCCGGCTGTGTCAGGATTACGATCCACATGAGGACGCCGTAGGCAAGGCACATGAAAAACATGCACCAGATCGCCCTTCGGACGCGGTCTGCCTTCCCTGCGCCGTAGTTGAAGCTGATGACAGGGGAGGAGCCGTCGGTGATTGCGTACATCGGGGTCTCCACCATCTGCCGCACGCTCGAGACGATCGTCATCACGGAGACGTAGATGTCACCACCCGTCCTCTGGAGCACGTTGTTGCAGCAGATGGAGACGAGGCTGTTCGTGAGCTGCATCGTGAACGCCGCCATGCCGAGGCCGATGATGTCCTTCATCCGGTCTGTACACTGCCTGGCCTCCTGAAACGAAAGGAGCCAGACTCTGAGCTCTGCCTTCTTCGTGAGGAACTGCACGACAAACAGCGAGGAGAGCGCCTGGGAGAGGATGGTGGCAAGAGCTGCCCCCGACACGCCAAGGCCAAAGACAAAGATGAACACAGGGTCCAGGGCGATGTTGACGGCAGCGCCGATCATCACGGTGAGCATGCCGGTCTGGGCATAGCCCTGGGCGTTGATGAACGGGTTCATGCCGGTTGCGATCATCGAGAAGACGGTCCCGAGAAAGTAGATGCGCATGTAGGGGAGCGCATAGGCGATGGAGGCATCCGATGCGCCGAACGCAAAGAGGAGGGGCCTTGCGATGAGAAGGCCGAGGACGGTCAGGACGGTGCCGGTGGTGACAAGGAGAAAGAAGGACGTGTTCATCACGCGTCCTGCCTCCTCCTTCTCCCCCTTTCCGCGCTCAATCGAGAACAGCGGCGCACCGCCGCTTCCGAAGAGGTTTGCAAAGGCGGTGATGATCACGATGACCGGAAAGCAGATGCCGACGCCGCCGAGGGCAGCAGTGCCGATGTCCGGGATCCTTGCGATGTAGATCCGGTCCACGATGTTGTACAGGAGGTTTAAGAGCTGGGCCACCAGCATGGGCAGGGCGGCCTGCAGGATGCTGTGGGAGATCTTTCCCCCTGCAAAATCAATCTGTTTCATGTGATATCCCCTTTTCTTTTTCTGCCTACCAGTCTACACTGAAATGAGCTATAGGAGAAATATGCAATTTCTCGGATAGATGAATAAATATTGTATACCTAAGGAGGCAGTATGGAACTCAGACAGCTCGCATTCTTCCGGACGATTGCAGAGGAGGGCTCGATCAGCGCGGCGGCGAGAAAGCTCCATCTCACCCAGCCCCCGCTCTCCTACCAGATGAAGATGCTCGAGGAGGAGCTGGGGACCCCGCTCTTTGTGCGGGGACCAAGGAGGATCACCCTGACGGAGGCGGGGCAGGTGCTGTATGAGCGCGCAGAGGGGATCCTGCACCTCTCGGACCTTGCGGTGCAGGAGACCGTCCGCGCCGGGGAGGAGAAGACCCTGCACCTTGGCCTTGCACCCTCCACCGTGACGATGATGGCCGGGGTCCTGAAGGCCGTCAGAAAGGAGCATCCGCAGCTTCGCTTTTCCATCCATGACGGCTCCACGTTTCAGCTCCGGGAGCTCCTTACAAACCGGGTGATTGAGATCGCAATCCTCCGGACACCCATCCAGGTTTCCGACTTTGAGACGAGGGTTTTGAAAAAGGAGACCCTCTGCGCCGTGGGGGAGCGGGAGCTTCTCGGCGGAAAGTCCTCCATCCGCCTTTTTGAGCTCTCCAGACTGCCGCTTCTCTTCTCCAAGCGCTACCGGGCTCTCTGTGTGCAGGCCTTTGAAGAGGCGGGCCTTTCCTGCCGCATTGTCTGTGAGTGCGACGACTCGAGGACCGCCCTCTCCCTTGCCCAGGCGGGGATCGGCGTGGCCCTCCTTCCCGCCTCGATGATCCCGGACGAAAAGAGGGCAGTGTCTGTGCCGATCGCAGACGCTGCCCTGTCAACGGATATCCTGGCTTGCTGGAGAGGGGGACCGGTCTCTTTGGCCCTCTCTGCCCTTTTAGAAGCGCTTTGCTAGTTTTCCCTGCTCTCCTCTTCCTCCTGCTCTCGAAGCCAGGAGAAGCAGTCGCGGTAGAAATCCAGCACCTCCTGCCGCTCCATCCGGAACTCGGTGCTGATGAACTCAAAAAAGCGGTGGAACAGCATTACCGTGCTGGTCTCCCGGATCTCAAAGCTCAGGTACTGGAACTGCTCCATCGTGTACTGGATCTCCAGGCTCTGCTTGCTAAGGATGTACCATGCGGGACTCTTGCCCTGGATCGAGGGGAGGTCTACCATCGTGTACAGGTCCCTCTCGTACAGGGACTGCCAGATCTGCAGGATCTCGATGCGCTCCTGCACAGAGAGCGGCGACATGAACTTCTCCGGCATCTCGTTGGTGTAGCCGGTGTGGATAAAGTCGAGGACGCCCTGCTTGGTGAAGAGCCTGAGCTTAATGCGGAGCTGGGGATCCGTGTACAAGCGCTTTTGCGGCACGAGAAAGGCGTGGAGCTTTTCAATGAGGTCGGACTTCTCCGGCTCCGGCAGCAGCAGGTGCTTCTCCACGAAGTGCTCCCCCGGCGTCAGCACCATGGTCGTGTCGATGCCGGACTCGAAGTAGCAGGAGATCGGCTGGGGATGGGGATTGTTCAGGAGGCTGTGCAGGAGCTCAAACAGGGTTTCCGGGGCGTAGTAGTCCGCAAGGGGACTCGAACCGGAGACGAGCTCTGAAAAGACCTTCCGGAAGTACGGGAGCTTCCTCTCGTCCTGGATCAGCAACCCCTCGGAGGCATCCTGGTTGAACATCACGGCGGCATGCCCTGTCATCACGCGGTTTAAGTACAGCGGGGAGAGGCTCCGGATCGTGGGGAGGTCCGCATAGAGTCCGTGCACCCGACAGTTCGGGTAGTGGTACAAGAGCGGCATCAGTGCCGCGATGAGATCCAGGTTGTGGAGATGGGAGTTGAGGTCCGGGATGTTGTTCCGGTCGATGACAAAGATGATGTCGTGCCGGATCTGCGGGTTTTTCTCCAGGCTCTTTGCCACGGCCCAGGGATAGATATCATACCAGTCGGTGAAGAAGAAACGGATGCTGGATTCCCCGCGCTCTGCCGCCTCCGCGGAGACGGTCTGAATGCAGGACCAGATCTCCCGACCCCCATGAAGGCACGTGTCGCACCCGGGGGCTGCGGGAAGGGGTTCCAGATGGGACCAGTTGATGTACTTGGGATTTTCGGCATAGGGAAGGGTGTCGAGAAGGCGCAGGATCTGCTGAAAGCCGTAGAACTTCTCCTCCCCGAGCGTCGAGTAGTAATACGAATCGAAGAAGTCCGAGGCCTCCTTTTTGGACAGGCACAGGCACCTGGCAAGCTGTGCCACGGTCTTTCGGTCGGCGGGCATGCGCTTTCCCTGGGTGATCTTGTAGATGGTCGAACTGTTGAGGCCAGTGTAGTCAGCGAGCTCCTGAATGGAGAGATCACGCTGGACGCGGTACTGGGTCAGGAGCTGGGCAAAGGATATCATGGAGTATCCTCCTTCTGTCGTTTCTGTGGATTCTATTAAATATTGTACACGAAATTGATCTTAAAAATGCACAGAAATTAAAAATCCATCAGGACAAAAGATCTGCATAATAGGGCACTTGTCTGAGATGTGGACAAAATATTGGACACAACAAAGACACTGCGGCGCCGGATTGTGCACTGCAGTGTCTCTCTCATATCAGCTGGGTGTCCATCACCCGGCACCGGTCGCCGAGCAGGTCCTTTGCGGAGCTCTCGTCGCGCCTTCTCACGTCGATACAGTAGAACCGGTTGTCCCTGGTGGGATCCCCGGCAACCTTCTGGATGTCGATGAAGTTGCTGCCAAAGCTTGCGGTGTTGCGCGCCATCTCGGAGTCCCTCGTCTGGCACCAGATGCCGGCCTTTTTGAGCCGCCCTGCAAACAGGTCCCGCTCCTTCCTGTCGTGAGTCTTGTAGATTGTGACCTTCTGATTGTCCTTTGAAAACGGGTTATGAAACATTTTCCACTCCTCTCAGCGCCATCTCCAGAAGGCCTGCGACAGCCTCCTCGAGCTGGCTGATGCGGTGAATCCGGACGCAGTCCTTTCCGTAGATCGTGTGCAGGTTTTCGAGGTAGAGCGTGGGGCCAAGAAAGACCGCAGAGACAGCAACCCCGTCAGAGCGAAGACCAGCAACCGCCTCCTTTGCATCGAGCACGGCGGCGCTCCCCTGGTACGCTCTCGAAAACCCTGCTCCACCCTCCGGCGGAATCTTCACGGAGTCATTTGGGGAGGCATCCGTGAGGACAAAGAGGAGGCGCCGTTGAAAGGCGTTTTTCTCAGGCAGAAAGCTCCCGGAAAGCCGGAGCCCCAAGCCGTCCCGGTTCCAGCCGCCTGCAAAGTAGGAGGCGATGCCGGAGCAGTCCCTGCTTGTGCGCTCCTTTAAGATCTGCAGGGCGGTATACCCCCGGAGGGACCGGAAGGCCTCCACCTGCACCGGAACCCTTGCCTTCATAAAGCTCTCTGCGATGATCCTCGCCTCGCAGGCAAGTTCCTGCTGGCAGGAAAGGCGCGACGCTGAGGCGTCGAGGAGAAGATCGAGGGAAACGCTCCGCTCGGTCTCCTCCCCCGCGCGAAGGAACACGTCCGGATCATGCAGGATTGGAAGCCGGAAGGCGAGCTCCGGGGAGAGGACGCCGCTCCTTGCCCGGTCCGGCAGGGCTTTCTCCGTGCCGGAGAGGATCTCATCGACCCTCGCGGAGAGCTTGCGGATCCCAGATGCGATCTGGACGGCACGCTCCTTCTGGAAGGCGAGGTTCTTCTCCTTCTGCAGTGCGGCATCCTTCTGGACCCTGGAAAGGTCCCTGGCATCCTTCTGGGACAGCAGGCCGGAGTGCTCTTTTTCTGTCTTTCCTCGGACACCCTTTGTGACATAGAGCCTGCAGAGCGCATGGGGACCCTGGCAGAGGTTGTTCTCGAGCATCCGAAGGTCTGCCTCCGGGAGGCAGCAGGGGCCGAGGGCTCCCTCCAGGTAGGCGGCATCGGCAGCAGAGCTCTCCTTTGTTGCCCCTTTGTTTCCCCCGTGGGAGAGCTGGGCTGCTCCCTCGGAGGCCATCGTGCTGTCCCCGTTTCGCACAAGGAGGGTGTCGGTGCTCTGGTGCTCATGTTTCAGCAGCCCCTTTGCAAGGATCCTTCGAAGGCCGGTAACCGGCCTTTCCGCTTCGACCTGTTTTCCCAGGTGTTCGTGAAACCGCTCCTGCAGAATCTCTGCCATCCTCTGAAGGACGCCGTCGGTGTCAAGACTCCCCGGGAATTCCAGGCACTCCGCGATGGCACGCTCCCTGGGCGTTAACAGGTCTTGCCGCCTTCCGAGGACCTTTGCCCAGCGCGCCTGCTGCTGGTTGTAGACAAGGATCGACTGCAGCATCATCTGCTGCCGCGAGAGGGTCTCCCGGTTCCTGAAGAAAGCCTTTGCCTTCCTCCTTCGGAGTGCCAGAAGCCTTGGTCTCTCCGGGAACTCCTTTTCATAGACGCAGTTCTCGATCCCGAGCCAGAGGATGTCGCAGTACTCCTCCGCGCGGGAGGAGCTTCCGAGGGCGTCGAAAAACGCCGTAATCCGGTCAAGGTCCAGCCATTTGTGCGCAAGACCGATGACGAGGTTGAAATAGGGGTCCGGCTGTCCGTTCTCATAAAAGGCCAGAAAAGGCGGATCGAAGTGATAGGCCCCTGCCGCGTTCCAGATGATGTTCTCGGCCCTTCTCTGAAGGCCGGTGTAGTGCTTCTTAATCAAACAGCTCACGCCCTTTCAGGGTGGGATCAATGCGCTCGTCGATGACGTCGGTGATCAGCCCCTTCTCATACGGGTCAAAGGTCTTGTCGGCAATGCACATCGAGAGGGCATCGCCGGTACGGATGCCGTTCTGGCAAAGGTCGATGGCATCGAGGAGGCCGCGCAGGTCTGCCGCCTTCCCGGAGACCTCGGCACTCTCTGCCTTCTTCTCAAGGTCAAAGAACAGGTCAGCGAACTGCTCTCCCATCTCCTCTTTGAGCTTCGGGAAGCGCTCCCTGATCAGGCGGATCAGGTTGTCCTTTTCGATGAGCGGCATGTCGAGGACCACAAAGCGGGAGGC
>ONMH01000012.1 GCA_900318875.1 uncultured Lachnospiraceae bacterium | reverse complement strand
CCCGTTATGGACACCTGGCAGGAGCGCTCCATTTCAGAAACAGGTACCCGGGCAAGAAAAAAAGGAGGCATGACTGCCTCCCGTCCGTCTTCGTCATGATGCTGCTGTGAGATTTCCTTTCTCTGCCTGCGTTTTTCCATACCCGGGGTGCTTCCGGTTCCAGTTTCTCCGCACAATCGCCCAGGTCACCAGCATGAGGATGTCCGTCAGGATCCAGGAGATCGGGTAGACGTTCATGAGCCTTGCGTAGTCCCTGTCGTGGGGGAAGACCAGAAACACCCAGCCGAGGCGGAACACACAGGTCCCAATGACCGTAATGACCGCCGGTGCCAGCGGGTGATCATAGGAGCGCAGCATCGATCCCGGCATGTCGAAGGGCACCTCCAGGAACTGCGTCACCATCGAGTGGCGCATCTTTGAGACTGCAAAGGCGAGCACCACCGCATCCTTCGTATAAAAGCCCAGAAACATGGCCCTTCCAAAGTAGAAGACCATCCCGGCAGAGAAGGTGAGCAGAAGTCCCAGCAGGATGCTGTCCCGGAAGACCGCCGTGCAGCGCTTTTCCCTTCCCACCGCGTGGTTCTGGCTGGCAAAGGTCAGGCAGGCCTGCGCCATCCCGCCGCTGAAGTAGTACGTAAACAGGTCAAAGTAGGTTGCAATCGAGGCGCCCGCCACCGCCGGGGAACCAAAGCTGTTGATCGCGCTCTGGATGCACATGTTGGAGACGGAGAACACGGCGCCCTGAAGGCCTGCGGGAAGGCCGATCTGCACCACGCGGCTCAGAAGGTCCCGGTCCAGGCAGAGGTCCTTCCAGCGGAACTGGAATGCACCCTCCTCTTTTGCGAGAAAGTGCAGGACAAGGCCTGCTGCCACCGCATTGGAGAGGACCGTCGCAACGGCAACCCCGTCCACGCTCCGGTGCAGGGCAACCACAAAGAACAGGTTCATCGCGACGTTCAGAACGCCGGAGAAGAACAGCGCAAGAAGGGGCCGTTTGCTGTCTCCCTTGCTGCGAAGGACGGCAGATCCGAAGTTGTACACCATCTCAAAGGGGACGCCGAGAAGGTAGAGGCGAAGGTACCAGGCCGCGAGGTCCATGACGTCCTCCGGCGTCGCCATCAGACGCAGGATCGGCGCTGCGAGGAGTTCTCCCACCAGAAAGATCCCGGCGCTGACAAGGAGCGAGAAGGCAATCACCGTGTGCACGGCGCGGTGGATCCGCTCCTCCTCTTTCCTTGCCGCAAGAGCCGCAACCACGACGTTGGCGCCGACGGAGATGCCGACAAAGGTGTTCACGAGGAGGTTGATGACCGCACTATTTGCTCCGACGGCCGCCTGTGCCTCGCTCGAGACAAAATGGCCGACCACCGCGGTGTCCGCAGAGTTGAAGAGCTGCTGCAGAATGCTGGTCATGGTAAGCGGGATGGCAAAAAGGAGAAGTTTTGACCAGATGGGTCCGTTTAGCATGTCCACCTCGTGGGAGGCGGAGGCTTTCCTGTTCCTTGGCACGATGACACTTCCTTTTCTGCTGCCTGAACAATTCATGGGCAGCGGTGCCTATTGTAGTAGAAATCCCGGCTCCGGGAAAGGGGGGAAAACTCCGATTTTTGCCGGGCAGCAAAAGGCAGCACCGCCCTGGCCCCTGCCCGGCAGTGCTGCACTCTGCTTAAAAAGTATCCCCGTCATCTGACGGCATGTCGTCGTATGACGGCATGTCGTCGTCCGAATCAAGACCTCTCCACAAGAGTTCATTGACCTTCCCGTTGTAATACTCCGCCTTCTTCTTTGCCATCCAGCGGTCCCGGTCATCGCAGATTGCAAGCATCTCATCTGTGATCTCCTCGGCAGACCTCGGATGGGCGCTGTTCAGGTACCCCAGCATCCTGCGCAGGGCGTTCGGGGTGGCGAGCTGCTCCCCGAGAAGGTAACCAAGTTCCGGGGGATACCCCATGGAACCGATCTTGTTCACCAGCTGCTGGCGAAGCTGGTTTCTCTGCTTCTCCTCACCTGTGTCCTTCATCGCAGTCCTTCAGCAGTTCCCGGGATGATCCAGGCTGCAGGCAGGAGCCTGCTCCTCCTGGAGGGGTTCCAGGCCCTGGTCTTTAAGATACCCCTCCCAGTCCAGGGTGACCGTCCCGTCCTCTAAAAGAAGGGCGGGGATGCCGATGGAGCCGCTCCCTCGGACGTTTCGGAAGGCCTCGTTCTCATCCCGGAGCTTTAAGAACTCCTTCAGGCAGCGGAGATCCTTCGTGATGTCGCAGAAGGTCCGCTCGATTCCATAGCGGTCAAAGTTTCTCTCACTTGCCCTGCAGTCGGGGCACAGTGAACTGCCATATACTTTCAGCATGGTGTTCTCCTTTTCCTGGTGCTTTGTCGTTTGGATACCTTATGATAGCACACGAAGGGCACCTGCTGACAGCGGGCTATGTCTCTTGTTTTGTCAGCGCGCTTCTCTCACAAAGACCCGCATCTCTCCAGGCTCCCGGTTGCCCCAGAGAAAGTACGGAATGAAGGTGAGAAGGTGCGGCCTTCTCTCCGGCGCCTTTTCCGTGTACAGCTTTTCATCCTCCAGGACTTCCCGGACTCCCTCTGCCCTGAGGACTACCGCAGGTCCAGGACTTCCCGTCATCCCCTCCTCCGTGATCGTGGCATCCTCAGGCAGTACCAGGTTCCACAGGTTCTCCCCGTTGTCACAGGACTCCAGGCAGTAGACAACGGGTCCCCGCACCAGGCAGACAAGACCCGCATCCTTCCGGACCCGGCCGTTGGCGCGAAGCCTTCGGACCGGCATGGAAAAGGATAGCGCAATCCTGTCCCCCTTCTTCCAGGCATCCCGGAGGATTGCATACCCATCCTGCAGAGGCAGCTCCGAGAATTTCACTCCGTTCCTCGAAAGGCAGACATCCTCTGCATACCCGGGGATCCGGATTGCAAGGGCAAAACTTCTCCCCTCCCGGTTCTCCGCAATCTCACAGGATATCTTTCCCTCCCAGGGAAGGTCTGAGGTCATAACAAGTTTGACACCGGGGATTGACCGGGATACATAAGTTCCTCCGAGGAACAGATGGCACCAGATCGTGTCAGCGCTCTCCCCGTAGGCATAGCGGGGGAGGGAGGTGAGAAGACGCGCCACGTTCGGCGGACAGCAGGCGCAGGCATACCACTCCGGCCGTCTCGGCAGCACGTGCTCATAGCCCTTTGCGGTCCCATCTACGGCAGGATCCACCTCCAGCGGATTCACGTAGAAAAACCGCTTCCCGTCGTGCTGCATGCCGGAAAGCATCCCGTTGAAGAGCACCCGCTCCATGACATCTGCGATCTTTCCATCCTGCTTTATCTGCAGAAGGCGCCTTGCAAAGAAGATCATCGCAACGGCGGCACAGGTCTCGCCATATGCCGTGTCGCTCGGGAGGTCGTAGTCTTTTGTAAAGGCCTCTCCCTGGGCGGTCTGCCCGACACTCCCCGTCACGTACATCTGCCGCTTCGTGATGTCCTCCCAGATCCGAAAGCACGCTGCGGCAAGGTCCGCATCCCCGGTCTCTCCTGCAAGGTCTGCCATGGCGGTGTACAGGTACAGGGCGCGCACGGCATGTCCCTCCGCATGGTCCATCTCCCGCACCGGGCGGTCATTCAGGGCGTAGGCCTCATCCGAAGGATCCATCCCCCAGACCTGGAACGATTTCCTTACTGCCTCCTCTGCGAAGTAGTTTGGCTTTGTGCCGCGCTCGTCAATAAAGTACTCTGCAAGCGCAAGGTACCTGCTGTTTCCCGTCACGTGGTACAGACGAAGCAGGGCCTCCTCGATCTCCGGATGCCCGGGGATTCCCCGGGTCTTTCCCTTCCCGAACCGCCGGTCAATGCAGTCCGCGATGTTCTCCCCGATCTCCAGGAAGCTCTTCTTCCCGGTCGCCTCATAGTGGGCCACCGCAGCCTCGATCATGTGCCCCATGCAGTAGAGCTCATGGGCTTCCTGCAGGTTCTCCCACTTCTTCCCCGGATCTTTGATCTGGAAATAGGTATCCAGGTACCCGTCCGGTTCCTGTGCCTTGCGGAGGAGATCGGTCAGTGCGTCCATCTTTTTGGAGAGGTCCGGGTCATCCGACATCGCGATCGCGTTGGAGACAGCCTCCGCCCACTTGGCGACATCGCTGTCCTGGAACACCATCCCATAAAATTCTCCCTCGCTCCTGCCCGCCGCGATGCGGAAGTTCTCGAGGGCATGGCTCTTCTCGATGCCTGGGATCGCATCGTTCAGGATCTTTTCCTGATAGGGGAGCACCGTGTGCAGCATGAGCTCCTCATAGTAGTCCCAGAAGGGGTCTCCAATCTGAAACTGCCGGATTTCGATCCGGTTCTCCCTCTTATGAATGCGGTTGTCCTCTTTGCTCATCATCCCTTCTCCCTTTTCCTGCTCCCGCTCTCCCACTTGCGGTAGGGACAGTGTCCCGTCCGCAGGGCGGCGCGAAGCTCCACAAAGCAGCCGCAGGCGGTGCAGGTGCCGGCATTTAGGTAGCTGCAGCTCCTGCAGGCCTTCAGCCTGCCCTTCCTTATATCTTCCCCTGCCCGCTCCCCGGGCTCCATGTGGTCCAGAATTCTCTGGATATCCCGTGCATAGGCCTTCGGGTCAATCTCCTCGAGCAGGCACCGAAGGCAGTGCCGCTCTTTCGTTCCTTCCATCGCCACTCCCTTCAGACCGGGTCCGGTGCAAAAACAGGGCGCCCGGTCTCATCAAAGGAGACGTGCAGGCAGTAGGCATGCCTTGCGCCGTCATAGAGGGGATTTCCCTCTGTCTCCGTACCCGTTCTTGCGTGAAAGACACAGACACTGCTGCCATCCTCATCGTCTGTGGTAAAGCTGTTGTGGCCGGGGCCGTAGAGACCTGCCTTTTCCCTGGATGCCATCACCGGCTCTCGCAGCTTCGTCCAGGAGGCACGGTCCAGAAGGTCTGCATCCTCGTCCGCCTCCAGCATGCCCATGCAGTAGGCTGCGCTGGTATCGCTCGCAGAGAAGGTGAGCCAGATCTTCCCACCGTGATGCAGCACCGCCGGTCCCTCATTGACCCAGAAGCCGTGCCGCTCCCAGGGATAATCCGGTGTGGTCAAAAGCTCCTGCACCGTGGCAAGCTTTGTGGGGCTCTCCATCCGGGCGATGTAGAGATTTGAGATCTGCTGTCCGACGCCCACCTTCTCCGCCCAGACATAGTACCGCTCCCCGTGGTTTTCAAACACCGTGGCATCCAGGGAGAAGGCGCGGAAGGAGAAGGGATCCTCCTCTGCGCACTGCATCTGCCCGCACTCCTCCCAGGTGCCGGTCACAGGATCCGCATCCCTGCAGGTCAGCACATAAGGGCGAAGCTGCCAGATGTCATCTTTGTCGCTTGCTGCAAAGTAGAGATACCAGGCGCCGTCCAGAAAGTGCAGCTCCGGTGCCCAGATGTTAAAGCTCATGGGGCCGCTCCCATGCTTTCTCCAGATGACCTGTTCCTTCGCCTTCGGCAGATCCCGCAGATGCGCCGCATGGCGCAGGGCAATGCTGTCAAAGGCAGGGAGACTCGCCGTAAAGTAATAGCTGCCATCCTCTGCCCGGAGGACGTATGGATCTGCCCGCCCTGCAATCCAGGGCTTCTCGTAGGTAAACGCAGTTCTCTTCTGTGATTTCATTTTTCCCTCTGCAAAAGGCATGGGCGAGCCCATGCCTTTTTCGTATCGATATCGTCTGTTTCTCAGGAAAGCCGGATCATCAGCACCGCACAGGCGGGGATGGTGGTCTTCACGCCGTGGGGCGTCAGGGTAAGGTTCTCAAGTGCCTTCTCCGTCACACAGTCCGGCTCCTCAAAGGTGTTCTTTGCATGCATCTCCTCCGTGACAACACTGCCTGATGCATGCTTTGGCTGGAAGTCTGTGAAGCGAAGTTCCAGCGGATAGCTGTGATCCGGGTCCATGTTTGCAGCCGTGATCGTGTAAATCCCGTTTTTCACAGAGACCGATGCGTTCAGCGCAGGAACCGGATTCTCCTCGGTCCCCACCTCCTCGTTCTCAAAGAGATCGGCGGCGACAAGATCCGCATCCTGGTGATACTGATACATGTGGAAGACGTGATACGTCGGTGTCTTGATCATCTTTTCGCCCTCCGTCAGGAGGACGGACTGAATCACGTTGACCATCTGCGCGAGGCAGGCGAGCCGCACCCTGTCGCAGTGGCGGTTGAAGATGTTCAGGGTGGTGCCCGCGATCAGGGCATCCCGCATGGTGTTCTGCTGATACAGGAAACCGGGATTGGTGCCCGGCTCGCAGTCATACCAGCCTCCCCACTCATCAAAGGAGATGCCAATCTGCTTTTTCGGATCATAGGTGTCCAGGATGTCTCCATGGAGCTTCAGGAGATCCTCGGTGTACAGGGTCTTCTTCATGGTCTGGAACCACATGGCTTTGTCAAACTCCGTTGCAGAGCCCTTGTGCTCCCAGCCGCCCGGAAGGACGTAGTAGTGGACGCTTAAGAGATCCATGAAGCCGTGGAACTGGTCTCCGCCCGGCTTTGCAAAGCAGGTCTCCAGCACGCCCTTTGTCCAGAAGGCACCGGCGTCACTCGGTCCGCAGGCGATCTTCCGGAACGGGTGATCCGGGTGATACTGACGGCAGTAGGTCTGATACCTGCGGTAGAGATTGCCGTAATACTCCGGCGTCATATTTCCGCCGCAGCCCCAGTTCTCATTGCCGACGCCAAAGTAGTCAAGCTCCCACGGATCCTCTGAACCGTTCCTCTTTCGAAGCTCCGTCATCGGCGAGGCGCCGTCGAAGGTCATGTACTCAATCCACTCGGACATCTCCTGCACTGTGCCGCTTCCCACGTTTCCATTCACGTAGGTCTTACAGCCCAGCTGCCGGCAGAGCTCAAAGTACTCGTGGGTGCCAAAGGAGTTGTCCTCGAGGACGCCGCCCCAGTGGGTGTTGATCATCTTCTTGCGGTTTTCTCTCGGTCCGATCCCGTCCATCCAGTGGTACTCATCGGCAAAGCACCCGCCTGGCCAGCGAAGGAGCGGGACGTGGATGTCCCGGAGTGCCTCCACCACGTCCTTTCGCATGCCGTTCTTATTTGGAATGCCGGAGTCCTCCTTCACGAAGATGCCCTCATAGATGCCGCGCCCCAGGTGCTCAGAGAACTGTCCCTGGATCTCCGGATTGATGTGGCCCAGGATCTTCTTCTCGTTTATCTCTATCTTTGCCATGATTTCCTCTTTCGGAATTATTTCTCCAGCACAATCGTCACAAAGCTTGCAGGCTTTAAGACCGTCTTTAAGACGCCGCCATCCAGCACCGCATCCGTTCTCCGGATCGGCTTAACGCGCTCGCAGTCCTTCGTGTTGACAGCCTTCATGTCATCACCCTCGAGAGCCGCAAACTCTGCCACATGATACCCTTCAAAGCCACGAAGATCTGCCTCGAACTCCACAGGTTCTTCCGTGTTTCTGTTGACTGCAAAGATCGCAAGCTGCTCCTTCTCCTCGTTCCAGACAGAGACTGCCTCCACATCCGTGACGTGATCGTGCTTTGACGTCGCATGATCGCCGCAGGAAAGAACCGGCTGCAGGGCTGTTCCTCTTCCGTACTTTGAGACCAGGTAGAACGGATAGAAGATCGTCTGTCTCCAGGCGGGGCCGCCCTCCTCGGTCATGATCGGCGCGATGACGTTCACGAGCTGTGCAAGGCAGGCAACCTTTACCCGGTCCGCATGCTGCAGGAACTTGATCAGGGCCAGCGCATCCACGATTGCGTCCTCGTAGTTGTAGATGTCTTCCAGAAGGTGCGGGTGAGATCTCCAGGGGAGGTTTTCCATGTCCTCATTGTCCTGCTGCATGGAGTGATACCAGACATTCCACTCATCAAAGGAGAGGTTGATCGTCTTTTTGCTGTGCTTGACCCCTTTGACATAGTCGCAGGTGGCGATCACAGAGTGCAGGAAGTACTCCAGGTCATCGGTGACAGCGAAGAAGTCTGCTGTGTCATTTGCCCGATTTCCCCAGTACTGGTGCAGGGAGACATAGTCCACGTAGTCATAAGCTTCGTCCAGGACCTGGGCCTCCCAGGTGCCGAAGGTGGGCATATCGACATTGGAGGAGCCGCAGACCACGGTCTCAATCGAGCGGTCCATGGTCTTCATCGCCTTGGATGTCTCCGCCGCCAGGTGCCCGTACTCCCGGGCATTCTTGTGGCCGAACTGCCAGGGTCCGTCCATCTCGTTGCCCATGCACCAGAGCTTGATCCCGTAGGGATCCTTATCCCCGTGCGCCCGCCGAAGATCCGCGTACTCGGACTTCGTGTCGAGGTTGCAGTACTCCAACAGGTTCAGGGCATCAGAGGTGCCCCGGGTTCCCAGGTTGACCGCCATCATGATGCTGGTGTCCGCCTTCTTTGCCCACTTGGAGAACTCGTTGATGCCGACCGCATTGGGCTCATAGGTGCGCCAGGCGAGATCAAGCCGCGGCTTTCTCTGATCCTTCGGGCCCACCGAGTCCTCCCAGTAGAAGTTGGAAACATAGTTGCCGCCCGGATACCGCACAATCGGGACGTTCAGCTCTCGCACCAGGTCAATCACATCCTGACGGAAACCCAGCTCATCCGCGGTCTTGTGCCCCGGCTCATAGATGCCGGTATAGACGGCTCGCCCCAGGTGCTCAATGAAGGAGCCGTAGATTCTCTTGTCCACTTCGCCGATCCGAAAGTCCCGATCGACGGTCATTCTTGCTTTCTGTGCCATGTTTTCTCCTATATTATTATGTCGTAATAGTCTGTTATCCCTTGACCGCACCGGCTGTCATGCCATCAATGATGTACCTCTGGAAGATCAGAAAGACTACCATAATCGGTACAATGGCTAGCATGGAGCCTGCAATCAGCATATCGTAGTTGTTGCCATAAGGTGTGAGCAGCGTATTAAGGCCAATGGTGAGGGTGAACTTGTCGGCAGAGCGGAATACCATGAGAGGCCAGAGCATGTTGTTCCAGGCGCCCATCGCACACAGAATTGCCATGGAAGAAAAGGCGGGCTTGGTGATGGGCATCATGATCTTTACCGAGATATAGTACTCATTGGCACCATCAATTCGTCCGGCATCCAGAAGTTCTGCCGGGAGCGAAATCATGTACTGGTGAAAAAAGAATATGGTGGACGCCGAGCACAGTCCCGGCAGGATCACGCCCCACATGGAGTCAATGAGGTTGATGTCAATCATTTCCTGATACAGAGGCATCAGCAGAATTTCAAACGGCACCATCATCGTTGCAATGACAAGCATGAAGAGGACCTTCTGCAGCTTGAATTTGTACATCGTGATGCCGTACGCAACAAAGTAGCAGACGATCAGCGTCAGAGCAACGGTCACCAGCGTCAGAATCATGGAATTTTTGAACCAGTTCCAATATTTGATCGAATCCGCATTGCCGCTGAACAGGTATTTGTAGTTATTCAGAGACATTCCGGAGGAATCCAGGTTTAAGGCAAGGCCTCTGCGGATCAGCTCACGGCCTGGCCGGAAGGAAGCGATGAAGCCACAGAACAGCGGGTAGATCAGGATTGCAGACAGAAGGGCAAAGAACGCAGTTGCAAAAATGCTTCCAATGAATCTGCTCCGCCTGACGGATTTATACTGTTTTCCGGTTTCCGGATTGATTGCATTTGCGTTTGCCATTTCAGTCTTTCTCCTCCTTCAGCGTTCCGTTTAGACCCAGCTGGATGAAGTTGATCACCAGGGCGATGACCATCAGTACTACACCGACCGCGCAGGCGTATCCCATATCGTTCTTCTGGATTCCGCGCTTGTACAGGTAGCCGACGATCGTGAGTCCGATGTTCTTGGGAGAGTCATTTCCCGACCACAGCATGAAGGACTCAAGGAACATTGCCAGTCCTGCGTAGATGGAGATTGTCAGCACGTAGATCGTTGTAGGCTTTAGCAGAGGAAGGGTGATGTACTTGAACAGCTGATGGCTGTTTGCGCCATCGATCTTTGCAGACTCGTACAGGGTCTTGTCGATCGCCTTGAGTCCCGACATGAAGTACAGCGTGTTGACACCAGTCCAGCGCCAGCAGCAGAGCGTGAGCAGGGCGATCTCAGAAGTCCATTTGACTTTCAGCCACTTGAAGGCAGGAAGCCCCAGCGCAGCCATCAGGACATTCATCTGACCAGTCTTGTACTCCGTGAACATCAGGCGGAACAGGGTACCAGAAATGACGACCGAGGTCAGAGCCGGAACATACATCATGGCCTTCCAGACGCCCTTTGCCTTCACCAGGTTCCCATCCATCAGCACCGCATAGAGCATCGGGAACGGAATGAGCAGCGCGCAGGTAAATACCGTGTACTCCAAAGAGTTGATCAGCGCTGTGTGGAACACTTTATCCGTCAGGAGTTTTTTATAATTCTGCAGTCCGACGAACTCCCTCGTGATGGCGCCGATTTTCTCCGTTGACATCACAAAGGATGAAATCAAGGGATATACCCAGAAGATTGCAAAGCAGATGATAAAGGGAAGCACAAACACGTAGGGCGCAACCTTCTGGGAGTAAAGGAGGTTCGCTTTCTTTTTCTTTTCCATAATGATCCTTCCTGGATAAAAGGAGGATGCCAACGATCAGGCATCCTCCCGTTCTCCGGCGCCGCGCGGCGTTTGATTCTCTATTTACTGTTCTGCGTCCACGGCATCCTGCAGTTCCTGCAAGCAGTCGTCTACGTTGTCACCATCTTCCAGAATTTCGTTCAGCGTGGTGTTGTTCACGTACTCGTTGATGGTGGGAGAGATCTTCACAGTCATGATGGTTCCAATCTGATCCTTGATCTCTGCCAGCACATCATAAGGGTAGTTGCGGAAGAACTGGTTGTACTGGTTGTTGTCATCATGTGCAAATGCATCATCCGTCCAAAGGGAGGTATTGCAGACATCAAATCCGAGATCGTCCCAGATCATCTGCTCGCCTTCCGGAGACATCTTCGCATAGCACAGGAAATCTGCTGCCAATGCCGGATCCGAAGCCTGCTGGGTCACGACCGTTCCGGTGCCGCCGATACCGACAGAGCAGTTCTGGCCTTCCTTGAAGACCGGGCACTTTGCGATGTACCAGTTTCCCTTCTCCTCCGGCATGTAATTGGTAAAGCGGCTCATGTACCACATCGCCTTCGGGAAGGAGACAATGTTGTGATCCAGGATGTTCTGGTAGCCTGCCTCCAGATCGACATGTCCATCCGGGGAAACCTCAGCAAGGCCGCTGTTAAGCCAATCCTGCTGCATAGTCAGCATGTTCTTGACGGAGTCGAGCTGAACATTTGCCTTTTCATCAAATCCGCCGGTCCAGTCCTCGCCGTATTCTGCCATAGCGAGCCAGAGCCAGTCCGTTCCGCCCGTATCTACAGATGTCCAGTACTTACCGTCTGCCTCGCCGGCATCCTTGAGGGCATCCAGATACTTCTGTCCGAGCGCTGCCCAGTCATCCCAGGTAACCACGGCATCGACATCATCCTGTGTAATACCGTATTTCTCGAGGACGCCCAGATTGTAGTACATAACCGTTGCACCGACGTGGAACGGTGCACCGTACTGCTTTCCATCGGAGCCCTGGTATGCTTTCAGCCTAGACTGGAGCATGTCATCCTTATACGGCGCCATGGCATCGTCCAGCGGATACAGCCAGGTATCCAGTCCAGCATAGACGTTCGGGACCTGTCCCATCTCGACATCGCAGATGTCCGGTGCTCCTTCTCCGGCTTCCAGGCTCATCAGCAGCTTCTGGTGCATGTCCGCATAAGGATAGGTGGTGAAAGTCACCTGAATGGTGCGGTCCGGATTCTCCTGATTCCACTTGTCCACCATCTTGGCATAGAACGTATTATGTGCCTCTACAAAGGACCACAGCTCCATGTGAGTGCCGTTTGCATCGCCGACTGTGGTCACCGCCGTTGCCGTGTCCCCGCTCTCTGTTGAATCAGCGGATGCGTCCTCGGTTGCAGCATCTGCCGCAGCTTCGGTCCCGGCTGCTGCAGCATCTCCGCCGGAAGAGCTGTCGTCTGCCGTGGCCTCTGAGACCGCGTTGCTGCATCCTGCCAGCATTCCGGCCGCGAGAACGCTTGCGAGCATCATGCTCAATGCTTTCTTTTTCATCAGTTACCCTCCTGTATAAATTGTGAAAGTTCCCCTGCCTTCGGAAATTACAGTTTTGAATTTTGCGCAATTGTTTAGGTTTTCGTTGCGTTACCATACATATTGCACATTATTGTTTTCATTTCCTCGGCGTTTTATGGCTAAAATATACAGCTGCTTTCCGAACCTGTCAACAACTATTTTAGATAAATACGTTGTATTTTGTTTTTATCTAAATTGTTATTGATTCATCACATACTTTCCGATAGAATTACAGGTGTCATTGAGCATTATGCTCACAATATCGGCTGATTATGAATTGAAATTTTGATCATTCTAAACTATACCCACTATATTCAGTAGCACAGCTTTGAGGATCATCCTCAGGAAGATGCCGTATAATTAGGGGGAAAGCGTGATTTTTCTCTAGAAAGGAGCTGCTCTTCATGCTACACATCACCAATCTGGAGGACGGCCTTGAACTGTTCAAGGCGCTGGGCAGTGACGTCCGCGTCCGCATCCTTGAGATCCTACTCGAGTACAACAACATGAATATGAACGATCTCGCCTCCCGCCTGGAAATCACCAACGGCGCGCTGACAAGTCATATCAAGAAACTGGAGGAGTGCGGTCTGATCAAGATCACGAATCAGTCGACCGGACATGGGAATCAAAAGATTGCCTCCCTCAATCAGGACAAAATCCTGATTGAACTCACGCAATCGACGCCTGAGCGAAATGTGTACAAGACTTCCATTCCGATCGGCAACTACAGCACCTGCAGCGTCTATCCGACTTGCGGTCTCGCAACAGAAAAACATCTGATCGGCGACGTGGACGACCGCCGCTATTTCTTTCACAATGACCGCTACAAGGCGCAGATTCTCTGGTTCACCAAGGGATATGTTGAGTACATCATTCCGAATTTTATTCCCGGCGGTCAAAAGATCGATGAGATCTGCATCACTATGGAGATCTCCAGCGAGGCGCCAGGTGTCAACGAGAACTGGCCATCCGATATCTACTTCTATCTGAATGATATCAATGTTGCCATGTGGACTTCTCCCGGTGATTTTGGGGATGTGCGCGGAATTCTCACACCGGATTGGTGGATTCCGAAGTGGAACCAATACGGTCTGCTCAAGATGCTGCAGATCAACAAAAAAGGTTCCTTCGTGGATGGCGTGAAGAAATCCGACATCACCATTGATCAGTTTGAGCTGACCGATAAGTCCATGCTCCGTTTCCGCATCGCCGTACCCGAGAGCGCAGAGCACGTAGGCGGCGTGACTCTGTTCGGACGTGCCTTCGGCAACTACAGTCAGGACATCGATGTCTACATCTCCTACAGTCCGAGGCGAATGGATACGACCGCAACACCGATCGGTATGCCGCGTCCAGGCGACGTACAGTAAAATCAGGGAAGGATCCAGAAAAGGCAGGCATCTGCTCTCATGAGAAAGGGGGAATCCATGAGATATATTCCGTCCGGTTTTGTTGCATTGGGGGTTGCCGCAGTTTTGTTTTCTGGATGCGGTGCAGCATCGGTCAGCGGCATTGATGTCCGTCAGAAAAGTGTACAGGAGGCCTTCGCAGGCCAGGATTTGAGCAGTCTCTCGAAGGGACACACAGATGCCGGCGATCCCGTTCACGATCCCTCCATCATCCGGGATCCGGACACGGGGACCTACTGGCTCTTTGGAAGTCATATGGAAGTGGCAAAATCCGAGGATCTGGTTCACTGGTCCAAGGTCTATTCGGGGGCAAACCGGTGGAACAAGCTCTTCTCCAACCTGTTCTCCGAGGATTCGGATGCCTTTGACTGGGTCGGGAAAAATGAAGAGGGGTCGTACAGCGTATGGGCTCCCTGTGTGATCTACAACAAAGCTATGCAAAAGTACTGTATGTACTTCTGCACCTCGTCGAGCTACATCAAATCAAGTCTCTGTCTTGCCACGGCAGACAAGATCAGCGGCCCCTACACCTATCAGTGCAGGCTCCTGGACTCCGGTTTCAACCGGATGGATGCCAAAAAGCGGCGCGTTGACATTCTCGACTGGTGCAATGGTGATATCAAGAGCGTGCAGAAGCGCTATCTTCAGACTGGTTCGTACAACAACATGCTTTGGCCCAACTGCATTGATCCCACGGTGTTTTACGACGCTGACGGGAAGATGTGGATGGTATACGGGAGCTGGTCCGGCGGCATTTTTCTGATGGAAATTGACGAGGCGACAGGGCTTCCCATCCATCCGGACACAGACGACAGCGAGGGGGTAGATGCCTACTTCGGCAGGCACCTGATCGGCGGCAATCACCAATCCTGCGAGGGGCCGTGGATTCAGTATGACAAGGATACCGGATATTACTATCTCTTTGTCTCGTATGGCTCCCTGCAGGCGCATGGCGGGTATCAGATCCGGCTCTTCCGCTCCCGGGATCCGGAGGGGCCATATGTCGATGCCGCAGGCAAAACACTTGGCAGAGACAGCCAGCAGGAGTACGGCATCAAGATGATGGGGAACTACACCTTTCCCAGCCTCGATGTCACCTACATGGCCCCTGGGCACAATTCGATGTTCCAGGATTCCGATGGAAAGCGCTATCTGGTGTACCATCAGCGCTTTGACAACGGCACGGAAGATCATGAGCCAAGGGTTCATCAGCTGTTTGTCAATGCCGACGGCTGGTACACCGCTGCCCCGTTTGAAACCTCCGGTGAGACCATTTCAGAAGATGGCTATTCTCTGATGGATGTCTGCGGCACGTACTCACTGGTCAACCATGGTCTCGACATCTCCGATGCCGTTCCTGAGAACGCCTCGATCTCGCTCCAGCCAGACGGCATCATCTACGCTGTCGAAGGCAATGCAGGGAATGCACAAGCAGAAAAGAGCAAACTCGTAAAGACAGCAGGAAACGCGGAAGAAAAGCTGGTCATTGAAAGTTCTGACACCAGTCTGTCCTCCCGATTGGGAACCTTCTCTATGGAAGAGGGCAGTCCCAATGTCACGCTGACGCTCGACGGGCAGGAATACCAGGGTGTTTTTGTGGAAACGAATGACGAAGCCGGCAATCCCACCATGTGCTTCAGTGCCTGTGGCAGCAACAACGAAACCGTCTGGGGCGTGCATTACCTCTTGCCGGACTGCTCTTCGTGAACTGCTGCTCTCCAAAAACGCTGCAGCGCCGCGCAGACGGCATCTCTCGGCATTCCTACAGGTACTCGATTCTCCTCCTGTTTGTGTTCTTTTCTTCTCGCCAGTCCACACCGCCACGGCATGTTAAATCCGACATCTAAAAAAGCCAATACCGGCAGGCCTGATTCTCTCAGGTCTGCCGGTATTCTGATCTGCACCACTCACATCATCATGGAGATGATGACAGAGGCTGCGTTTTTCCCCTCCCGCCAGTCGCTCCCGGTCTTGGCGAGTGTGATCTGGTAGCGATCATCGCCGTAATAGGTCAGGCGGTAGTGTTTTCCCTCCTCGGTGATCACAAAGCCGAGCTCCTTCAGCTCCTGCCGCAGGGTGCCGGACATCGTCCGGTAGCCGTTCAGAAGGTCTTTCACCTTTTTGCACCGCTCCTCCCCAAGGTGATGATAGTCATTGTGTGCCAGCACATCTCCCAGCACATCCGCTCTTCTCGACTCCGGCTTGACCTCCGCCTTAGCCTTTGCAATCGCATCCAGCAGCATCTCCCGGATTTCGCCCGGGTAGAATTCCTCCTCCTCGCCAAGGTACAGGATTGGCGTACCCTTCTCCCCGTTCAGCCTGCTCCGAAGCCCCTGGTTCTCCATCTGCAGGGAGCTGTTCTCCCGTGTCAGCTCCTCAATGCGTGCCTTCAGCCGTTTCAGGTCGTCGTCAAAGGTGTCCTCATAGGCCACCACCGTATCTTCCGCCTGCTTTCTTGCGCTCTCCGCCTCGAGCCGTGCCTTCTGCTGCAGGGCAAGGCGCTGGTTCAGGATGGCCTCATTCACCCCGGACCAGGTGTACAGAAGCGGCAGCGTCTGGGTGTTTGCATACTGAAGTACTGCCCGGACGACCTTCTCCAGCAGGACGCGGTCACTCCCGCTGCAGGAATGGTACCCAAAGCGCCGGTGACTGCCATTCGGGAAGTAGATGCCGATCCCGCCGTTGTACTCGTTCTGGTCTTCACACGCTGTCCGGATCGCGGTGTTCAGTTTCTTTGACTCCTCTACCAGGATGTGTGCCGTCCCCTTGAGCATGCTGCAGAGCCGTCTCACATCCACCGGATCGTAGTCAAAGACCGTCCTGGAGACGTATACCACCGGAAGGCGATACCGGCTCCCCTGGTTGATCACCTCAGTCAGAAGGGCCAGATTATCCTCACCGATGACATGGGCATCCCGCCGCACCGGAAGGCCGTTGTCATCCTCCACATATCCGCCCTCCAGAAGGAGCGTCACAAAGTGCGGCGTTGAGAAGGCGGTGTCCTTCATCAGGGCATCTTCGGTGTAGCTCCGGTCCAGCCGGATCGCCAGCTGCCGCTTTGCAGCATTGAAGATGTAGTCGGTGTCCCAGACTGCACCGTCCTTTGTCCGTTTTTCATACCGGACGGCCAGGATGCGGTCCTCTGCATCCTCCTCGAAGTCAATCCAGAGCGCGTCTGTCCCGATCCTGCAGTTCTTCTGCCCATCCCAACGGGCAAGTGCCGGGATGATGTTCTCCTCATAGGGACTCTCCCGGTTCCAGCGCACCACCAGCTGTAGAAAGGCGTCTTCCGTCAGCGCCGGTGTCACATGAAGGATACTCGTATACAGCAGCATGTATCTCCCTCTCCTGTTTCCGGACCCCCGCCCGGTGTTTTCCGTATACCGCTGTGCTCTTTCCCGGTGAAGACAAGAAAAAATCCTGTGCCCAGGCCGCAGCCGGTCTTCCCCGTTTTCCTACTCCGCTTCAATCTCCTTGATGATGCACTCGTTTCCTCTCAAAAGCCATGTCTCGCCGCTGTGGCAGTATGGGCACTCCTTCCCATACTGCACCGTCGGATAGGTCCTCTTGCAGTGATTGCACCAGGTGATCGCAGGGATCATCTCCAGCTTCAGCCCGGCATCCTTCAGGGCGGGATACCGTCCCCGGAAATACTCCCAGCAGTCGGTGAAGTAATCGGTCATGATCCCCGACACCTCCCCGACCTGCAGCGTGACAGAGCCAATCCTGGTGATATTCTGCTCCTTCGAGAGCGCATCCAGCGTCTTTGCCAGATGCGTCACGATCCCCATCTCATGCATAACCCTTCCTCTTCCCGGATGCCATTCCCGCAGGATCAGGACTTTGTCTCCCTGTCCTTTACGGTTTTCCGCAGAATCCGGAATTCCCGGCTGATCGCATACGGCGCGATCGCCTTCATCTTGTCCTCAGCACGGATATACCGCGTGCAGTCCGGAAGATCCCGCTCCAGATGGATGGCGTCGAACTCGCACCTTGTCGTACAGAGGCCGCAGCCGATGCAGCGATTGATGTCGACCGTTGTGGCACCGCAGCCAAGGCACCGCTGTGCCTCCTGATGCACCTGCTCCTTCGTCAGCGGAAGGCGCATATCGTCAAAGCGATCCTCCGCCTTCCTCGCCCCGGGCACGCTCCGCCTTGCGTGATCGTAATCGCAGGGGATCTGAATGTCGTCCTTGTCGAGCTCGACAAACTCGCGCAGATCACGGGCGATCGTGAGGGACTGCCCCTCGTGCACGAAGCGGTGCATGGACTCCGCACCCTTCTTGCCATCGGCGATGGCGTCAATCGCAAACCTTGCGCCGTGGTTGATGTCCCCTCCGGCAAAAATGTCCGGTTCCGCCGTCTGGAACGTCACGGGGTCACAGACAACAGTTCCGCCGCGCCGTATTTCAGCCTTTGTGCCCTTCAGAAGATCGCCCCACACTGCCGACTGGCCGATTGCCTCCAGCACCGTCCCGCAGGGAACCGTGATCGTCGTTTCCTCATCGTACTGCGGATCAAAGCGGCCTTCGGCATTTTTGACCTGCGTGCACTTCTTGAATACCACGCCGGTCACCCTTCCGTCCTCTGTGAGGATCTCTTTCGGGCCCCAGCCGTTTTTCACCTCGATACCCTCAGCCTTTGCGTCTTCCACTTCATCCGCGGCTGCCGGCATCTCATCAGCACCTTCCAGGCAGATCATGGTGATGTGTCCGCCTGTCACGCGTCCTGCGGTCCTTGCCACGTCGACCGCCACGTTCCCGCCGCCGATCACCACAGCGTCGCCGGAGAGCTTCACGCTGTGATCGCGGTTTACGCGGTTCAGGAAGCCAATCCCGGACTCCACGCCTTTTGCATCCTCGCCCGGAACACCGGCACTTCTTCCGCCGGTAAGACCGATTGACACATAGAACGCACGGTATCCCTCTGCCCGAAGATCCGCAATGGTGACGTCCTTTCCGACTTCGACGCCGCAGCGGAATTCGATGCCCATCTCCCGGAGCATGTCGATCTCCGCATCGACGAGATCCTTCGAGAGCCGAAACGACGGCATTCCATAGGTCAGCATGCCGCCGGGCTTTTCCTCCTTTTCAAAGATGGTGACCGGATATCCCTTTGTACGCAGGTAGTAGGCGCAGGACATGCCGGCGGGGCCGGAGCCGATCACCGCCATCTTATAGTGATCGTCCCAGAAGCCGCCCTCATCTCTCTCGCAAACCGGAAGGATCCTTTTGCGGAAGGCGGGATCGAGCTCCTGCTGAGCCACGAACTTCTTGATCTCATCAATCGCCACAGGGCTGTCCACCGTGCCCCTCGTGCAGGCGTCCTCGCAGCGGCGGTTGCAGACCGCGCCGCAGACTGCCGGGAACGGATTGTCCTGGCGGATCAGCTTCAGCGCCTCCTCATATCTGCCTTCCTTCGCCATCTTGACATAGCCCTGGACCGCGATATGCGCCGGACAGGCGCTCTTGCAGGGCGAGGTGCCGGAGGCATAGCAGTTTATCTTTGCATCCTCGCGATAATGCGGGTTCCAGTTGTCGGCTGTCCAGCGGGTCTCGTCGGGCAGGAGCGTCAGCGGATAGGTCACGTCGCTCCCATCCTTCCGGCAGAGCTTCTGGCCGAGCTTTGCCGCGCCGACCGGGCAGACCTCCACACACTTGCCGCAGGCCACACACTTATTTCTGTCGACATGCGCACGGTATGCCGACCGGGACATGTTCGGGGTGTTGTACAGCTGCGAGGTGCGGATGGCGTTGCAGACGCCGGGAGCACAGTTGCAGAGACCGACGATCTTGTCCTCGCCGTCGATGTTCGTCGTCTGGTGCACAAAGCCGTGGCGCTCTGCCCTCTCACAGACCTCAAGTGCCTCCTCCTTGGTGATGTAGTGCCCGCGGCCCGTATTCACACACCACTCTGCGAGATCCCCGAGACCGATGCAGCATTCCTGTTCGATCGAGCCATCGCCCTCCCCGCGGATCCGCTGCTGCCGGCGGCAGGTACAGACCCCGATGGAGAGCTTGCCGTCATACTTCTCGAGCCAGTGGGAGATGTGCTCGATCGGGACAGACGTCGAAGAGGACTCGATCGCCTTTTCCACGGGAATGACATGCATGCCGATGCCGCCGCCGCCCATCGGCACCATGGGTGTGATGCCCTCAAGCGGCATCTGTGTCATCAGGTTGAAGAAGGTCGCGATATTCGGGTGCTCCTCCATCAGCCTGTCGTTCATCACCATGAATTCGGCGATGCCCGGCACAAAGATCGGCACGTCGTACCAGAGCTCCTTTTTCGGATTCTCCCGGTTCGTCTCGATGCAGCCGACCCACATCAGGTGCTGCAGCATTTCGTCGATCTGCTTTTCCGAAAACGACGGGTTTTTTTTGACGAGCTGCTCATGGCTGTAGCTGGTCCTTGTCTTCTGAAAGCTCAGCATGAACTTCACTTCGTCCCTGCTCATGACCTCGTCAAGGCACCAGATCTCCGGATCATCCGGCTGAATCGTGTGCGTGTACTTTGCCACATATCGGTCGGTGATCATACCCGCCAGGCGGATCAGGAGTTTGAGCTTCTCCTTGTCCGGATAGACAAAGTTCTCCGGCAGACGGTAGTCACGGTCGTTTACCATGCGGTTTTTCTGTTCCTTCATCTTCCCCTCCTCTGCATCCGTTTTGTTGCAGGGCCTGCCTCGAATGCCCCTGTCACTCGAGGCCCTTCCTCTTTTTTATCAGGTGTTCTTCCACGCCCTGACCGCATCCAAAAGCCAGCCCTCCCAGGCTTCCATGCCCTCCCCGGTCTTTGCGGAAACCGGAAAGATCCGGATGTCCGGATTCAGCGCCCTTGCCCGCTCTGCGCAGGCAGCCATGTCAAAATCAAAATACGGCAGCGCGTCGATCTTGGAGATCACAAGCACGTCGCTTGTCTGAAACATGAGAGGGTACTTCAGCGGCTTGTCATCGCCCTCTGTAACGCTTAAGATCATGACGTTCTTTCCGGCACCAGTGTCATACTCCGCCGGGCAGATGAGGTTGCCGACATTTTCCAGAAAGGCGAGGTCTATCCCCTCATAGCCCATTTCATGCAGCCCCTGCGCTGTCATGCCGGCATCCATATGACACATGCCGTCGGTGTGTACCTGGATTGCCCTTGCACCCAGCGCCGCAATCCGCTTCGCATCCACGTCCGAGTCAATGTCCGCCTCCAGCACAGCGGTCCGGAGTATAGTGCCGATGTCGCGGATCGTGCGGTCAAGGAGCGTTGTCTTTCCCGATCCCGGACTGCTCATCAGGTTGACAAGGAGTGTGCCGTTTTCCCGCATCTCACTGCGGAGTGCCTCCGCATCGCGGTCATTCGATGCCGTGACGCTCTCGTGAAGTTCAATTACTTTCATGATCCGTTTCCCTGCCTTTCCGGTCTGTCTCTGCGGCATCCTTCAGCCACGAGATCCACGCATCGAATCCCTCGCCTGTCTTTGCAGAGAGTGGGATAATGGGCATCCCCTCGTGGAGCCTGTCGACATTCGCGCGGAGTCTCTCAAGGTCAAAGTCAAAGGCCGGCGCCGTGTCCGTCTTGTTCACAAGCAGGACATCGCTCACCCGGAACATCAGCGGATACTTCAGCGGCTTGTCATCCCCCTCCGGGACGCTCAGGATCATGACGCGCCGGTTTGCCCCCACGTCAAACTCCGCCGGGCACACCAGGTTGCCGACATTCTCCAGAAAGACAAGGTCGACATCATCCACCCCCAGCGCTTCGATGCCCTTTTCTGTCATCGCCGCATCCATGTGGCAGGAACCGCCGGTGTGGATCTGGATGACCTTCGCCCCTGCTGCCGCCACCGTCCTCGCATCGACATCGCTGTCCACATCCGCTTCCATCACGCCAATCCGGTAAGTGTCCCTCAGCGCCTGAATCGTCCGCACCAGCAGTGTTGTCTTCCCGGCGCCCGGCGAGGCCATCAGATTCACCAGAAACACGCCCTTTTTCTTCATCCGGGAGCGCACCGCATCCGCAGTTCTGTCATTGTACGCAAGAATGCGCTCCTTCACCTCGAGCACTCTGATTCTGTCATTTTGCATCTATTTTCGATTCCTTCCGTGTAAATATGGTGAAATTATACCATGAAATGCTCGATCCCTGCGTCTTTGTTCATCCGTCTCCACTTTGTGCAAACCGCTTCCGCATCCGGTTCTCCTTTTATCAGTCTCACGACCCTCTCCTCTTGACGCAGGTCTCCCCCGCTGATACGATGCCATTCTGCAAGGGGAGTTTTGGCTCCCGGAAAGGAAACCATGTCGCAGGACACCACAAATACCAAAAAAGAGATGCCAAAGGGCATGCGCTACGGCGAGAGCGCCTTTGACATCGCCTACCTTTTGTTTGATCTTGTCGCAGCCATCATCTTCTTTGTGCGGGCGGATGGAAGGACCGTCTTTATCCTCTACGGATTTCTGACGCTCTGCCTCGGAGGAGGCGATGCCTTCCACCTGATCCCCAGGGTGCAGATGCACCTCTCCGGGCCGGATGAAAACACCACAAAAAAGCTCGGCTTCGGCACCGCGGTGACCTCGGTCACCATGACCGTCTTCTACATCCTGCTCTACTACATCTGGCGGCTCCTGTTCCCGGAGATTGCAATCTCTCCGGTGATCCCTGCCCTGATCTGGATCACGGCACTCCTTCGAATCGTGCTCTGCCTCTTCCCGCAGAACCGGTGGCTTTCCGGGGACGGCGATCTTCGCTGGTCCTGGTACCGGAATATTCCCTTCCTCGTGACGGGGATTCTGGTCATTGCCCTCTTTGCCATCTCGGGCAACACCTACGGGTACGGTCTCTGGAAGATGTGCATTGCGATCGCGCTCAGCTTTGCCTTTTACCTCCCCGTCACGGTGCTGGCAAAGAAAAAGCCCATGGTCGGCGCGCTGATGCTGCCGAAGACCCTGATGTACATCTGGGTCCTTTCCATGGGGCTCTCCCTTCTTGCGTAAATTTCCGCCAAAACGGGTATTGTCTATGCCAGAATGTCATAGAGCACCCCTTCTTGCGTAAATTTCCGCCAAAACGGGTATTGTCTATGCCAGAATGTCATAGAGCACAACGGTGACAGTGTCTCGTGAACAGGTAACTCGCAATCTGGAAGTTGCTGATCGGCAAATATTAAATCGTGAATTTTATTTCCGAAAAATGTTGTGTTACCTGATGCCTCTGCTCTCTCAGGAAATGTCCAGGTGCGGCGGCTCGTCCAGATGGTCAGAGACATACTTCCCATCCTTTTTGCGCTGCTTTACGCACTCGGTCAGGAGGTACTCGATCTGCCCGTTGACAGACCGGAAGTCATCCTCCGCCCAGGCGGCAATCGCATTATAGAGTTTTTCATCGAGCCGAAGCGGCACCTGTTTCTTTGCCATTCACATACCTTCAGTTTTTTTCAATATCAGTACAGACTTCCGGAGTTCACGATGGGCTGAGCATCGTGGTTGCCGCAGAGAACCACAAGGAGGTTCGAGACCATGGCTGCCTTTCTCTCCTCGTCCAGGCTCACCACGCCGTCCTTCTCCAGGGCGGCAAGCGCCATCTCCACCATGCCGACCGCGCCGTCCACGATCATCTTTCTCGCATCAATGACCGCCGATGCCTGCTGCCGCTGCAGCATCACTGCAGCGATCTCCGGTGCATAGGCAAGATACGTGATCCTCGCCTCTTCGATCACAAGGCCTGCACTCTCCACCTTCTTCTGGATCATGTCCCGGATGCGCTCTGCCACCACCGTGGTGGAACCGCGAAGGCTCCCGTCATCCGCCTTGCCATCCCCGGTGGTATCGACCCCGGGCGCCACATCGTAGGGGTAGATCTTCACGATGTCCCGCACTGCGGCATCCGCCTGCAGGGAGAGGTACTCCTTGTAGTTGTCCACCTCAAACACCGCCTTTGCGGTATCCTGCACGCGCCAGATGATGGCAACCGAGATCTCCACGGGATTGCCGAGGACATCGTTGACCTTCTGCTTCGCGTTGCTTAAGGTCATGGCCTTCAGGGAGATCTTCTTGGACCCGCTCTCCGGACCTGCCTCTCCCTGCTTTCTGAACAGACGGGAACCGTCATCCACATCTCCGCTCTGTCCCAGTTTCGTCTTCGCAGCGGGATTGACCGCTGTGCAGAAGGGGTTGACGTAGTAAAAGCCCTCCCCCTTCAGGGTCCCGATGTACTTTCCAAACAGGGTCAGTACCAGTGCCTCCTGAGGCTTTAAGACCTTGAGCCCGGGGATCAGGATCCAGCTTCCCATAATCCAGATCATTGCGGGCAGAAAAAGCGGCAGATAGGGTTCCTCCGGCGTTCCCATGGACATGGCAAGGATCATCAGGGTCACCGCCAGTGCCATCAGCGCAATCCAGAGGATCAGGACTGCCATGCCGTGTCTCTTTCCTTCCAAACTTTTCTCTCTCATCCCAGCTACCTTTCCGGGACCTAAGGGTCCCATCGAACGCTTCTTTCTGTATCATGATGATATCATAATGATATCTGTATGTAAAGAGGCCGGGACTGACATTCCGGGAGAATTTTCATCTGCGAACTCTCTGTTTTGCCTTCACAGTATGCGGTGCGGGCAGGTTCTGGTGCAGGCAGGACACAGGATTTTTCCTGCTTCGGGGTGTTGTCCGTAACGTCCACATCCATCGGGCAAACCTGACGGCACTTCCCGCAGCCTGTGCGCTTTGTTTTGTGGCACTTCACGCGGAGAAGGGCAAAACAGCTCATTGGCATCAAAAAGACGGTGACAAAGGTGAGGGAGTCTGCAAATACAGCACACCGGAGCCAGCCGAAAAAGAGTCTTTTGCGGCTCTTTGGGACCTTCCAGGGAAGAAAGTCCAGCACCATCGCCGTCCGGCAGGCCCAGTCGCACCAGCCCCTTCCAAAGAGAGGGGGACGGAAGATCTTCGAAGCCGCGCAGTGGATCGCCGCGGCCTCGAAGGCGCCGGAGAAGAGATCATACCAGAAGCCCTCGATCTGCATGTTTTCGCCGCAGAAAATCCCAAGGGAAACGAGCATGCAGCCGCCCACAGGGAGCTGCTCAATGCGGCTTTCCATGGCGTTCTGCCGGATCAGGAGCACAAGCCCAGGAGCACCGCCGATGTAGGAAAAATTGAAAAGCTGCCAATTTCACTCCGGAATCTCCCATCCTCTACTTCACATGGCTGCAATACTGTAGTAATATATACCTAATCAAGATTTAATTTCGTCCCCGCATTGTCCTTTCCAGGGCAGAGCGGCTCCGGCAGATGAGGTAGTACCATGAGAAGAACAGAGGAAAACAACGGAACACAGAAGACCACAGAGGATTATCTGGAGGCAATCCTGGAGATCTTCCAGGCCCAGGGCTATGTCCGGTCCATCGACGTGGCAGACCTTCTGGAGGTCTCCAAGCCAAGCGTCACCTATACCACGAAGCGGCTGAAGGAGAAGAACTTCATCACAACAGATCACGCGGGCATGCTGGTGCTCACCGACGAGGGCAGACAGATCGCAGAGCGCACACTGGACCGCCACCATGTGCTGACAAAGCTTTTGGAGAGCGTCGGCATCCCCCACGACCAGGCGCAGATCGATGCCTGCAAGGTGGAGCACGACCTCTCGGAGGAGTCCTTCCAGGCGCTAAAGATCCTGGTGGAGAGCGGAAAGCTCGACAAGATCCCGGCAGAGACAGCGCAGCAGTAACGGGCTGTGATTCCAAAGAAGCAGGACCGCCCATGCGGATCCTGCTTTTCGTGTCCTCTGCTTCTCTGTCTTAGGTTTTCTTCCGAATTAAAAGCCTCCCCGCACGGTTGTCCGGTGCGGGGAGGCTTTCTTCTGCTGTTTTGTTATCTTCCGAAGAGGCCGTGCTTTACGTAGGGCTCACTGCTGATCCCCAGGAAGTGATATCCTGTCTCTTCAATTGCGCTCTTTAACGTATCGCCGTTTACTTCCTCATCCGTCACAAAGGTTGCAGTTCCCTTCGTGTGGGAAGAGGAGACCTTCTTCGCATCAGGGAACGTCTTGCGGATAACGTCGTTGATGTGCGACTCGCACATGCCGCAGGCCATGCCCCCGATCTTTACAGTTGTCTTAACCATGCTTTTCCGACCTTCTTTCTTCTTTCCGGTCACTGTCCGCAGCCCTGAGGGAGCGCCGAAGAAGTGTCCTTCTTTCTGCCGACAGGCCGGTGCCGATTCCCACCGCGATGGCCATGGAACCAAGTCCCAGAAGGAGCGATTTCATGCAGTTGTCCCCGGAACAGATCATCCCTGTCCTCCTGGGACCGTGTCCCTGCCAGGATTCTTCCCGGAAACCCGAAGAAGCGCCGTGAGAGCATCGCTGCTGACCGCATGGGCAAGCTGCCTTGCCTCGGTCCTTGCGCTTCTTTTCTCCATGCCGCCCTCCTCGAGCATGCCGGAGAGAATTCTGGTCTTTTCCAGGAAAGCCCTGCCCAGGTCTCTTCCCTTCTGCGTCAGCACGATGTCTCTGCCGTTGTTGTCTGTGACGCAGCCGCTTCTTGCGAGCTTTTCCAGGGCATTGCACACGCTGGGCTTTCTGACGCCCATCCGGTTTGCGATGTCGATGGAGCGAAGGCGCTGTCCGCCTTCCTCCATCTGCACCATCAGGGCGAGATAGTTCATCATGGCAGCGGAGGGAGGAGTATCCAGTGTTCGCAGTTTCGTGTCGTTTTTGTCCACGGCAGACACCTCGCTTCCCGCCGCAGGGATGTCAGGCCTTCTCGGCTTCCGCGCGATAGGATGCTTTCTTCTTTGCGTACGGATTCGGGCGGAAGACGAAGTAGCAGGCGATGACAATCAGCACGATGGCAACCACGGTGCCGAAGGTGACGCTTCCGGTGACCGCTGCACCGATCTGATAGACGCACAGGGACAGGCAGTAGCCGATCATCATCTGATAGCCAAAGGTAATCCAGCCCCACTTGCGGCTGCCCTGCTCCCGGAATGCCGTGGCAATGGCGACCATGCAGGGTGCATCGAAGATGTTGAAGAGAAGGAAGCTCATGCCGACCAGCTTGCTGCCGCCGAACATGGCGCTGATAGCCGCTGCCACATCGGCCTCATCGTCGCTGGCTGCGTGTGCCAGCATGCCAAGGGTTGCAGTTGCCTGCTCCTTTGCGAGGCCCTCGCCGATATAGCGAAGGAACGAGGCGTCGATGTCATCCGGAAGGAAGCCGGTGGGTCCGAAGTGCATCAGGAACCAGATCACAATGCACATCGTGAAGATGATGGTGCCGGCCTTGATCATGAAGGCCTTTGCTCTCTCCCAGACGTGAATCAGGACGCCCTTCACGGTAGGGATGTGATAAGCAGGCAGCTCCATGACGAACGGAGCGGGATCCCCGGAGAAGTACTTTGTCTTTTTGAGCGCGATGCCGGAGAAGACGACGATGCCAAGGCCCAGGAAGTACATGGCAGGTGCCACAAACATGCTTCCGGGGAAGCAGACCATGGTCATCATGGCGACGATCTCCATCTTTGCGCCGCAGGGCATAAACGTGGAGAGCAGGATCGTCATGCGGCGGTCCTTCTCGTTCTCAATCGTGCGGGATGCCATGATGGCGGGCACGCCGCAGCCGGTGCCGACCAGCATCGGGATGAAGGACTTCCCGGAGAGGCCGAACCTTCTGAAGATCCGGTCCATGATGAATGCGACCCGCGCCATATATCCGGAATCCTCCAGGATGGACAGGCACAGGAACAGGAGGATCATCTGCGGCACAAAGCCGAGGACCGTGCCGACACCGCCGATGATGCCGTCAACCAGGAGGCTGATCACGGCATCCGAGGCACCGATGGCCTCAAGGCCTGCGGTGGCGCCGTTCGTAATCCAGGTGCCGAACAGAACGTCGTTCGTCCAGTCGGTGAGCCAGCCGCCCAGTGTCGTGACGGAGATGAAGTACACAGCCCACATGATCACGGCGAAGATCGGCAGAGCCAGGATCCGGTTCGTGACGATCCTGTCGATCTTGTCGGAGGTTGTCATCTGCGCCTTTGTCCTCTTCCTGACCACAGAGTCCGCAACGAGCTTCTGGATGTAGGTATATCTCTGGTTGGTGATGATACTCTCGGCATCATCATCCATCTCTTTCTCGCAGTCTTTGATGTGCTGCTCGATGTGGGCCTGCAGATCTGCGGAGAGGTGGAGCTGCTCGGTTGCCTTGGCGTCTCTCTCAAAGAGCTTTACGGCAAACCATCTTTGCTGTTCCTTCGGAACAAGGGTCTCAATGGACTCCTCGATGTGGGCGATGGCGTGCTCCACGCTTCCTGTGAAGACGTGGGGCAGCTCTCCCTTTTCCTTGGCAGCCTGGGCAATGGCGAGCTCTGCGGCCTTTCTCGTGTTGTCGGAGTGCAGGGCACTGATCTCGATCGTCTCGCAGCCAAGCTCCTTTCCGAGCTTTGCCGTGTCGATCCTGTCACCGTTCTTGCGGACCAGATCCATCATGTTGAAGGCGATCACCACCGGAATGCCGATCTCCACGAGCTGGGTCGTGAGATACAGGTTCCTCTCGATGTTGGTTCCGTCGACGATGTTCAGGATGACATCGGGCTTCTCATTGACGAGGTAGTTTCGGGAGACGACCTCCTCAAGCGTGTAGGGGCTTAAGGAGTAGATGCCGGGAAGGTCCTGGATGATGACATCCCTGTGACCGATCAGGCGTCCCTCCTTCTTCTCCACCGTAACGCCGGGCCAGTTGCCGACGTACTGGGTGCTTCCGGTCAGATCATTGAACAGCGTCGTCTTGCCGCAGTTCGGGTTTCCTGCGAGCGCAATCTTGATTGCCATTTTGAATCCTCTTTTCTGTACTGATTTTCTGTACTGTTCTCTTTGTGAGATCTTTGAAATTCGGTTCTCAGCTTACCGCAGCGGATTTTCTCTCAGGACATCTCCAGAATGTCTGCATCGTCCTTCCGGAGCGAGAGTTCGTAGCCGCGCACCGTGACCTCCACCGGGTCTCCAAGCGGCGCCACCTTACGCACGGTGATCTCCGTGCCCTTGGTGATGCCCATGTCCATGATCCGGCGCTTTAGGGCGCCGTCGCCGTGAATCTTTTGGACCGTTGCGGTCTCACCCACCTTTACATCTCGCAGTGTCTTCATTGAAGCCTCCTCTCAATGGCTTGTATTGATCCCAAAATAAGGAAAGCTGCCTTATTTATGGATTTGCATTGTTACTTATGTTGCATTGGTCTAACCAATGGGCAGAAAAGATCATCACATGGTGATCATGACCTTCTTTGCCATCTCTGCAGTGATGGCCAGTCTGGAATCCTTGACCAGGACGATCACGTTTCCGTCTCCGGGTGCAGAGACGATCTTCACCTCCGCACCGACCACAAAGCCGAGATCCTCGAGGTGCTTTTTGACCTCAGGGCTTCCGCCGATGCGGGCAACCATCACCTGTTCTCCGGCTTTCGCCATAGACAATGGCAACATAACGACCTCCTTTCAATACTGCTCTTTCCTGAATTTGCACAGCCTGATTCGGTATATATCTCTAACTTTCGGTTGTCATTCTATTCGCCTGACATATGGTTGTCAATCCCTAAATTTATACAATCTTTAGAAATGATTAGACGCATCTTTTCAAGGTTTGTGCCAATTTCATCCGTCAGGACGGCAAAAAGCCGGATTCCGCAGCCGTTTCGCTGCGGAATCCGAACAGGCACTTATCCAGTCTGCGGTTCAGGCGGTGTACTGCTGCAGGATCTGCTGCAGGGAGGCAACCGAACTCGTGTGGGAGCGGACCACCTGGGTGTTGGCGGAAACGCTCTGCAGGGCACACTGGACCATCTTGTGCGAGACCGTGTGCGTGAACAGAATCATCAGGTCCGGGCTTCCGATCCTGCTGTGCATGCCGCCCTGGTACTTGCAGAATACCTTGGCATCGCAGCCGTGGCGGGAGCAGATCTCCTTGTACTTTCGCTCCATGCACTCGTTGCCTCCCACGATTACCACACTCATGGATGTCTCCTCTCTGGC
>ONMH01000014.1:9174-40271 GCA_900318875.1 uncultured Lachnospiraceae bacterium | reverse complement strand
CCCCTGCGGAGCTGGTTCTTGAGCTCTAAGAGCATCAGGTAGTAGAACTCCCGCTCCACCTTCTGCTTCCCGTCGGGGATCCCAAAGTCCTCCGCAATCCTGTCGAGGATCGCGCGGAGGCGCTTTACGTTGTCATAGAGCCCTGCATCATACCCGTGCGCCATGGAGGTCGCAACCGTCCGGTAGTGGTAGCCGCAGACGCCCCCAAGAAGGACGAGGCGCCGGCAGGCAAGAAGGCAGGGGAGCATCACGGTGACATCCTCTCCCATCCGGATGTCCTCCCTTGCATAGCCCATGTTTGCAAGAAAGAGCTTCCGCGAGGTCAGCTTCATGCAGCGGGAGAGGATGACAGAGCGGGACTCGTGGCCGATGAGCTCTGTCTTGAGATTCTTCAGCTTCTCCCCCTCGTAGAGCCCCGGGAGGGCGCGGCTCGAGACCTTCTCTCCGCTCCTTCCGTTTCCCCGCTCGATCACAAAGCCCGCGGAGATGATCTCATCCTCTGCGCCGGTCGTCTCCTTCGCCAGGGTCTCAATGAAGTCCGGATCGATCCAGTCGTCGCTGTCGACAAACATAAGATACGCTCCGGTAGCCTTGTGAACACCTGCCTTCCAGGCGCTCACAAGGCCGCCGTTTTTCTTGTGGATGACGCGGATTCTGGAGTCCTCCCCTGCCGCCGCATCGCAGGCCTCTCCGCTCCCGTCCGTGGAGCCATCGTCCACAAGGATGATCTCCAGAGTCTGATAGCTCTGCCCCCGGATGGAGGAAAGGCACTGTGCCAGATTCTCCCCCGTGTTGTACACGGGGACAATGACGCTCACAACCTCCGACATAAAAGCCGCCTCACTTCCAGTAGTTTCGAAGTTCCTTCAGCACCGCCTCGTTTGCGGTGCGGTAGTCGTATTCCAAAGCGTGATCATGGGCCGCCTGCGCATAGGCGGCATAGTTTCCCGCAATCTTCCGGACAGCAGCCTCAATGGAAGGCGCCGTGCCATCCGTTTTCTCCGCATCTTTTCCAAAGGCCACCGCATCACCGATGCCGCCTACCTCGGTCGTCACCACGGGAAGGCCGGAGGATAGGGCCTCGAGGATCGTCATGGGGACGCCCTCAAAGGCGGAGTTCATGACGAGGATGTCCGCCTGTGCCATAAAGTCCCGGACCTTCTCTGGCGGCACTGCACCGGCGAAGTGGACGTTTCCGCCCTCGTACCGTCTCAGGTTCTCTCCCTCCTCGCCGTCTCCCACGACGGTGAGGGTGATGCCCTCCTTCTCCATGTCTTTCGCCGCCTCGCAGATGCCGGCAACCCCCTTGTCCCTGGAGAGCCTTCCCACGAACAGGAGGCGCCCGTGGAACGTGTGGGGCTTTTCGGAGAACGCATCGTAGTCCTCCGGGAGGCAGATGGTGTTCCGGACCTTCACGAGGTTCTGGTTGTAGGGGAGATAGTCCCTCCTGCTCGCCTCATCGAGGACAAAGATGCAGGCGGCATGGCGCAGCACCCAGCGAAGGTAGTACAAAAACGCCTTCTTCACAGCACTCTTTTGATAGAACCGAAACCCCCGCTCCATGTTTGCGTAGGACCCGTGGGAGAAGACGACAAACTTCGCCCCGGGCGCAAGGAGCTTTGCTGGGCCCGCTGCCTCCGGGGTCTGGATGTAGAGAAGGTCGGACCGTGTCAGATGAAGCTTCTTCCCATGGGACAGGATTCCCTTTGCAAAGGCCGCCCGCAGGGAGTGCTGCGTGTGGGCAAGGTCCGTCTCCGCTTGGCAGACATAGAGGATGGGAAGAGAGATGCCAAAGATCACAACCTCTTTCCCGCTTCCCACTTCCTCCTGCCTGGTCGTGACGCCGACGAGCTGGACCCTCCCTGAAAGCTCTGGGTGGACCTCGCAGAGAAAGCGAAGGAACCCTCTCACGCTCGTCAGCTGCCCGCCGATCGGAAAGTTCTCGTAGTTCGACGTATCAAAGATGACAAGTCTTCCCATGCCCTTTCCCTTATTCCTCTCCAAAGAGCGCCCGCCAGTACTCTTTTGTCCTCGAGTCCCAGCCAAAGCGCTTCACGTTCTCTGTGCCCTTTTTGATCAGTTCCTGACGCAGGCTCTCATCTTTCTGAAGGCGGAGGATCTTCTCCGCAGTCCCCATGTCGTCCTCCGGGCCTGTGAGGAGCGCTGCCTCCCCCACCACCTCCGGGAGGGAGGTCGCATCGCTGCAGATGACAGGGGCACCCAGCTGCATCGCCTCGAGCGGCGGAAAGCCAAAGCCCTCCGCGAGGGAGAGGAACAGGAAGGCGGTGGAGCCCGCAATCAGCCGGCACATGTCCGCGTAGTCCTCGATGTAGCCGGGACAGTGGATGTGCTCCCGCATCGCAGCCGAGAGCCCCGCATCCTGGTCAAACCCTTCCGTCCCGGGGATGCCGATGATCCAGAGATCGAGGGGGGCCGCCTTTTTCTCCTCGCAGAGCTTCCAGTAGGCCGCATAGGTCCTGAGGATCCCCGCCGCGTTCTTGTGGGGCATCTTTGTCGTCACCGCGGTGAGGTAGGGCGGGCGGTTCTTTGCTTTCCTCTCAAAGGGCGGCACGTCGCTGATGCCATTGTAGATCCGGATGATCCGCGCCCCGCTTCCCGGGACCAGGGCCTCGATTTCTTTTCTGGAGAAATCCGAGATCGTGATGACCTGATCCGCATGGCGGATGGAGGCCTTCAGCCGGTTCATGATGTAGGCATTCTCGATGCGGTTTAAGTACCCCGGGACATGTCTGTCGTACCAGAACGGGATCAGGTCGTGGATGATGATCGTGTCCTTTCCCGCATACACAAAAGGCCGGTATCCCCTCGGAAACAGGATCCGGTCCGCATGGTACTGCCTTGCATATTTTTTCACCCCGAAGAGCTCCCAGTACGTGAACGTCTTCCGGTCCAGCGGGTTCTTCGGGATCTCGACAAAGGTCGACCCCTCCCGCGTAAAATCCTTCCGGTTGCGGGCGTTGCCGAGCACGATGATCTCGTGGGGAAGCCCCCTGCGCACGTTCTCTGCGGAGAGGTACTCCACGAGGGAACAGGCCAGGTTGTAGATGCCGATGCTCTTTCCCGCGCCCTTTACCAGCTTGAATGCGTCGATGACAAGCCGCATGCTTTCCTCTCTTCCGCCCGCTTACTTTGCGCCTTTGTGCGCGAACACGACGCCGACGGTCTGCAGCAGGATCTTGAAGTCCAGCGTCAGGGACCAGTTGTCGATGTAGTAGAGGTCGAGCTTGACGACCTCATCGAAGTCATCGATGTTGGACCTGCCGGAGACCTGCCACATGCCGGTGAGGCCCGGCGTCATGGACAGGCGCCTTCTGTAGTGCTCGTCGTACTGCTCAAACTCCTTCTCGGTCGGCGGCCTTGTGCCGACAAGGCTCATGTCGCCCTTTAAGACGTTCCAGAACTGCGGGAACTCGTCGAGAGAGGTCCTGCGGATGAATTTTCCGACCTTCGTGACTCTGGGGTCGTTCTCCATCTTGAACATCAGACCCTGGACCTCGTTCTGGCTCATCAGGTCTTTGAGGCGGTCCTCCGCATCCGTGTACATCGACCGGAACTTGTAGATCTTAAACCGTCTCCCGTTCTTTCCGACTCTCGTCTGGGAGAAGAACACCGGGCCCTTCGAGTCGATCTTGATGGCAGGGGCGAGGAAAATCGTGATGATGCCGGTAAGGGCAAGGCCCACGATCCCGCCCACGATGTCCCAGAACCGCTTGATGAGGAGCTTCTTGTAGGACACGATGGTCTTCGAGTAGGTGATGACCGTGCTCCCGCCGAAGGTCTCCACCGCGGTCGTCGCGGCGCCCACATCCGGCAGGACGATGTTGTAATGGCAGACAACGCCCATCTCCTGGAAGCCCTGGATGAGCGGGGCCACGTCCGTCATGGAGAGGCCCGGCGTGTTGAAGAAGACCTCATCGAAGGCGATCTGGGTCAGCTGCTCCGTGATCTTTCTGAACTCCTCCCCGCGCATGCCCTCATGGACGGAGACGCCGCCCACGACCTGGTAGGAGAGGCCGAGCTCCCGGTTGAGCCTGGAGATCGTCTCGTCCTCCACTTCCTTTCTGCAGACGACGAGGACCTTGGTCTGCTGCTTCTCCCCGGAGAAGAAGTGCCGCGCAAACTTCTTGTACAGCGCATGGGCGATGTTCATCAGCACCAGATTGATCCAGGCGAAGTTCAGGATGACGGACCGGGACAGGATCCAGGCCCACTGGGCGAAGAACACGAAGACGAGGGAGACAATGATCATCGTCGCGTCGAACTTCGCGATCTCGACAAACTCCCGGAAGGCACCGCGCTTTAGGATGCTGCGGTTCCAGTCCATGAAGAAGTTGTAGACCGTACAGAACAGGAGCATGACGACCATGACCATGTAGTGGAGGGTCTTGTTGCCAAAGTCCCGGCTCTGCGCAAAGCGGATCTGGGTCGCGATGACGTAGGACACGATGATGCAGACCATGTCCACGACCCAGACACAGTATGTCTGAAGAATCCTGTTTTTCTGATTCATATTTTCATACTCTCCCCAGCTGCTGCAGGCACACAGGCAGCCGCAAGCAGCAGCAATGTATTCCTTCCCAGGTATTCCGACACGAGATGCGCCTCGAACACCGTGTAGACGGCAAGAACAGAGAGCATCACAAAAGCAGCCATCTCCTTCTTCCGCCGAAGGAACCGAAGCCAGCGAAGGAGATAGAAAATGACGACTGCCGCCGGAATGACGCCATACCAGTATACCAGTCTCACCCAGCCAAGGTCAAAAAATCTGTCGGAATTCCGGTCGGAAAACCACCGCCAGGAGGCGAGCGTCCCCTCGTGAAAGGTGGTATCCCAGAGGGACCCCACGCGCCCTGTCATCAGATGGTCGATCTTCTGCATCCAGGGGGCGCTTGCAGGGTTGAAGGTCGCGGCAAGGAGGGAGAAGAAAAGTCCTGCGGCAAAGAGGACCTCCATGCAGATGCAGAGGGCATTCTTTGTCCTGTCGCTTTGGATCCTGTCCACCAGAAACTGCAGCACGATCCCGCCCGCCATGGCAAGGGCCCCCATCTGGCTTCTCGTAAAGTACAGGAGGACGAGGTTTGCCGCAAAGAGGACGGCGAACTGCCAGGCGTGAAGCCGGTCATGATAGAGGCAGAGAAACAGAAGGACCAGCACCGCCGCCATGCAGTGGAGGGAGTTCGGATGGCCAAGGCCAAGGCAGAGCCTTGTCTCCACGCCCCCACCGTAGTCGGTGGTCAGAAACACGGTGCCGAGGACGCCCGCAAGGGAGAGGACGTTCAGGAGAAGGCACCCCGCCGTCTCCACGGCAAGGAAGAGCTTCATGAGCTTTCTCACGTCCATGCGGACCATCGAGGCCGCAAACACCGTGCAGCGAAGGAGCTCATTCCGGCCTGTCACGAGGTACGAGATGAGGGAGAGCGCGAGAAAGAAGGCAAGGTATCCCCGCTCCCTAAGGGTAAAGCGCTCCGTAAGGAGCGCCGCAAAGAAGCAGAGGAAGGTGAGCTGAAAGAGCCTCCCCTCATAGGGATTGACGAGGGCACTCTTGTCGATGATGACGATGACAAGCTCTGTCAGAAATCCAAGCAGGAAGAGGGCATGAACCAGCCCGTGAAAGCGGCGGTCTGCCCGCTCTGCCAGGGCATTCAGGGCCGTATTGATGTTTTCTGCTGTGCTCACGATCCGGCTCTTTCTCCTTTCCGCATGCGGTCCAGTGCAAAGTAGAGCTTCGGGCTCCTCCGGTAGAGGGCGACCCGCATCCTGTCCCCCCTGCTGCCTGCACTCCTGTCCCGGCAGAGGCGCGCTGCCTCTTTGTCCTTTAGAAGGAGCTCCTCCAGCTCCTTCCGGTAGGGCGCTGCCTCTCTGCTTTCCTGCATGTCCGTGATGTAGTAGAGAAGGCGGCGCTCCAGGGAGAACTGCGCTCTGTCCGCGAGGTCGCTCCAGCCAGCTTCCTGAAAGAGGCGGATCTGCTCCTGCCAGAAGGGGATCTCATCGGACACTCTCCGCTGCCCCGTCTTCTCATTCATGATGCTCCCCGTGCGGCTTATGAGGTAGTGGTAGAGGGGCGCCGGGATGTAGAGGAGATGGCTGCTCTGGATCAGCGTCTTTGCGGTGTAGAGGATGTCCTCCGAGTTCTTCCCCCTGGCAAAGGTGATCCCCGCACAGACATCTCTTCGAAAGAGCTTGCTCCACACAGAATTGGCGATAAACCTCTCCTCCTCCGGGCCCTTCAGGCTCGAGTCGATCCAGAGGGCCGCGGCATCGCGGCCGGACAGGGCGGTGCTGTCCCGAAGGAGCGCCTCCGCGCTTCCCTCCGGCACTGTGCCCGCGGGATCCCCCTCCTTTTCCGGGAGATACCGGAGGGCTGCCATCCCGGCACCGCTGATCAGGCAGCCGCGCACCAGGGTCTCAAACATCCTGGGATCTGCCCAGTCGTCGCCGTCCAGGTACCCGATGTAGCGGCCCCTTGCCGCATGGAGTCCTGCATTTCTGCAGTCGGAGAGGCCCCCGTTCTTTTTGTGGAGCACGCGGATCCTGGTATCCTCCTCTGCCATGGCATCAAGGAGATCTCCCGTCCCGTCCGTCGAGCCGTCATCCACAGCGAGGATCTCGAGATTCTGCAGGGTCTGGCCCGTCAGGGAGCGGATGGCCTTTGTGACATAGGGCCGGATGTTATAGCAGGCGACAATCACGGAGACAAGGGGCTGGTCCCCGGGATCCCTTCGGATCAGCTCCTCCGCATCCTCCCCGTCCCCTGTGAGCCGGATCATCTCCGGCAGGTAGACATCCGTGCGCCGAAGCTCGGTGCCGTCCTTTTCATGGATCCAGAGCGCCGGGGCGATCAGGATGCTGTCCTGCTTCTTTCCAAGGTACGCGCCCCACCAGGAAAAGCTCGAGTTTGCGATCACGTGATCCTTCGTCAATGTCATCAGGTACAGGTCCAGGTACCCGTGGTCCTCATCGTTTCCGGTTATGAGGACAAAGCGGGGGCTTATCTCTCCAAGTCTTTTCCTCTCCTCCTGAATCCAGGCGTCTGCCCTGTCCGCATCGTTGGAGAACACAAAAAAGACTGTGTCCGGATGGACAGACAGAATGCGCCGGATGGCAGCGTCGTAGTAGGCGTCCGTGCAGATCCCGCCGTAGACAGCTGCCTTCGTGAGGTAATCGCCAAAGCGAAGGTGAATGCTGCAGGAGCGTTCTGCCTCCCGGATTTGGTTCGCATACGCCCTGACTGCCTCTGCCTGCTCTTCGATCCCCTCCGGGAAGGAAAACCGCTCCCGCACGATGGGCGCAATCGGCGCAAAGTAGGCGGGGCACTGGAAGGTCCCTGTCAGGTAGACCTCATCGAGAGCAAGGAGGCGCTTATCAAAGACAAAGTCCTCATCCCGCACCTCTTTTAAATTCCGGCCAAAGAGCTTTCTTCTGATCTTATCGGAGAGCTTTGGGCTCTCATCCCGGAGGCGGACAAGATCCGCCCGCTCTGCTTTTGGATAGGTGATCCCGAAGGCAGAGAAGAGTTGGAGGTTTCTTGCGCCCTCTCCCATCTGCCGGTAGGCGGTGGTGTCATCGATGGTGACGCTCTTTCCCTCCTGCTCGAGGCGCCACGCCATCGCGATCTGAAACATCTGATTGCCAAGTCCCCCGGAGAGCTGCAGCACGATCATCGCAGGTTGTTGTCCCTTTCTTTTTCTTACGCTTTTCCAAATCTGGCCCTCAGGAAGGAGGAGAGGGTTTCAAGGCGCTCTGCGCCCTTCTGCCTCTCATACTCCTGCCTGGTAAAGCCGAGGGCCTTTGCCTCCTTCCAGGGCTTGTGGTACTTCACCACAAAGTGAGACAGGAAGTAGTCCCTGCACTCCTTCGAGTCCCGGAGCTGGTACTTCTCATAGAAGTACCGGTAGTCCGCGTAGATCCGCTCATCCTTCTCCGCAAAGCTCTCCGTGTACTGCCCCCGGTGCATGCCGATGGAAATGAGGGGCTCTCTGGTGCAGGCAAAGTGCGGGTTGTCTTTTAAAAGATCCGCATACAGGTACATGTCGCTCGCCCAGCCGCTCTTTTCGTCAAAGCGGGCGCCGGTGCTCCTTCGGAAGATCACGGCGCTCGGCGCGCCGATCTCATTCCCAAGGAACAGATGCCGCCAGTCCTTTGAGAGGGCTGTGAGGAATTCGTCCGATGCCGCCCGCTCCTTCGGCGCATCCGCCTCCAGGTGCGAGAGGCTCTCTCCCTCCGGGTCCAGGAGCACCTGGCGGGAGCCGGAAAAGGCAAGGTCCGCCTCCGGGTGATCATCCAGGAGCGATACAAAACGGGCGAGGGAGGTTTCTTTCGTAAAGAAGTCGTCGGAGAAGAGGATCTTGACATACCTCCCTCCGGCGAGGTCAATCGCCGCATTCCAGTTGAAGATGGGGCCCTTCTTCGTATCATTCCGCACGTAGGTGACGGGAATGTCTGGGTTTTCCTGCCGGAATGCCTGAACCTCCCGCTCCACCCCGTCCGTGTCGGAGTCATCGGAGACGACGGTCTCGAAGTCCCGGAAGGTCTGGGAGGCGATACTGGCAAGGGCCCTTCTTACATCCTCCCCGTTGTTGTAGGCAGGAAGGCACAGGGAGATCTTTCTGATTTCGCCGCTCATTTCTCCTCCGGGCGGTGCAGGATCCTCCTGGCAAGCCGCCTTGCGGGGAGGGATGCCTGAAAGAGGCCGTCCTCCACCTTCTCCTTCGCGTGCCGGAGCGCCTTCTTTGTGGGGTTCTCCTCCTTCAGGATCAGGTAGTCGAGCTCCTTCTCGTGGTCCCGGATGTACCTGGGATAGCTCTCATCGATGGGCACCCGGACGAACCTGGCATCCCGGCCGAAGATGTCCTTCCCATCCAGGATCTGGTCCTCCACCCTGGAGAGGGTGTGACGGTTGTTGTACTCCTCGTGGGCCGCAGAGACGACCTTCTCCTCGACCCGCTTCTTCACGTCCTTCTCCCCGTGGCCGCCCATGTATCCGAAGTGCCAGCCGCCGTCCGCAACGCGGATGCCGATGTCCTTGCACTCGGGGAAGCGAAGCGCCCCAAGGGGAAGGTTTTTCTCCTGGAGGAGGGAATAGCGGCACATCCTCGTTCCAAGCCACTTTTTGTCCGTTACGCCTGGGAACTCCCCGCCATAGGATAAGAGGTTTCCCGAAACCTCCTCCATGTTCAGGTAGCAGTAAAACATGCGCTGGGCAAAGTGGTAGATCTTATCGTCCCGAAACTGCGGCAGGATCTCTCTGATCTTCTCCGGGTTTGGGATCTCATCGAGGTCGGAGAAGAGGATGATGTCCTCCGGCTTTGCGTCCACAAGGCCCCTGCCCACGGCATTTTTCTGAAAGGTGTCCCGGTCGTGGGTATAGCCCTTGGGGGTGTCCGTCACAACGACGTGGATGATCCGGTCGTTAAACTCCCGGAACATGTCCTTGTTCTCTTCATAATAGAGCGGCTTCGGGAGCCCGGAGAAGGTCTCCGTCGCCTCGCTGATCACGAACTTATCCACCACGTCGGAGAGGACGTTCAGGCGGATCTTCAGGATGTCCAGCTCATTAAAAAACTGAAAGCAGTCGTATATCATCTGCGGTCTCCTTGCAGCAGGGTTTTGAGGCGCTTTTTGAGAGGCGGGCGAAGGAAGTTCGGGTACTGCGCATTGGTCCCCTCCCACTTGTGGAACGCAAACGGGGTGATCCCCTCTGTCTCCGGCAGCATCCTTTCATGAGCGTAGTACTTTGCGACCTCGATCGGGGCGATCTTCATCCCCTGCTCCTCCAGAAGGTGCCGGATCTTGCAGCAGAGGAACCCGTCCTCGTAGTACCAGAGCTTTCCGTAGGCGTAGTCCCCAAACCATGGGATGCCGGCCTTCTTCGGATAGTCGAGAAGCCTCCTGCTGCGGATCCCGCAGCTGTTGCCGACGCGGCAGATCCTGCCGTCCCGGTCCCGGTAGGTCGTCGTATCTCCCGCAGGGGGGAGCGGCCAGGGTGCGCCGATGTAGTCGTAGTCCAGGAACTCGTCCCGCCAGCACTCCGGGTGGACGACAAAGCCGTCCGCATGGACAATGAGCACAAAGTCCGTGCGGATGTGGTCCCCAAGCTCATAGAGCATCTTGTAATTGAAGTCATCGATGCCCCGCATCCGGGACGTGTGGCTGTAGCGGATCGACTTCGGGAGCCCTAAAGGCTTCCTGTCGGTAATCAGCACCGCATCGCCAAAGACGATCCCCCGGCAGCTGTACTCCATGGCCTTGATCGTCGCCGCAACGTTCACACTCGTCATCGCGGCGAGGGTCACATCCGGGAGAAGAAGGCGGTGATTCTCATCATAAGCTGCCATATTTCTCCTTTCCCTCACAGGCTGTCCCTTTGGCGAATCAGATGAAGCCGTCTTTTGAGGGAGAGGGCGGCTCTCTGCCGGAGGTCCTTCCGGTGCAGGGCCTCCACCTGTTTTCTCCCCTCTGCCAGCTCCTCTTTTGTGGGTTTTCTGCCGATTTTCTCTGCAAAGTTTGTTCTTACTTTATAAGTCTCTAACTCCTTTCTGCAGTCCTCTGCAGAGAAGAGTCTTCCCTCCCGGTCCAGGTAGGTGAAGGAGGGATAGAGGTTCTGCTCCGAGCTCCAGAAGCCGTCGGAGACGTTGTGCCGCGCCCAGTACTTCGGGGCGATCACCAGCTCTGCGTCCCCCGTAAAGGCGGGGAAGCAGGCAAAGCTCGAATTCGACAGGATCAGAAATCTTGCGTTCTTTACGATGGTGTAGTCATGGGCAAGGTCCCCGTGCTCTGCCCGTACCTCGGGAAGGACCTTTGCCGCAGCCTCCGGATCATCGGTCACCACAAGAAACTTCATGTCGGGCCGTTTCGCCCTCATGATCCGCATGGCATCGAGCCAGTACCTGCGCTTCACAAAGAGTTCCGGGTTTCCCGCGTACTCGCCGCCGCGGATGTTCAGGATGCAGACGTTCTCTCTTGCGTACTCCCTGTGGTCAAGGTCCGGGTTGACAGAGAGCCACTGGCGGATTCTGCTCTCATACCCTGCCAGATAGTCCCAGGCCTGGAGGTTTCCGGAGAGAAGGACGTTTCTCTCCGGATACCGCTCGGAGAGGGAAAAGAGGCTCTCATCCGTCCCGGCAACATAACATCCCCTTGTCAGGTCGTGCTCCGAGTCCGGGATATAGATTCTCTCATCCAGCTCCGAAAGGTGTACCGGGAAGGCCTCCTCCGGGAGCGCCTCCCCGTAGTCCAGAAAGAAGAGCCTCTTCCCGCCAAGATCAAGGTTGTGTTCCAAAAGTTCTGCGGAGAGGACGGAATACCCCATCCCGTTTTTTTCCGCAAGGCACCTTGCCGCAATCACTGCAAAGAGCTGGTTTCCAAAGCCCATCCCCTTCAGGAGTTTTGTTCCAAGAACTGGCATGTTCTCTCCTTATTTTGCTGCCTTCACCCGATCCAGGCATCGTACCACTGCTGGAACACGAAGTAGGACCAGACAAGCTTCGAAAAGTTCTTTCCGCTCCCGTGCCCCGCATCGCCCTCTGCGAGGAACTTTGTGACAAGGCTGTTCACCGTCTTTGCATCAAAAAGGCCCTGGTTTCTCACCCGCGTGGGATCGGCAAAGGTCAGGAGCTCCTCTTTTAACGGTCCCCGGAGCCAGGTATCCAGCGGCACCGCAAAGCCCTTCTTCGGGCGCTCCAAAAGGTCCTTCGGGATATAGTCCCAGGCGATGTCCCGGAGGATGTACTTCTTGATCCCGTCCCGGTACTTGAACCCATGGTCGATCCGGAACGCGTACTCGACAACCGTCACATCCAGGAAAGGACACCGGTTTTCCAGGGAGTACTTCATCGATGCCCGGTCCACCTTGTTCAGGATGTCGCCCGGAAGGTAGGTGTCGAGGTCGAGGAGCATTCTCCGCTCCTGCCAGTTTGTGGTCTGATACGAGAGCTCCGTGGGGTAGCTTACAGGAAGGTCCCCCTCCCGCCAGGCAGCCAGCGCCCTTGCCGCCTCCCCGTAGCTTCCCTCGCCGAACTGGGTCTTTGTCCTGGGATCCCGGTTCTTTGCAATCGTTTTGATCCGGAACGGATATTTGTCCTCGAGCTTTCCGATCCCCGTGGGGAGCTGTCCGATGACGTGGGCTATGCCGCCCAGGCGGTCCAGCTTCTGTGCCTGCGCAATCCGGTCATAGACGTTGTAGCCGCAGAAGAGCTCATCCCCGGCATCGCCGGAGAGGGCAACCGTCACATCCTGCTTTGCGGTCTTCGACACCAGCATCGTCGGGATCTCGGAGGAGTCCGCAAAGGGCTCGTCGAAGTACTGCGGGATGCTCTCCACCAGGTCAAACATGTCCTTCTCGGAGATGACGACCTCCGTGTGGTTTGTGCCCAGGTGCTCTGCGACCCGCCTCGCATACCCCGCCTCGTTGTAGACGGGATCCTCAAAGCCGACGGAGAAGGTCCGCAAGGGGCGGCTCCCCAGCTGCTCCTGCGCAAGGGCAGAGATGAGGGAGGAGTCATAGCCGCCGGAGAGGAAGCTCCCGAGGGGGACATCCGCAATGAGGCGCCGCTTTACCGCCTGCTGCATCAGACCTTTCAGCGTCGCCTTTGCCTCCCCGTAGTCCGTGACCTGCATCTCCTGCATGTGCTGGTAGACATCGGCAACGTCCCAGTACTTTTTCATCGTGCTCTCTCCCTGCCGGAAGGTGAGAACAGAGCCCGGCAGGAGCTTATGGACATCCTCGAACACCGTGTCCGGGGCGTTCAGGTACCCCTGGCAGAGATACCGCCCAAGGACATCCCTCCGGAGCGCTTTCGGGAAGCCCGGCGCCTCCATGATGACCTTAAGGTCGGAGGCAAAGAGGATCCCGCCGCCCTTCTGGTTCCAGTAGTAGAGGGGCTTCTGCCCCAGCCTGTCCCGGACAAGGTACAGAGTCTTTTCCTTCTTATCATAGAGGGCAATCGCAAACATGCCGTTGAAGCGCCGCACGCAGTCAATGCCCCACTTCTCATAGGCGGCAAGGATCACCTCGGTGTCGCAGGTGCTCTGAAACGGATAGTCCGAAAGCTCCGTGCGAAGGTCCAGGTAGTTGTAGATCTCCCCGTTGTAGACGAGGATCACCCTGCCGTCTGCCGCGGTCATCGGCTGATGGCCCCGGGGGGAGAGATCGAGGATAGACAGCCGTCTCTGGGCAAGGCCCAGCGTCCAGCCCTCCCCCGCATCCAGAAGCTCCGTTCCCGCATCATTCGGCCCGCGGTAGGTCATCAGGTCATTGAGGCGGGAGAGCTCCTCCCTGCTGATCGCCTTCTTCGAAAGATAGCCGCAGATTCCGCACATTTTTGTCGTTCCTTTCGCAGGCAAGATAGAAGTCCTGCAGCTTTGCCGCGGCGGCCGCCGCATCGTAGCCGGCCCTCTGAAGGACCCGGATGTTGTCGCGGGACGCCGCTGCCCGCTTATCATCCCCGGGTACCGAAAGATCCGACAGGGCATTGACCCAGGGAGTCGTATCCTCCAGGGAGAGGCGCTGTACGCCCTCTGTCAGGCAGACCTCTTTTGTGATCCTGTCAGACATAAGGCAGGGGAGCCCCGCCGCCTGGGCCTCCAGCATGGTGCCGGGAAGGCCCTCGTAGAGGGAGGGGAAAACGAAGATGTCAAAGGCCTGGTAGAGGCACTCGGTCCTTGCCCTGTCACACCTGCCGGGGAAGAAGGCTTTTCCCTCCATCCCCGCATCCGCAAAGGCCGACCGTACCTCCTCCATGCAGGAGCCCTGTCCCACAAAGAGGGCATAGAGCTTCTTGTTGGGATTTAGGCGCAGCACCTCTTTGCAGAGCCCTGCGAGATACCCCTGGTTCTTCATGGCGTCAAACCGCCCCACGTGGCCGATGAGGATCCCGTCCTCCGGGATCCCGAACTCCTTTCGGACAGCCCGCCTCTTATCGGAGTCAAAGGCAAAGGAGGAGAGGACGATGGCATTGGGGACCGTCTGGACCCTGCCCTCCTCCACCGCCTTCTTTCCAAAGACGGAGAGGGAGGCAGGCTCGGAGCAGGAAAAGCAGAGGTCGCACTTGTCCGCCAGGTTCCTCCGAAAGAGCCTTGTCATGACGCCCCGTATCCCGGGGTCGACGCCGGCAGACCTTGCGTGGGCGATCGTCACGGGGACCCCCGCTTTCTTTGCGATCGGCAGGTAGATGCCCGCCATGCTCGTCATGTGGCCCTCGACGGCGGCAAAGTCATGGTGGGATGCAAAGAAGGCCTTGCAGGCCCTCTTGTATTCGGATAAATTCGTGCCGGTAAACCGGGGAAGGCAAAAGATCCTGCCCCCGAGGGAGCGGACCTCGCTGTCGTAGTCCTCTTCCTTCCGGACGGACATCAGCGCCTCAGAGCTGTCCTCTCCGGACGAAGGTCTCTCTTTTGTGTGGACCAGAAAGTCAAACTGGACTTTCTCCCGGTCAATGTTCCGGTAGAGGTCCATGATGCGGGACTCGGCGCCGCCCATGTTTAACCTTCCAAGGACATGGAGCACCCGCACGGGCTCCTGTTCATTTTTGTTTTCTGTTTCGTCCATCCTGCCTCGATGCCGCAGCTGCGGCATTTCCTCTGTTTTTTGCTGCCATCAGGGTCCGCTTGCAAAGGGCCATGCAGTACTCCCTCGCATGTCCCAGAGCCGTGCGCTCCTTTGCCTCATAGTAGAGGAGCTCCCGGTAGGGCAGCATGTCCTGCTTTGCAAACACCTCTTTGTAATAGGCAAAACCCTCCTCGGAGAGGGTGTTTGTGTGCACGACAAAGGTCGTGACCCCCTTCTTCTCCGGGTGGGCAAGGACCGCCTTCCGGTCCGCGGAGATCGGGTAGAACGTGATCCCCTGATACCGATACGGAGCATTTCCAAAGCCGTCCGTCATCTTTGCAAAGCCGTTTCGGACAAGGGCCTTTAAGGTATTTCTGTCATAGGAGTGGGAGGGCGCCATGAAGAGGTCCGTCACGATGCCATGGTCTGCCAGGATCCGCCTGCCCTCTTTCAGGAGCCGGTCCTGGTCCTCCAGGGAGAGCCCTGCAAACTCCGACTGGACATTCAGCGGGAAGATGCCTCCCTTTTTCGTCGTGTACACGTGATGGCAGCCGTGCATGGCAACGGTCCAGCCGTTCTCCTGCATGCCCCGGACAAAGTCCCAGAAGTCATCCCGGGGCCTGGAGAGGCAAAGCTTCGGATCCCGGCTGTCCGGCACGACGCCGATGAGGGGCAGCACGTAGGCATCGTCCATCATCTTTTTAAAGCGCAGAAACCGGTCCCAGTCCATGTCCGGTGTGATGTCATCGAGTCTGACTGCGATCTTCATTTGTTTCCCCTTTTCCCTGCTCTTTTGCCTATGCTGCAGACCCTGGTGTCGGAATTCAGTATACCTGCCTGTCTGCCCCGCCGCAATTGAAAACAGGACTGCCTGGATCGCTCCATGCAGTCCCGTCTGCTGTCCCTATTCTTCGCTCCAGGGCTCCGCCGTGATGCGGACGATGCTGTCCTGGATCTTTGTGCCGCCGGCATAGAGATGATAGGAGGTCTCCGCCGTGATTCTCGTCTTCTCCTCGGAGACCCCAACGTGGTCCGCCTCCACAAGGAGCTCGATCATCCCCACCGGGGTCCGGTACTGGGTGGGATGGGGAACGCCCTCTGCAAAGCGCATCTTTGTCTCCCCGCTTCCCCGCCGTGTGACCTCGATCACCGCATCGTCAAACTTCACGGTGGTCTTCACCGGCACCCTCTCGCCCTCCGGGGTCTCGGTAAACAGCAGGTAGTGCCTGCCATTCTTCTTATAATATTTCCCCCGGGCGCTTGTCTTTACCGGCTCCGTCTCCGTGCCGTCCTGTACGTGTCTTCCGGTGATGGTGATCCGGACGTCCTCTGTCATCAGAGCCTCCAGTAGTCCCAGGCAGGTGCCGGGAAGGAAGCCCGCTCAAACATGCCCTTGAGATCCACAAAGACCTTGGTCGTATGCTTGGGATTGTAGAACGCCGCAATCTTCTCCGGGGTGAAGTCCGCAAACTCCTTATGCTTCACGGCAATGAGGACCGCATCCATGTCCTTTACGTCGTCCAGGGAGGCAAAGCGGATGCCGTACAGGCGGTAGGCCTCCTCGGCGTCTGCCTCGGGATCCACCACCATCGGGGTGATGCCGTACTCGCCGAGCTCGTTGTAGATGTCGATGACCTTGCTGTTTCTGGTATCTGGGCAGTTCTCCTTGAAGGTAAAGCCCAGAATTGCGACCTTTGCGTTCTTGACCGGCACGTCGTTCCGGATCAGGAGCTTGACCAGCTGCTCTGCGCAGTACTTACCCATGTCGTCATTGATGCGGCGGCCTGCCAGGATGATCTGGCTGTGGTAGCCGAACTGCTCCGCGCGGTAGGTCAGGTAGTAGGGGTCGATGCCGATGCAGTGGCCGCCGACAAGACCCGGGCGGAAGGGCAGGAAGTTCCACTTCGTGCCCGCTGCCTCCAGGACTGCCTTGGTGTCGATGCCCATCTTGTGGAAGATGATGGAGAGCTCGTTCATGAATGCGATGTTGATGTCGCGCTGGCTGTTCTCGATGACCTTTGCTGCCTCTGCCACCTGGATGGACTCGGCGCGGTAGACGCCAGCATCCACCACCAGCTCATAGACCCTTGCGATGGTATCCAGGGTCTCCGCATCCATGCCGGAGACGATCTTTTTGATGGTATTCAGGCGGTGGACCTTGTCGCCGGGGTTGATGCGCTCCGGAGAGTAGCCGATCTTCCAGTCCTTCCCGCATTTGAGTCCTGACTCCTTCTCGATGATCGGGACGCAGGTCTCCTCGGTGACACCGGGATAGACCGTGGACTCGAAGACGACAACCGTGCCGGGGGTCAGGTTCTGGCCGACAAAGCGGCTTGCGCCCTCCACCGGGGTCAGGTCCGGGGTGTGGTCCGGGTTGACCGGGGTCGGCACCGCAACAATGATGAACTTTGCCTCAGAGAGCTTCTTCGGATCTGCCGTGAACTCGACCGTGGTCTCCTTCACCGCCTCATCTCCCACCTCATTTGTGGGGTCAATGCCGCTCCTGTACTTCTCAATCTTTGCCGCATTGAAGTCAAAGCCGATGACATCCAGCTTTTTGGCAAATGCCACCGCAATCGGCATGCCGACATAGCCGAGGCCGACCAGTGCCAGCTTCTCCTGCCTGTTGATCAGTTTTTCGTAAAGGTCCATTTCCCCATGCACTTTCTGCGGTCCTACCGCATTGTATTTCAAGAATTTCACTGCTGCAAAAGGGCAGAATCTCCCCTTTTGCCGCGGGTAAACCTTAACATGTTTCCCACGAATGCGCAAGGTGCTCGCGTAAAAGAGAATACTATTCGATCCGTGCTTTCAGGCAGGTACGGTATGCTCTCCGTTGCGCGTTTCAGAACTTTTCCATGTCCCGTCCGCACAGACTGTTGCAGAAAGGCAGAACGCCGGCATATAGGTGCACACTTTCTGTACCCCCTGGCCTCAGTTTTCTGCTTCCTCTCCCTCTGTCTCCCTGCTCTGCTCCTGCGCAAAGGCAGCATAGTCAAAGTTCATGAAATAGGTCTCCTGGGCTTTTGCATAGGAGGCGACGTTCTCCTTCGTGATCTCGTCTGTCCCGTCGTGGATCATCTGCAGGATCTTTGCGCTGATCTCCGGGGAGTAGTGCCCGTCGTCCTTGTAGCTGTCCAGGTCACAGAGGATGTCCTCCTCCAGGTTGAAGGAGTAGATGCGGATGTTGGATGCCTGCAGCATCAGGTTTTCTGCAAGCTCCTCCGCCTCGATCTGCTTTTTCAGCGTTCCCTCTTCTGCAAGGGTCGCCCACCAGGCAATGGAATAGGGCGGGAAAAAGACATCAAACTCCGTGTCCGGGTTGGCAAGGGCCTGATTCAGGACATTCTCCGTGATGTTCTCCGTGACGAGCTGCCGCTCCCTGTCCGTAAGGCTCTCCTGCTCTGCCATCCCCCGGTAGGAGGTCAGGTGCGGCAGGACCTTTTCCCTGCCGTAGGCGTCGTCCCCAGTCCAGCCGTAGTCATCAAAGCTTGTGACGCCGCCCGCATCGCCCTTCAAAAAGCGAAGGAGCGTCGGGATCGTGTACTCAAACATCGCGTCCCGGTTGAAGAGATACTGGACATCGTTGAAGGGATTGCTGTCATAGAGATAGTCCGGGTACTCTCCCATGTCGGTGCGCATGTCATCTGCGCTCCGCACAAGCTGGGTGTAGTCAAGGCACCGGAGGACGAGCTTCACGTCGTGGGTGGAGAGAGCGGTATCCAGGTTGTCGGAGATCTCCCTGTACGTCGCCCCGGGATAGGGGACCTTGATCGACTGGGTGCCAAAGAGTTCATCAAACTCCGAGGCCTTAAAGTTCTCCGTCATGCTGGTGCCGGTGATGACCGCATCGTAGGAGAAGTGCTTTGTGATGCCGTCGTTCTGGAACCGCTGGTCGGAGAGGGTGTAGTAGAGCCCCGAAAGCGGCGCATGGTAGTGGAAGAAGGGATCCACCACGGCGGTCAGGGTGCCGGTCGCCGCAAGGAGCACCGCCATCACGATGATGAAGTTTTTCAGCCACTTGCCTTCTCTGTTTTTCATTGTTCTCAAGGAATCAGAAGTTGTTGTACACAAAGGTGGAGACACCGGTCAGGGACAGCAGGCAGATGTAGAAGAGCACCGCCAGGATGACAAGCGTCCCCCTGCCAAAGCGGTAGGTCCGCCGGTTCGTGTTCGGAAAGGCATTGCACAGCACAATGGCAACGCCCACATAGATGCCGGCACTCAGGGCACTCACCGCATAGTCGGAGAGGCCAAGGTGCAGGACCTTCATCAGGTTCCGGATGCCGGGCAGGCGAAAGACCGAGAGGAAGTCCCCGTTGATCGTAAAGTGCCGGTCTATAAACAGGTGCCAGCAGACTCTCTTAAACTCCGCAAGGTCTGCGCTCCGGAAGAGGAGCCAGAGGTAGGAGACGACAAGGAAGGTCACGATCCTCCTTATGACGACGGGGATCTTCTGCAGGATAGGCTTTCCCGCCCGCTCTGCCATCTGGCAGAGGCCGTGCAGAACGCCCCAGAGGACGAAGGTCCAGTTCGCACCGTGCCAGATGCCGGAGACGAGGAAGACGATCAGGATGTTGAGGTAGGTCCTCGCCGTTCCTTTTCTGCTTCCGCCGAGGGGGAAGTACACGTACTCCCGAAGGAACGAGGTCAGGGAGATGTGCCAGCGGCGCCAGAAGTCCGTGACGGAGACCGCCTGATAGGGGGAATCAAAGTTGGGGAGGAGCGCATAGCCAAAGAGCTTCGACACGCCGATGGCCATGTCGGAGTAGCCGGAGAAGTCAAAGTAGATCTGAAAGGTGTAGGACACCATGGTCAGCAGCATCTCGCCGGTGGTGTTGAGGACAAGGTACTGGAAGCCCCAGTCTGCTGCCTTCCCGAAGACGTCCGCAAGAAGAACCTTTTTCGAGAGGCCAAGGACAAACATCTGCACCCCGATGGCTGCCTCCCTGGCGTCAACCCGCTTTCCCTCCCGGTCCCGGATCTGCGGCACGAGGTCCCTCGGCAGCGCGATGGGACCCTGCAGGATCTTTGGAAAGTAGGCGGCATAGAGGGCAAAGTCCGCGAGGGAGATCCCTTCCGTCCACGCCTGTCCCCGGTACACATCCGCAAGAAAGGCGATCTCGGAGAAGGTGTAAAAACTGATGCCGATGGGGAGCAGGATGTCCGGGATCGAGACATTTCCTCCGCTTGCGGCATTCCAGTTCTCAAGGAAAAAGCCCGTGTACTTGAAGTACCCGAGAAACCCGATGTTGAACACAAGGGAGAGGACAAAGAGGACCTTTGCTGCCCCTGCGCCATGGCCTTTTGCCCCTCTCTTTTTCTGGATGCCAAGAACCAGCAGGTAATTGACCGTGATGGAGATCAAAAGAAAGAGGAGGTACCAGAGGTTCTGGGTGCCATAGAAGAAAAAGGACGCAGCAAGAAGCAGCAGATCCCCCGCCTTCTTCGAGGACCTGCTGACAAGGACATGGACTGCCAGGACGACCGGCAGAAACATCAGAATAAAATACAGGGAATTGAACTGCATGCAACTTGCTCCAATGGTGCCGGAAGGAAATGCTCAGGAGAGGACGGAGAGGAGGTAGGCCCCTGGACCCTTCCGGCTTCCCTCCCCATGCGCTCTGCAAGGGCGGGATCCTCCATGAGTGTAAGGAGCTTCTCTGCCATGGCGCCGACATCGTCCACGGGGACGAGAAAGCCGTTCTCCCCGTCCCGGATCAGCTCCCGCGGCCCCCCGCAGGGGCAGTCCGTCGAGATGCAGGCAAGGCCAAGGGACATCGCCTCGATCAGGGCGTTGGGCATGCCCTCGGTCTTTGAGGGGAGCACAAAGATCCCGGCCTTTTCGATTCTCTCCGGGATGTCGGAGACAGAGCCGTGGAAGACCGTGTTCTTCTCTGCGCCAAGGTCCTTTGCCAGGTGTTTCAGCTGCTCCTCCTCTCCCGCTCCGTAGAAGTGAAGGACATACTCGGGATGGCGGTCAAGGCAGCGCGCAAAGGCCCGAAGGAGAAGTTCCTGGTTCTTGTTTTTGTCGATCCTCCCGACGCAGACCACCGTCTTCTCCCTCTCCCCCTCATAGCGGGGGCGAAGGAAGGCAGGGTTGATCGGATTGGGCAGGATCACGGAACGCTTCCGGATCTTCCTGGGAAAGAATGCCTTTGCCTCCTCCGTCTGCAGGATGACGCCTGCTGCAGAGCCAAAGAGGAGGAAGGCGGGGATTCTCGTCTTTGCGCTGTCGTACTCCAGGGCAGGGACTGCCCGGACGGAGACGACAACGGGGATTCCAAGCCCCCGGGCGGTAAAGAGGGCCATGTTGTTGCAGGTGTTTAAGAAGGAGAGGATGACATCCGGCCTCTCGGCCTCCCAGATGTCCCGCAGGGTCCTGCAGCGCGTCTTAAAGTTGGCAACCCGATTTCCCCGAAGTTCCTCTTCCTTTGGCTCCGAGTAGATTCTCCGGATCCCGCTCTCTCCGGATTCCCCTGGCGCTCCCGTCTCCGGATCCCAGAGGCCGTGGGGGAGCACGTACTCCGGCGGGGCAAAGTAGGTCGTGACAAGGACGACCTCCCAGCCCCTCTCCCAGAGGTATTCCGCCAGGTTCCCCATGACGCGCTCTGCGCCGCCCTTTCGAAGGGACCCGATGTAGAGTGCGATCTTATGCTTTTGTCTGTCTGACACAGCGCTCAAGGAAGTCCCTCCACTGCTCATAGATCTTCTCCGGGGCGGCCTTGTCCCGGATGGAGAGGGCGCCCGCCGCGCACCTTAGCCGAAGATCTCTGTCCTCGATCATCCGGCAGATGGCAGCTGCCATCGCGTTTTCGTCCCCCACAGGGACGAGAAGCCCGTTCTCCCCGTCTTTGATGAGCTCCGCCGGCGCTCCCGCCGGGCAGTCCGTGGAGATGCAGGGAAGGCCCATCGCCATCGCCTCGAGGAGGGCGTTCGGCATGCCCTCATAGTCTGAGGAGAGGCAGTACACCATCGCATCCCGAAGGTCCTGTTCCAGGGTGTCCGAGGCACCGAGGAGGAGCATGTAGCTCTCCGCGTGATACTCCGCAATGATCTTCTCCAGCTCTTCCTTCGTCCCGTCCCCGTCGTCCTTGCCGTAGATCTTAAGGATGTAATCCCCGTGCTTTTCATGAACCTTCTGAAAGGCCCGAAGGAGCATCGCCTGGTTCTTCTTGCGGACGAGCCGGGAGGACATGACGACCTCCTTCCTGCGCTCCTCATCCCTGGCAGGGTTGACGGAGAGGTACTTGGGATTCAGGGGATTCAGGATGACCGCAGAGTTGTCCTGGAGACGCGGCGCAAAGAACGCCTTCTGCTCCCCGGTCTGGAACACGGCGCCGGCCGCCCTGGGAAACAGGAGCGGGATCTGGATCTTATCGTCCCAGCCACTGTAGAGGGCCTTCGGGTCATCCCGGATCGCGATGACCACCGGGATCCCGGTCCCCCTTGCGGCAGAGAGCGCCCGGTAGTTCGGGCGGTGGGTAAAGGAGACGCAGACATCGGGCTTTTCTGTTTCCAGAAACTCCCGGAGGTACCGGATCCGCAGCCGGAACTTTGTCCACCTGCCCTTTGTCTCATCCCCGTCCCGAAGGCCCACATGGACCCGTTTGATGCCGGGGGCAAGCTGGTACTCCTCGTCCGCATACCACTCGGTGGTGATGGAGACCTCATACCCATGCTCTGCAAAGAGGCCTGCAAGGGTCGAGACGACGCGCTCCGCCCCGCCCCGCTCCAGACTGTTCAGATGGAAGGAAATGCGCTTCATGGTCTCCTGTCCGGGCCTTATGCCCTCTTCCTGCTGCCGGCTGCCCCGTACCTGCGGCACAGGAATTACTTTGCTTCTTCGTCTCCGAGCGCCTGGTGAATCTCCTCCAGGTAGGAGGCAACGACAAGGCTCCTGTCAAACTCCCGCTCCATCTTCTCCCTGCCCGAGAGCCCCATGGCAGCCCGTGCGGACTGGGGAAGGGCCAGGAACTTCTTCAGCGCCTCGATCAGGGCATCTGCGGACTTCGGCACAAAGCCATAGCCCGTGACGCCGTCCTCGAAGATCTCCCGGCAGCCGGAGATGGAGCTGGCAATCACCGGCCTTGCGCAGGCCGCCGCCTCCATCAGGACATTCGACATGCCCTCGTGGTAGGTGGGCAGCACCACCGCGCTGCACTTTTCGTAAAAGGCGTGCATGTCATTCTGGTAATCGAACTGGACGATGACGCCCTCCTTCTTCCTGGCATCGAGGATCTCCTGCCAGTCCTCCTCGCAGTAGCCGACGATGAGGAAAGTGACCTTCTCGCCGTGCAGGGCTTCCGCCGCCTGCAGGTACTCTCCGATGCCCTTCTCCTTCATGACGCGGCCAACGTACAGGAACACCGTATTGTCGCCCTGGGGATAGGGAAGCGGCTCCCAGGTCTTTAAGGAGACGCCGGAGCCGGACACCAGCCGGTCTTTTCCCGTCACCAGGGAGGAGGCGTGGAAGAGCTCCATGTTCTCGCGGTTCTGGAAGAAGACGCAGGAGGCACCGGCAAGACCCTTCCGGTACAGCTCCTTGATGAACTCGAGGAACAGGCCGCTCCGCTCAAAGGCGCTGCCAAGGCCGGTGATGGTGGAGAGGTACGGCACGTGCTCCTTCTGGCAGGCAAGGCCGCCGTAGATATTCGGCTTGATCGTATAGGTGAGCACAAGATCCGGCTTCTCCCTTTTGAGGAGCTGCCGGTAGTGATTGAAGAGGGCAAGATCCTGGGTGGGATTCGTGCCCCTTCGGTTGATCGGGGTGTGAATCACCCGGCACCCCTCCTTCTCCAGGAGGTCTGTCTTCTGCGTGTCCGGAAGGGAGACCGCGACGTTGTATTGAGAGAGGAGCGCTGTCACGAGCTCGTTCCGGAAATCATAGAGCCCGGACGAGGAGTTTGCAAGGATGAGGATCTTCTTTTTCACCGGCACAGCGCCTCCGAACGTCTTACGCAGATCTCATTGTACTTCATCATGTAGATTCCCTCCTCATAGTCCCCGATGGTGACGGGATTCTCCCTGCCGGAGAGGTTCTCCAGGATGTACTTCGGGAAGTTCACGCCGCAGGCATAGGCGTGGGGGTAGCCGCCCCCAAAGCGGGGGTTCACCTCGGAGAGAATCCACTCGTCTGTTCCCTCCTTGTGAAAGAGGTCAATGTCGATCATGCCCGTAAAGCCAAGGTCCTCGACGAAGGCAGCAGCCTTTTCAAAGAGGGCAGGGTCCTTTACGGAGACGGACTTGTCGGTCTCCCCGGCCCGCATCCGGAGCTTCTTCTTTAAAAACAGCGAGGTGCACTTATGGGAGATCATGTCGATATAGACATCGCATCCGTACTCGGTGCCGGTCATGAGCTCCTGAATCATGAGGTCCGGATCCTGCTTCATGAGGACGTGCAAAAGCTCCGGATCCTTCACCTTCTGGATCTCGACGGAGGCAGAGCCGTGCCGGGGCTTGATAAACACCGGAAAGGCCGCCTTCCCGGCGTTCCGATCAGCAAGGAATGCCTCTTCCGAGAGCCAGCACTTTGCCCTCCCGAAGGGGCTCTGTTCCAGCCTCTCGTACATCGCATACTTGTCGAGGCAGAGCTCGCAGAGCTCGTAGGAGGAGACGATTGGGGTGACGCCCGCTTCGAGGAACCGGTCACGGTTTTTTGCAAGGAGCGAGAGCTCCGGGTCGATAAGGGCAAAAACCGCCTTTACGTCCTCCTTTCTGCAGATGGAAAGGAGGCAGTCGATGTAGTCCGGCGCGGTGATTCGGGGGACCAGGACCTGCTTATCCGCATCGTAGAGGGCGGGCGCCTCATTGGAGAGGTCCGCCGCAATGACAAGCCCCTTCCCTGCCAGCTCCTTCCGGAAGGCCTGTACAACCTTGTTTCTCGTTCCCGCGCTCGTAATCAGGATGTTCATCTTGTTTCCCCCATCTCCCCGGACCTGTCTTTCTCTTCCCGGAGGAGATCGTCAAAGAAGAGCGGCGCACCGCCTGTGTGGAGAAACAGGATCGTCCTCCCGGTGACGCCGTGGTCCCTTATATACTGCTCCATGCCAAAGAAGGCCTTCCCCGTGTAGGTGGTGTCCAGGGGAATTCCCCAGCGGATCATCGCCTCTTTGATCGCTGCCTTCTCCTCTTTGGTCGTCCCGCCGTAGGAACCGGAGATGTAATGGTCATCAAAGACAACGTTTTCCCGGATGACCTCGGGGTCATACTCCGGAAGATACTCCCGGACAGAGTCGACAACAACGTTTCCGCCCCTGGGGTTCTTTCTTGCAATGCTGATGCCGATGATGTCCCTGGCATCCCCGTGCCGGAGCTTTCCCGCAACCAGACCTGCCTGGGTGGTACCCGTTCCGGAGGCAAAGAAGATGCTGTCGAAGTGAAGGTCCATCGCCTTCTCCTGCCGGCAGATCTCGTCGTAGCACTGCACGTAGGCGCGGGTTCCGGTGTTGCCGTGGCCGCCGCCGGGGATAAAATAGGGCTTTTTCCCCGCTCTCCGGAGCTTGTCCAGCGTGTCCTCAATGGTATCATGGACCTCGTCCACAGGAACCTGAATGCGCTCTGCCCCGCAGAGTTCCGTATAGATGCTGTTGAAGGTGGGGCTTGCGCTTTCCTCCTCTTCCTCTGGGGAGATCAGGATGCAGGGCATGGACCTTGCAGCGGCCATGTTTGCCACAACCCGGCAGTGGTTGGACCTTGTGCTCCCGTAGGTCACCACGGTGTCATAGTCCCCGGCGTCGATCTCCTCAAAGAAGAGGAGCGCCTTCCTCGCCTTGTTTCCCCCGAAGGAGTAGGGGATCAGATCGTCCCGCTTGATGTACAGGGCATTGCCCTCAAGACTTCCCAGCGCCGTGATCGGCGTTGCCGGAAATGCCGGCTGCTTCCCATTGCTTTTTTCTGTAGACATCGAAATCCTCGATCGCATTGAGGGCCGTGCCCTCGTGGGAGAAGACCTTGCGGAACGTCTCCCCAATGATGTGACAGTCTCCCCGGAACGTGATGTGATCCACGTATTCGAGGTCGAGTGCGAACTTTCTCTCCCAGGTGATCTCATTCCGCCCGTTCACCTGGGCATTTCCGGTGAGGCCAGGCCGCACGCTGTGCCTTCTCATCTCCTCCTCCGTGTAGTACGGAAGGTACTTTACCAGGAGGGGCCTTGGCCCAATGAGGGCCATATCGCCCTTCAGGATGTTCACCAGTTCCGGCAGCTCATCCAGGCTGCTGGCGCGGAGGGCTTTTCCGAACTTCGTGATCCGCTGCTCGTCGGGGAGGAGGTTCCCGTCTTTGTCCCTTGCATTCGACATGGACCGAAACTTGCACAGCTTAAAGATCTTCCCGTCTCTTCCCGGCCGCTCCTGCGTAAAGATGACAGGGGACCCGAGCTTTGTCCGGACCAGGACCGCCGTGACAAGAAGAATCGGCGAGAGGATGACAAGTGCAAGAAGAGAGAGCAGAAAGTCCAGCGGGCGCTTGACAAATCTCTCATAGGGACCGTATGGCGTGTGTGGCAGTTTCATCCCATCCTCCAAGCCGCACTCTTTGCGGCTTTCTCTCTCAGCTGCAGGCCTTTTTGTGCTCCTTTGCCGCCTGGATCTCCTCCTGCTGCTTCTTCTGGGCCTCCTGGTTCACCTCCGTGTTCTTCCGGTAAGTGGGCACAATGGCGCGGACGTAGTCGCGGATGTGCGGATCCTCGCGGTAGGCCGCATCCTTCAGGGCCTTGAGCTGGCAGAAGAAGGTGTCCTCATCGACCTCCAGCGGCTTACCGATGTGGATCTGGCGGTTTGCGGTCTCCCGCAGGCCCTCCTCGTCCATCAGCATCTCCTCATAGAGCTTCTCGCCGGGGCGAAGGCCGGTGAACTCGATCTTGATGTCCTCTCCCACCTTGTAGCCGGAGAGGCGGATCAGGTTTCTGGCAAGGTCCAGGATCTTCACGGGCTCTCCCATGTCCAGGACGAAGATCTCTCCACCCCTGGCATAGGCGCCTGCCTGCAGGACCAGGGACACCGCCTCGGGGATCGTCATGAAGTAGCGGATGATGTTGGGGTCGGTCACGGTGACCGGTCCTCCCTCCGCGATCTGCTTCTTGAACAGCGGGATCACGGAGCCGTTGGAGCCAAGGACATTTCCGAAGCGGACGGCAACAAAGTTCGTGTCGTAGTGCTGGTTGAACACCTGGATGATCATCTCACAGATGCGCTTGGAGGCCCCCATGATGTTCGTCGGGTTCACCGCCTTGTCGGTGGAGATCATGACAAAGCGCTCCACATGGTTGTTTGCCGCGGCCATGGCGGTGTTGAAGGTGCCGGCCACGTTGTTCTTAATGGCCTCGCAGGGCGAGTCCTCCATGAGCGGCACGTGCTTGTGGGCCGCCGCATGATAGACGATGTCCGGGTGGTAATGCTCAAAGATCCAGTTGAGGCGCTCCACGTTCCGGATGGAGGCGATGAGGACCACAAGGTCCAGCTTCGGGTACTTTGTCTTCAGCTCCTGCTGGATGTCGTAGGCATTGTTCTCATAGATGTCCAGGATGATCAGCTGCTTCGGGCCGTGGGCCGCGATCTGACGGCAGAGTTCCGATCCGATCGATCCGCCGCCTCCTGTCACAAGGATCACCTTGCCCCGGACATAGCCGATGATGGAGTCGATGTCGACCCGCACGGGCTCTCTGCCCAGAAGGTCATCCACCTCCACGTCGCGCAGCTTGGAGACGGAGACCTCTCCGTTGACCAGCTGGTAGATGCCGGGCAGGACCCGCAGCTTGCAGCTCGTGTTCTTGCAGATGTCCAGGATCTTCGAGAGCTCCTTCCTCGAGATCGAGGGGATCGCGACGATGATCTCGTCGATGCTGTAGGTATCCGCCGCCTCGAGGATCTGGTCCCTGCCGCCGACGACCTTGATGCCCTGAATGTAGCGGCCCCACTTGGAGGTGTCATCATCCACAAAGCACCTAAGGTTCATCGTGCTGTAGTGGCTCTGCAGGATCTCCCTGGCGATGATGTTTCCTGCCTCCCCCGCCCCGACCAGCATCACGTTGGTCGCATTGTCCTTGTTGGCGCTGCGGTGCTTGAGAGACCGCAGGAACCGGTAGGAGAACCGGGAGACGAAGACCAGCGTCATCAAAAGGAAGATGTACAGGAAGTAGTAGCTCATCGGCACCGGCTGGTAGTCGTGCCGGAACAGGTGCAGGACCAGGATGTTCACAACGCCCGAGGCAATGCAGGCAAAGACCAGGTTCTGCATCTCGGTCTCCCCGGCAAAGGCCCAGAGGGAGTCGTAGAGCTTGAACAGGAAAAAGAGAAACAGCGTTGCCACAATCGTGACCGGCATGGCCTCCCACACCGGGCGGTAGAAGTAGTCCGGGATCTCCCCGATGTGGAACTCGTACCGGATCATCAGGGAGAGGAAGCTCGCCAGGATGACGCTTAAGGTGTCATAGGCGATGAGCGCTGCCCTTCTCCAGAACTTGGCATAGTTAAACGGCCGCTTCGTCTTATTCGTATTGGAATCGGTATTCTTCTTATTCTTCACAGTATTCTCTTTGAAATGACAAAGACAGGGATCTGCCTGGGAGGCTTTGTCATTGATAAATTCCATCCTATGATGATGTCTCTCTAAGTATATCCATGTTTCGGGACATGTCAAAAACCGCTCAGGAGGTTTTGCGGTCCCCGCCCTCTGCGTCCTCTGCATCTTTGGGGAGCGTGTCCTCTTTGGCTTTTGAGGAAACATCCTCCGTCTCATTGCGGATCACGTACTGGGGCGCAGAGCTCACGGAGATGTAGGTCCTTCCGATGTACTCGCCCGCAAGGCCCACCATCAGCATCAGCATGCCGCCGAAGAAGATGATGGCGGTCATGAGCGCGGAGAATCCCATGGGGACTGCGGGATTGACGATCTTCTTGATGATCGTGTAGATGCCGTAGACAAAGCCGAGCAGCGCAAAGATCGTCCCGAGGAAGGTCGCAGCCCTAAGGGGCTTGATGGAGAAGGCCGTAAAGCCGTTGAGCCAGAGGCCAAAGAGCTTGGAGAACGTGTATCCGCTCTTCCCGCTCGTCCGCGACCTGTGGGTCACGGGGACATTCACAATGGAAGAACTCGTCCGGAGCACGAGGCCAAGGAGATAGGGATAGGAGTTCTCGTACTTTTTGACTTCTTCCGCGACGAACCTGCGCATCGCAAAGTAGGAGGAGACATGGAGCTCCTTTGGCTTTCCGAGGAGCTTGCAGCACATCCAGTCGTTTACCTTTGTGCCAAAGGACCGGTAGGCACTCGAGTGGGCCTGGTCGTAGTCCGCATAGACGACGTCCGCGCCCTCTTCGATCTTTGCAAGGAACTTCCCGACCTCCGAGGCGGGGGTCTGGCCGTCATCGTCGAGGCAGACGAGGATCTCTCCTCCTGCCTTCCTGATTGCCGCCATCAGGGCCGCATGCTGGCCGAAGTTCTTTGCAAAGCAGATCCCGTGGCGGTTTTCCCTCTCCCTGCAGAGCTCCTTAATCTTCTCCCAGCAGGCATTCGGCGCGCCGTCGTTCACCATGATGATCTCCCAGTCATAGGCGGGGAGCGCTTCCATCGCCGCGTCGATCTCCGCCACCACAGCGGGCACCGTCTTCTCCGAGCGATAGCAGGGGATGCAGAAACTCACCCGTGTCTTATCCTTCTTCACAACAGCTCCCATAGTCTCCCGCTCTCTTCCTCTTTGTCCTTCCGTATTCCCGGTTCCGTCTGATTCCATGGATACCGCGGATTCAGCTTTGTGTCACGGAGAGGACCGCAAAGTCCTCCCCAATGGTATCTGTCTGGGTGATGGTGATATCCAGGCCTTCCGATGCATAGAAGTCGGACAGCCAGGCCGTATCGCTGCCTGTCTTTGTCACAAAGTACACATCGCTTCTCTCGACAAGGGCCTCTCCCGGATCGTCGATGTCATAGAGGGAGAGCTTCTTTGCAGAGAGAGGGCTCTTTGCCGCCCACCCGCCTGCCACGTCCCAGTTGAGGGCCTTCTTCTGCTCCGGAGAAAAGAGCTTCTCCGTAAAGTCCACCGCAGAGTAGACATCGCAGAGGTAGAAGTTCTCCGGATGGTCCGCCGCGTAGTCCGTGAGGGCCGTGTAGGCCGTGTTTATCTCCTCCCGCCTTGCGTACTCTGTGACAGCAGACCTTGCCTGCAGGAAGGCTGCAAGGGCAAAGACCAGAAGGACGAGGACATACCCTGCACCGTCCTCCGCCTTTTTGGTCTCTCCCTCAGCATCCCCGAACAGCACTGCCAGGACCAGGATCCCCTCCAGCAGGTACAGGCAGTGGGTCAGCCGGACCACCGGGCGCTTGTTGTAGAGAAGGTAGAGGTACAGGGCACTCCTTGCCGCAAAGACAAGAAGGAGGAAGAGAAGCTTTAAGAAGGTCTCCCTCCGGGCGCTCTTTCGGACCGCCCTGCGCTTTGTCTCATCCTTCTCCGTGAGCAGGGAGAGGGACGTGCGGAAGTCCGAGAACAGGAGCCCGATCACCGCGACCCCGTACAGGATCATCGAGACCATGGGCCAGGGGGCATCCCCCTTTCCCACAAGCACCTGGGAGGCGTCAATCCTCTCATCCAGGGCGAAGTTGTAGTTCTGGTAGAGGGAGACCTCCTCCTTCGTGATGCCCTCGCTGTCATAGAAGGCCTCGTTTCCCGCATAGTCCGGGGCACCGCCTGCAAAGTCGTAGAGCTCGGTTCTCGCATCGAAGAAGCGCCGGAACTCGGTCCAGGCTGGGGAGGAATAGGCCGCTTTGTCGATTCCCTCAAAAAGGCCCATGCCGGCAGCCAGCACCAGTGCCATGCACACGCAGGGGAGAAGGACTGCCCGGGAGAAGGAGGATTTCTGCTTTCTCCTCCCGCTCCCCTGCGCCTCTTCTCTCCTTCTCTCTGCTCTGTCCGCTTCCTTTGCGCTCTCTTCTTCCTTTTCCTCTGCCTGTCTCTCCCTTCTCCAGAGCTGCACGCACCGGTACAGGAAGGCAAGGGCCGGGAAGGCAAGAAGAAAGACCGCCATCTCGGAGCGAAGGAGAAACCCAAGAAGGATCAGAAGCGCCGGAGCCGCGCAGGTCTTCGGTGTGAGCTGCGTCCTCGTGAGGATCCAGATGGCAGCGGCGGCAAGGAGCATGCCGCAGGTCACGGAGTACTGCACAAAGACAAGGTGGTACAGAAGCTCTGCCGCAAAAAAGAGGACGGTAAGGAGGGACGCAGCAGCGCCTGCTGCTGCGACGCGCTTTCTCCCCTCATATCGCCCGGTGCAGAGGGCAGAGAGAAGGACCGCCCCCGCCTGACAGGCCATGAGAAAGAGCGGATACCAGGGAATGGCGGGCGCAAGGCGGTAGAGGCCTCCCAGAACAGCGCTCAGCGGGAACAGGGACTGGATGTTTCGAAGCTCTCCCTCCCCCGTGTAGGCACCGGAGAGGAGGTGTCCCATCATCCAGTCGTCGTTCAGGTCATAATAGAACCCAAACCGCAGGGAGAGAACAAGGAACAGGGCCCCTGTTCCGCAAAGCGCAGCAATCACCGCCG
>ONMH01000014.1:0-9149 GCA_900318875.1 uncultured Lachnospiraceae bacterium | reverse complement strand
GCAGTCAGCGTGTAGTACATCGGAAGCCGCAGAAGCCGCTCCGACTCCCTTGTCGTGTAGACATCCTCTCCGTGGAAGCGGCAGAACTTCTCGCCTGCCGGCGCCGTGTGGAGCGGGATGTAGTGGAAAACCGCGAGGATCCCGTCCTCCTTCAGGTACTGGATGAGGGCCTGGCGCTCTGTGAGGTCCTTCGTCTTGATGTAAAACATGTGGGCGTTGTGCTGACAGCCCTCCGGGATGAAGGGAAGTCCGATCCTGCCCGCATCCGCAAGGGGCTGCAGCTCCTCCCGATACTGGTTCCATCTCGCCAGCCTTGCATCGTTGATTTCATCCCACTTCTCGAGCTGTGCCCAGAGGTAGGCGGCGTTGAGCTCCGAGGGAAGGTAGGAGGAGCCGTAGTCGACCCACGTGTACTTGTCGATCTGGCCCCGGAAGAACTTGGCCCGGTTCGTCCCCTTCTCTCTTAAGATCTCCGCCTCCTCTGCCTTGGCCCTGTCCTTTATGAGGACGGCGCCGCCCTCTCCCATGGAGTAGTTCTTGGTCTCGTGGAAGCTGTAGCAGCCAAAGTCCCCGATGGAGCCGAGGGCCTTTCCCTTGTACCAGGCGTTGACGCCCTGGGCAGCATCCTCGATGACATACAGGTGATGGCGCCTTGCGATGTCGAGGATCGTGTCCATCTCGCAGGCAACGCCCGCGTAGTGCACCGCGACGATCGCCCTGGTTCTGTCCGTGATGGCATCCTCGATCTTCGTCTCATCGATGTTCATCGTGTCCGGGCGGATGTCCACAAACACCGGCACCGCACCGCGCAGCACAAAGGCATCTGCCGTTGAGCAGAACGTATAGGAGGGCATGATGACCTCCTCGCCCCGCTGGATGTGGGTCAGGTGGGCTGCCATCTCCAGGGCATCGGTCCCGGAGGTCGTGAGCAGGCACTCTGCGGTTCCTGTCTTCTCCTCGAGAAAGGCCTTGCACTTTTTCGTGAACGGTCCGTCGCCGCTGATCTTGTGGTTCTCCTCCACGGCAATGCGGATGTTTTCCATCTCGGTGCCCACAAAGGGCGGTACATTGAACGGAATCTGATACATGATACCCTCCATGCCGCTTTCCCGCGGCAGCATCGGAAGCGCCCTTATCTTCGCAGGGTCTTCCGGATCTGTTTTCTTCAGTCTCTCTCCGGAAGAAGCACGGTGTACACCCCGTCGTCATAGAGAGGCGCGTAGGCGTTTTTCTCCAGATACGCTCCCAGAAGATCCATCTTCTCCCCGCTGGAGCTGGATGTCTCCTCTGTATGGTGCAGGATGACAAGCGGGGCCTTCTCTTCAGAGAGGTCTGAGAGCTCTTTTGCAAAGTTCTCCGCTGCATAGCTGTCCAGATCCGGCCAGGCCGTGCTGATGGCCGGCGGAAGCTGCAGCAGGTAGTGAAGGCCCGGCGCATTGCCAAAGACCAGGGTCTTTGTCCCCTTAAGGTTCTCCTCCTGCACCAGGGCTGTCAGGGCAGAGAGCTCTTCTGCGTTGTCCGGGGTGGTATACATCCCCGCTGTGATCGCATTGCCCTCGACCTGTGCACTTCTCTTTGTCCCGTCCGTTCCGTCGCGGAAGGCGAAATTCCAGTGGAACAGGGCTCCCTGCACCATTACCATCACAAGGATCATCATCGCCATGCCGTGCCAGGCAAAGTGGCCGCCGATGTCCCTCGTCTCCTGCCAGATCCTCCGGAGCATCCATAAGACCGCCGGTGCAATCACAAACAGGCAGTTCAGCACCGGGAAGGTGTAGTTGTTCGAGCCAAGCGGCAGGATCAGGATCAGGGTCAGCGTCATCGCGGCGAAAAACCGCTCGTCGGGATTGGCGGAAAACCCGCCCGCGATAAAGATGACGCAGAGGATGATCGCCATCACAAGAAGCATCATCCCCCACTCAAACATGCACCAGTAGTCGGTGTAGAGGGTCGTGAACATCCCCCTGCCCCAGAAGAAGCGGACGAGGATCAGGATCCCCGCGGTGTAGATCAGCTTTTTGATTCCCCTGTGGTTCGAAAGGAGCGGCAGTTGGAACAGGATGACCCCCATGATGATGCAGGCCGTGTAGTCGCTGTTTGCCCCGCCGACCCCCAGGATCTGCGGAATCATGGAGATGTAGGCGGTGGGCCCATAGACGAACATCGAGACAAGAACCGGGACCCCAAAGCCGATGGCATACCCCAGAAGGCACCAGAGGGTGCGCTTTACGGTCCCCCCGACCCGCTTTCCCGTCACCCAGCACCAGAACCAGAGCGGGAAGATGAGCGCTGCCTCGGCGAGGTTTGCAAATCTGGCAGTAACACTAAGCCCAAGGCAGATGCCGGCAAGCACGTACCAGTGTTTTCCCTCCGGGACGCCGGAGATCCCGCGGAACAGGAACAGGCACCCGAGGGTGAGAAGCAGGTAGGTCAGGTAGTTGTAGAGGATGACACTGGGGCACCAGCACAGGGAGATCGCGAGGAACTCCCCCAGAAAGACCATCCAGCCCGCGATCATCCGCTTTAAGATCGCATAGGAGACCAGCGCCGTCACGGAGATGAGAAGGCTGCAGGCAAGGTTCATGGCAAGCAAAGATCCGCCGAGCGGGGTCTTTGCAAGGAACGTCCCCAGGGCATTGGCAAGGAGCGTTGCAAACTTCCAGGTGCTCCCCACGCTCTCCGGGCAGACATAGTTCGTCAGGCTGTAGGTCGTGTCCATGACGCTGATGCCCTGGTTTGCGCGGACAAGAGGCCAGAGCAGCAAAAGCACCGGGAACAGGAACGTCTCCAGGGGCTTCTGCAGGGGTTTTATCTTTTTCAGGAAGGTCTTATAACCTGTCATATCTCTCCTTTGGAATCTCTTATGCGCCGGCACCTGTCTTTCGCACTGTCTCTTTCCCTATTCCTTCTCATTCTCCGCAAAGATCCCATCGGCCTTTGCCATTATCCCCGAAAGTCTCGTGTGTCCGAGCCCCCGTCCGACAAGGGCAAAGAGCTTCGCCCGCACCCAGTCGATCGCGGCACAGACGGCAAACAGGATCACCGCCGCAGCGAGCATCTGGAGAAGGTAGCGAAAAGGTGCCGTCTGGGAGACCGCCCCCGTCACGCGCTGCAGGACGCCCGCCCAGCGGTCCTTCACATCCACGTGCTGGTGGATCAGATAGACCCCGAAGGTATAGGGGGCAAGGGCCGTGAGAGCCCGTATCGGTCCCCGCTCCGGCAGCGCAAGGCCGTGGAACAGGGCAAAAAAGCCGAGGGATGCCGTGTACACGAGGAGGAAGTTGTAGTGGAACGGCACCTGCATGTACCAGGCAAGGGAGCCGGTTCTCTCATAGACAAGGTGCAGGCCAAGATACAGCAGAAAGATGCCAAAGCAGGAGGCAAGGTACCAGCAGAGGGCATTCCTCTTTTTGGCAAGTCTCCCCATCCCGCAGCGCCGAAGGTAGGCGGCTGTCAGGTACAGAACAAGGAACCAGGAGAAGTCGTAGCCGAAGGTGTCCGTGTTGAGCTGCACCGGGGACAGACTCGGGAGAGCGCTTGTGAAAAACAGAAGAAGGAGCAGGACGCCCTTCAGCTGGCGCCTTGTCAGGTGATCCGCCGCAGCGTTTAAGACCGGGGAGAGGAGCACCAGGAAGACGTAGGAGGTCACAAACCAGTAGTGGTTCATCGAGACCGGAAGGAAGTAGAACACCGCGCTCCAGAGGTCCGTGCCGCTCACCTGGATGTGAAACAGGGAGAGCAGCGCCGGGATCAGCAGGGTGTAGAACAGGATCTGGCAGAGGAGCCTTACAAGGCGCGAGAGCTTAAACTGCGTCCTTGAAAGAAAGTACCCGCTGATCAGGACGTACACGTTGACCGCGACGATCGCAAGGGACTCGAGGAGTCCTCCCATAACCCTGGTCGGGGTCATGGAATTTGCCGTATCCGCCAGTGCCCCGTACTGATAATTGCAGTGCAGGCAGAGCACCATCCCCATGGCGATGACCCTAAGGAGCTCATAGGACGGTATTCGGTTGCTGCGCGTGCTGCTTTCCACTGGACTTTCGCCCTCCTTCTCTCCTATCTCTCCCTGACAACGCTCCTGTCCTGTACCCTATAGACCATGTCGCACTTCTCGATGGTCTCGAGTCTGTGGGCGATGATGATCAGGGTCTTCTTTCCGTGCAGGCGGTTGACGGACTCCATGATGGCGGCCTCCGTCTCGTTGTCGAGGGCAGAGGTCGCCTCGTCCAAAACGAGGACCTCCGGGTCCTCGAAGAGGGCCCTTGCGATGCCGATCCTCTGTCTCTGCCCGCCGGAGAAGCGGATGCCGTGCTGGCCGATCCTCGTGTCGAGGCCCTCCGGGAGACTCCGCACGTGCTCATCGAGCTGGGCCTCTTTCAGGGCTCTCCAGACCTTCTCGTCGTCGATCTCCTCATCCGGCACGCCGAATGCCACGTTCTTTCGGATCGTGGTGTCCAGCATGTAGATGGTCTGGGGGATGTAGCCGATGTTCCGAAGCCATCCCCCGTAATTTGTCTGCACGTTCACGCCGTCTGCGAGGATCTGCCCGCCCTCGGGCTTTAAGAGCCCCAGCATGATGTCGATCAGGGTCGTCTTGCCGCCGCCGGAGGAGCCGACGATGCCGATGGACTTGCCCACCGGGAAGGTGACGTTCACGTGGTCGAAGATGTAGACATCCGTATTCGGATACTTATAGGTGATGTCCCGCAGCGCAATGGTCTTCTTCACCGGGAGCTTCTCGGCACGGCCCGTCGGGTCATAGTCCTCGAGCCGATAGGAGATCGAGCTGTCGTGGATCTCCTCCTGCAGGTTGTCGGAGACGTTGTCCAAAAACGGCGTGAAGTAGGAGATGTTGGTCAGGTACGTGTTGATCCTGTTTGCAGAGGGAAGGAGTCTTGCCGCCGCCATGCCGAAGACGCCGATCTGGGGCACCATGGAGGCAAGGCTTCCGGTGCCGGTCATGACCTCCAACATCATGTACAGGACAAGGCCCGCGATGGAGACCCACTCGATGAGGAGTCTTGGGGTCGCCGTGTACAGGGAGTACTTCTGCACGGCATTCACGTAGCCCTCGCCGCACTTTGCGTACTCGTTGATGAAGTAGTTCTCCTTGTTTGCGATCTTGATCTCCTTGACCGCATCCACAGACTCGGAGATCCAGCGGAAGAGCCCCGCGTAGTAGTCCTGGTTGTCCTTTCCGGCCTTGAGCATCACGGGCTTTAAAAACTTCTTGATGATGACAAGGACGAGGATGAGGAGGGCTGCGATCGTCAGGATCATCTTTGCATCCACGGCAAGAAGCACCAGCACCAGGATCACGAAGACGATGATCTCCGAGGTCAGCTGCAGGAGGTTTAAGATCAGCGCATAGACGTTGTTGATGTCGCTCGTGATGTTGCGCTGGATCACAGAGGTGTTGGCATTTAGGTAGTACTCATAGGGCCGCTTCATGAAGTTGATCATCATGCGGTTTGAGGTACGGAACTGGTTCTTATAGATGAAACTTAAGAGGACCTTCTGTTCGAAATAGAGGTAAAGGTTCTTGATGAGGAACACCACGACGATGGCCCCCATCATCAGGAGGGCAAAGTCCCTGGTGCTCTGCATGCCCAAGGCATTGTAGATGTCCCCCATGTGATACTTGTTCTCGGAGATCGCCTCCGGGTCGATGATCACCTCCAGGATCGGGATGATCAGCGTGATGCCCAGGGCCTCGAGCACAGCGCCGATCAGCATGATGAACACAAGGCCCACCATGACCTGCTTCTGGCGCCGGTCCAGGAGGAGATTCAGTTTCTTCCATGTCTTCTGCATATCTGTGTGTTCCTGTCTGGTCTTCTCTTCAGCTTCTTGTCACACTTGCCGCCGCGTTGGTCACACTCCTGTGGTCCTCCGGGGACTCATACCGGTCCATGAAGCTGCTCCCGAGGTAGACCTTCTCCCTCGCGCAGTGGATGGAGGAGGGCACCGTGTACACCGTGACGACCCGGTCAAAAGAGGCTCCCGTAAAGTTCAGGATCTCCATCGGGAAGTGACTGTCGAGAACCACATCCCCCGGGAAGGCCTTCTGATAATCGAGGAGATCCCTCGGATGGGGCTTGATCACGATGACGCCAGGCTTCCCGTCGATGATCCCGTACTCCCTGATGAGGTCCCGAAAGAGCTGCTCTCTGGTTGCAAGGCTCTTTGTCAGGGGCTCTGTCAGGACAAGGATCTTCGGAAGGCCCTTCGCATCTGCCTGGGCAAGCTTCTCCTCAAGGTCCTTTCTGTTTTCGATGAACATGTCGGAGAGGAGCGCCCTGTCCGCATCGGATAGGTGGGCAACAAGCGCTTCCCTTGGGACCTCCCGCATCTTTGGGATCGGGTGGTCGAGGACGGAGATGTCGTTGACCTCAAAGTCGATGCAGTACTTTCCGTAGCCGTTCTGGATGAAGATGAGTCCTAAGGCCGCCATCTTTGCCTTGAGGGCGAAGTGCCCCCGGTTGTCATCCCTTGCCGTGTCCCGGTAGCGGATGCAGTTGAGGCCATCCTCCACCGCATGGTAATAGATCTTCCTGCAGCTTAAGTAGTAGCCGATGGGATCCGAGTCGCAGAAGACATAGATGTCCCTGTACTGCGAAAAGTCCACCGGCACAAAGGGCGCCTCGAGCTCGCCGAGCCTCTTACAGAATTTCATCCGCTGGAGCATGTTTAAAACCAGGTTCCCCCGGTCCTTTTTGAGGGAAACAAGCTCCGGGAAGTACGTGTAGTCCTTCTCATCGAATTCAATGACAGCTGCAAAGAGGCCGCTCTTTTTGGCCCGCTCCGGGAAGGTCGCAAAGTTGTTCGACATCTTTGAGAGGACAAGGGTGGCACCGCCCTGCTGGTCCTTTGGGAGATTCAGCTCCTTCAGGCAGGCAACATAGGCGTGGTAAAACGTGTGGCATACGTAAATGCGGTCTTTTTGCATCATCCTCCCGGGAAGGCCGTTCCCACTTTTGTTTTGTGCACGGAGGACCAAAGAGCGGCGCGCGGCGCCTCTCTCGGCCTGTGTACATAGGGCGGCACTATAAGTATGTATTTTAACACAGGGCGCAGGCAAGGGAAGCGGAATCTCACAAAACGGGAAGCTGCATGAAAGCAGAGAATTCTCAAAGAATAAGGACAGGGAGAAAGACAGGCTGCTGCGAAGGCGCCTGTCTGAAGGGGAGAGGCGGCAGATCCGGGGCAGCGCCTCCCGGCCGTGCTCCGGACGGATACAGAGCACCCGCCCTCACTTCAGAATATCCCGGCTCTCCGGAAAGTCCGCATGGTACTTGGCGGAGGCATACCGCTGGGTGCTGTAGAGGCCGTAGTAGCCGGAGGCAAGGTAGGACACCGCAACGGCGAGCAGGTAGTAGGGTGCGCCGTCGAGGCCAAACAGGTCCAGGCAGATGAGAAGGGCCGTGATCGGGCTGTTTGTCACCCCGCAGAAGGCAGCACCGATGCCGCAAGCGGCAAGAAGGCTCCTGCCGCAGGCGGGAAAGAGGGCCCCTGTCAGGTTCCCGAGGCAGGATCCCACAAACAGGGCGGGGACGATCTCACCGCCCTTGTAGCCTGCTGCCAGGGAGAGGGAGGTGAACAGGATCTTGACGAGAAGGTCATACCAGGGGAGGGGCACCCCGAAGATCGCATCCGCGATGACAGAGGCGCCGGTGCCGTTGTAGGTCTGGCTGCCGGAGAGGAAGGTGAGAAGGAGCAGGACACTGCCAAGGAGCAGGGCACGCAGAAACGGAGAGGCAATGCGCTTTTGAAAGCCCTCCTCCGCGTGGTGCAGACAGGAGCAGTAGAGAATGCAGGCAAAACCGCAGAAGAGACCGAAGATCCCCGCCTCCGCCGCTGTGCCGAGGGTAAGGTCCGGGATCGAGGTCACGACATACTTCGCATCCGGGAGGCCGAACACGGCACGGGCCACCGCCCTTGCGGTCAGGGAGGAGACAATGCAGGGAAGGAGCGCTGCGTAGTGCATGATGCCGACGTTCACGACCTCCATGGAGAAGACCGCGGCAGACATCGGGGTGCCGAAGATCGCAGAGAACGCGGCGGACATACCGCACATCACCATGACGTGGTGGTCATCCCTTCGAAGGCGAAAGAGCTTTCCAAGGGCACTGGAGACAGAGCCGCCAAGCTGCAGCGCTGCGCCCTCTCTGCCCACAGAGGCACCGCAGAGGTGGGAGAACACCGTGGAGAGAAAGATCGCAGGGGCAAGGCGAAGGGGCACCGCCTCCCCGGCCTGCACAGAGGAGATGATGAGGTTCGTTCCCGAGTCATCCGCCCTGATCATGCGGTAATAGCCGTGAATCGCCACAGCCCCCACAGGAAGAAGCAGCAAAAAAGCAGGGTGCGCCGTCCGTATCGCCCCCGCAAGGTCAATGAGCTTTGCAAAGACGCCGCCGAGAACCCCCAGCACAGCGCCGCAGGCAAGGGCAAAGAGCACCCAGCGAAGGACAAAGAGCCAGCGCTCTCCCGCTGTCGCAAGGCGCTGCCGCAGCTCTCTTCTGATCGATTGCCTTTCCTGTTCTTCTGCTGCCATTGATGTCTCCCCTTCCTGTCCCTTCCAGAGAGCGTCTCTGCGTCTGTCTGAAATGGGCTGTTCTCTGCGCTCTATGTTTTCTTCTCTGTTCTCTGTTTCTGATCTTTTGATCTCTTATGGTCTTCCTCTGGCGGGAGCGGTGCACCGGCGCCGAACCAGCGTCTCTTTTTCTCCTCCGCCAGACTGTGACCGCATGATCATACCACATGCGGTCAAAAGAAAAAGCACCCTGCCCGGGTTCCCGTTCGGGTTCCCTGCGCAGAGCGCCATTGTTATAGTTTTGGAATTTCCACCAGATCCGGAAACCGCTTCTGCAGCTCCTCGAGAAAGGCGGGAAACCGATGCATCTCCTCGGCAAGGTGGAGGAGGATCGCCTTCTGGGTTTCCTTTGCGCCAGGAAGGTCCGTTCGCTCACCGGGCTGGTACAGCTTCTCCGCGATCTCCCGGTACTGCTCCCGTCCGCGGGAAACCCTTCTCGATTGATTGTCAAAGGCGTAAGGCCCTGGAGCGATTCGATGAGGAGGCTCGAGAGAGCCCCTGCAAAGACGCAGTGCCGGAATTTCCATCCCGAAAAGACATACCGCACAAGATA
>ONMH01000055.1 GCA_900318875.1 uncultured Lachnospiraceae bacterium | reverse complement strand
TTGCAGGAGATGTAGACGATCTTCTTCGGGGCAAGGATCAGCGCGCTCTGCAGAAAGTCAAAGGAGGCACCGCTCCTTGGCGGGTCCATGAAGAGGACGTCCACCGGCTCCTTCTTCTGCGCCATCTCGGTCATAAACTGCCCCGCGTCGTCCGCATAGATGGTCACGTTGTCCGCGTGGTTGAGCCTTGCGTTCTCCTGGGCATCCGCCGCCGCGTCCTCGTTGAGCTCGACTCCGATCACCTCTTTTGCCTTGTCCGAGGCGCAGATGCCGATCGTGCCGATGCCGCAGTAGGCATCAAGCACCCGCTCCTTTCCGGAGAGCCCCGCCATGTCGATGGCGATGTTGTAGAGCTTCTCCGTCTGAATGGAATTCACCTGGTAGAATGAGCGGGAGGAGAGGCGGAAGGTCTTCCCGAGGAGGGTGTCCTCGATGTACCCGTTTCCGTACAGCACCTTCTCCCTGGTACCGAGCACCATCGTGGTGTCACGGTCATTGATGTTCTGGACGATCGTCGTGATGGAGGGTTCCAGCTTTAAGAGGGCATCCACAAAGTTCTTCCTGGAGGGGAAGGCGGGCCCGCTTGTGACAAGCGTCACCATGATCTGGCCGGTTGCCCTTGCGCAGCGCACCTGGATCGCCTTCACCATACCGTATCCCGTCCGCTCGTCATAGACCTTCATCTTGAAGGATGGAAAAAGGGAGAACACGGACTGCACGATGGCATCCGCCCTCCGGTCCTGGATCAGGCAGGTCTTCACCGGGATGATCTCGTGCGAGCGCTCCCTAAAGACGCCGCAGATGGGCTTTTTGTGGGAGTCGATGCCGCAGATGCTGGTGACCTTGTTCCGGTAGCGGCCGGGGTTCTTCATCTTAATGAAGGGCTCCACCGGGCCAAAGTCCCCGATCAGCTCCTCCACAACCTTCTGCTTCTCCCGGATCTGGTCCTCGTAGGGGACATCGATCATCGTGCAGCCGCCGCACCTGCCGGACCAGGGACATCTGGACTTTGTCTTCTGCACTTTTTCGGGGGCAGTGCTTTTTCTTTCCGTGCTCTTTCCTGCCATGCTGGTTTTTACCGCACTTTTCCCTGCATGGCTTCTTTCTGCAGCGGTCTTTTTATCAGGCTTCTTTGCCTTCCCTGCTGCGGCTTTTTCCCCGTAACTCTTTTTCTTATACGCAAAAGAGGCCGCAGATTTCTCTGCGGCACTCCGGTTATTCTTATCCGGACTCTTACGCTTTTCCGAGGGAGATCCCTCCGAACCCGTTCTCTTCTCCATATCTTCCGTCCTGTTCTTCCCTGCTGTTTGCCACTTCCCTTGGGCAGTAGTCGCGCTTTGGCAGCTCGCAGACAAGCTCCACATCCTCCAGACCGTCGCAGAATTCCACAGCGGTCTCGATGTCATCCTCGTGCACCCGCACGATGCTGGGCGCGAACCGGTTTCCGTGGAGGAACCGGTACAGCAGCTCGTTGTGCTCGGGCTTTACGCAGTAAGAGATGCCGAGCTGAATCATTCCATTCTGCAGCGTGCGCAGTGCCTCTTCCGAGTACACCCGACACAGGTCCGTCTCCCGGTTGTAAAACTGGCAGCGGGGGAACGATTGGGTCTCATATTCTGAATTGTCGTCGTAGGAAACTGTGACCATGGGTACTCCGTGCTCTTCTGACTCGTTTTTGTTCTTCCAAAATTGTAAGAAAACACGGGAGCCCTGTCAATAGCAGCGGGCGGGTTTTCCACACCGCATCCACAGTCTGTCCACAGAGTTATCCACACTCCGTCAGGGTTCACAGATTCCGGGCGCATGCGCCCTTTCTTTGGTGAACTTTGCCGACAAATCCGCCCGATTCCGCACAGGACCTCCGTGCATTTTCCCCCGCCCGGGCGTGGACCTGCCCGCATCTTCTTCTGCCTTTTCGGACTTGGATGACCGTGTCAGTCAATCTGGTACTCCTGCCGCATTCTCTCCTTTGCCGCAAGGATCTGCTCGAGGAGTCCCCTCGCGGAGAGCCGGTAAGCCCCGGCGCCGTAGATGATCACCTGCTCGATGGCATCGGAGGTCGCGACGTACACCCGGTGCTTCTGGGAGAGGGAGTGGGCAGTCTTCTCGATGTAGAGATCTGCCGTCTCCGCTTCTTTCGTGTACACGATGTCAATGCCTCCCTGCCTTGTGACCTCCCTCGCGCCGCCCGGCACCCGGTAGGCATCAAAGACAAGGATCACCAAAAAGCCGGAGATCCCCGCATAGTCGCAGAGGATGTCGATGAGCTTGTCCCGCGCCGCCTTGATGTCCGTGATGGCAAGGTCCCGAAGCTCTGCCCAGGCGTAGATGATGTTGTAGCCATCGACAAGGAGGTACTCTGCAAGGGGCTCCCGCTTTGCCGCCTTCTTCGCCGCGTACTTCGGATCCCCCGGTCCCTTCTCCTTTTCCTCCAGGGGCTCCAGGAGATCCAGCCGCTCGTTCTCCGGGTTTCGAAGCCTTGTCGGGATCTTTCCGTAGGTCTTCTCAAAGATCTCCATGAGTTCTTTCTCAGCCGCCTGGTGCGCTGCCTCCCGGTCCCGAAAGTCGGCGCCCCTGCTCTTTCTTGCGGCGTCATGGCTCTCCTTCTCCGGGTCCTCGGAGAGGCCGTCATCGAGGACCGGGGTATCATCGATCGCCTCTGCCGTAAACGTGTAATAGTCGTCAGAGAGGTAGTGCGCCTTGGGATCCTCCGGCTCCTGCCGCCAGCCCGTGTCCACCTGCATGTGGCTTCGCACGTGATCCCAGGTGACAATGGTCCCGGCGCCGTGGGAGCAGAACACGGAATAGGAGGGGTTGTATCGGTCCTCGTCCGGGCTGTACCCTGCGGCATCCAGCACCTCTCTGCTGTTGTGACAGGGCTCGTACCCGGAGAGGGAGACAGATAGCTTTCCCCTGCCTCCCGTATAGCCTGCAACCTCTGATGCATAGCTTCCCAGGGTGCTCGCAGGGACCTTTCCCTCCAGGATTGCCGTGTCCCCCGCAAAGTCCGCCGGGGAGAACTTCGCAGACATCTTTGTAAAGTCATTCAGGGCCCTTCCAAGGTTCTCCTTTGGGAGTTCTAAGTGGAAGGACAGAACCGGCTCCAGAAGGATGTTCTCGGCGCACATGAGGCCCTGGCGCACGGCGCGAAGGGCCGCCTTTCGAAAGTCCCCGCCCTCCGTGTGCTTTTTGCTCGCCTTTCCGCCAAGGAGCGTGATCTTCACGTCCGTGAGCTCGGCGCCCGTGAGGACCCCTCTGTGGGTCTTCTGGGACAGGTTCTGGAGGATCAGGTTCTGCCAGTTGGAGTCCAGCATGTTCGGGAGGCACCCGTTCTCGATGACAACGCCGCTTCCGGGCTCTCCGGGGGTGAGGAGCACATGGACCTCCGCGTAGTGGCGCAGGGGCTCAAAGTGCCCGACGCCCTCCACCGGGCGCCGGATCGTCTCCCTGTAGACGATGCGGCCGGGGCCGAACTGCGCCCGGATCCCGTACCGCTCCTCCAGAAGGTGCTGCAGGATCTCCGTCTGGATCTGCCCCATGATCTGGACGCAGATATCCCCGGTCTTCTCATCCGGGGCGACGTGGAGCATCGGCTCCTCCTCTTCGAGGCCCCTGAGGGCCTGGAGCAGGGTAAAGCGGTCGACCCCCTTTGGCGGGATCACGGCTCTCGTCTCAATCGGGGAGAGGAGTTCCTCTTTGTTCGTCTTCTCAAAGCCAAGGCCGTCTCCCGCCCTTGCCCGGGAGAGCCCTGTCACGCAGACGATCTCGCCCGCCTGTGCACTTGTGACGCTCGTGTACTTCTCCCCGGAGTAGAGGCGGATTCCGGAGATCTTCTCTGAGAGGTGCTCCGGTGTATCCTCTGACTCCTCCCCGGACTCCGCCGGCTCTTCTGAGAGATCCACCCTCTCCTCCACGGCATCCCGCACGGAGAGCGCTCCCCCCGTCAGCTTCATCCACACAAGGCGCGGTGCAAGAGGTCCTGTGCCCTCCCTTGTCACCTTGTAGACGACGGCGCCAAAATCATCGGGATAGGTCTTTGGCTTTGTGTAGCGGCAGAGGCCCTCCAGGAGGTCCTCCACGCCCTCATCGGAGAGGGCAGCGCCAAAGTAGACGGGGAAGAGCTTTCTTGTCCGGACAAGGGCGGTCACATCCTCTGCAGAGAGCGCCTCGCCGCTTAGCACCCGCTCTGTCAGCGCCTCGTCAAGGACCGCCACCTGCTCCTCATTCTCCGGGCAAAGCTGGTTTTTATCAAAGGGGACAAGCCCCTCTCCCAGCTCCCGCCGGATCACGGAAAAGAGGGCGTTCTGCTTTTCTGTGTCCTCTCTCGAATCCCCCGTGCGGAGCTGATCCATCTTGTTGACAAAGACGAAGGTTGGGACGTGGTTATGGGCAAGAAGGCGCCACAGGACGGCAACCTGTGGATCCGTGATGCCGCTCTCCTCCACGTCTGCCGCCGACAGGACAAGGACCGCGACGTCCAGCACCCGCAGAGCCCGCTCCGTCTCCGGGGAGAAGTCCGCATGGCCCGGGGTGTCGAGGAGAATAAAGGGCCGCTCTGCCCTCTGAAATCTTGCAAGCTTCGAGAAGATCGTGATGCCGCGCTTTTTCTCCATGGCATCCGTGTCGAGAAAGGCATCCTGGTGGTCCACCCTGCCCCGCATTCGGATCGCACCGGTAAGGTAAAGGATGCTCTCGGAGAGCGTCGTCTTGCCAGCATCGACGTGGGCCAGGATTCCGATTGTGGTTGGTGTTTGCATTGTTTTTTCCTTATCTGATGGGTATAATCTCAGGCGGTAGTACATCCGGGATTTTCCGCAATCGGATTTCCGGGATAACGCCTTTCTTCATCATAACATATCCACCATCTTGTGTTTCTCAATTCGCTTAAGGAGGAGACATGGAAGAATTCAAGCCCGTTAAAGAAGGTAAGGTACGCGAGATCTACGACATCGGCGATGCGCTGATCATGGTGGCAACCGACCGCATCTCTGCGTTCGATGTCATTCTGAAGAACAAGGTCGTTTCCAAGGGCAAGGTTCTGACCCAGATGAGCCGCTTCTGGTTCGACTACACGAAGGACATCATCCCCAACCACATGCTGTCCACAGATACGAAGGACATGCCTGCTTTCTTCCAGACCCCTGCCTTTGAGGGCCGCAGCATGCTCTGCAAAAAGCTCACCATGATCCCCATCGAGTGCATCGTGCGCGGCTACATCACCGGTTCCGGCTGGGCTTCCTATCAGAAGAACGGCACGGTCTGCGGCATCACGCTCCCGGCAGGTCTCAAGGAGTGCGACAAGCTCCCGGAGCCAATCTACACACCTTCCACGAAGGCGGAGATCGGCGACCACGACGAGAACATCTCCTTCGAGCGCTCTATCGAGGTCCTGGAGAAGGCCTTTCCCGGCCACGGCGAGGAGTACGCAAAGAAGATCAGGGATGCGACAATTGCCCTCTACAAGAAGTGCGCTGACTATGCACTCTCCCGCGGCATCATCATCGCCGACACGAAGTTTGAGTTTGGTCTGAACGAGAAGGGCGAGGTCGTCCTCGGCGATGAGATGCTGACCCCTGACTCCTCCCGCTTCTGGCCCCTCGAGGGGTATGAGCCCGGCCATGGCCAGCCCTCCTTTGACAAGCAGTTCGTCCGCGACTGGCTCAAAGCCAATCCGGACTCCGACTACAACCTGCCCGCCGACGTCATCGACAAGACGATTGCAAAGTACAAGGAGGCCTACAAGCTCCTCACTGGCAGCGATCTCGCCGAGTAAGTCCTGCTGTTCCACGGAAGTTTCACCGGTTCCCGCCTGGGGACCGGTTTTTTAGTGCACAAAAATACCGCAGACCCCTTTCAGAGCCTGCGGCGGATTCCGGGCGTAATCGTTGGAGGTAGCCCGGAGGATTCCCATCGTTTGGTACCTGCTTACATTGCCTTTTTGTAGATCCGTGCAATCATGTCCGCATCGACCTTTGCCGGTGTGTTCTTTAAGTTCGCAGCAGAGACCTTCTGGCAGTTCTCGGTGAGCCACGGGATGTCGCTCTCTGCAAAGCCCAGGGCCTTCAGGCTGTTCTCAAGCCCTAAGCGATCGGAAAAGGCGCGAAGGAGCGGTGCTGCATCCTCGGCTGTCATGCCGCCAAGGATTCGCGCGATGTTTCCGAATTTATACCGGTTGCCCCGGTATGTCTCCTCAATGACATAGGGGGAGAGGACGGCAAGGCCTCTTCCGTGGGTGATGTTCTTGAGGCCCGAGAGCGGATGCTCCATCGCGTGGGAAAGGGTGACGCCCGCCTGGCCGATGACCATGCCGCCGATCGTGGCAGCGATGGCAAGCTTGCCAAAGGCCTCCTTGTCCGTCGGATCCTCGCAGGCTGCGGGGAGGTTCCTGACGATGAGGGGCATCGCATACAGGCACAGGGCATCCGTGAGGGGCTCTGCGCTGTTTGCGGTGTAGGCCTCCATCAGGTGGCACAGGGCATCGTACCCGACGGATGCCAGGACCTTTGTCGGCATCGTCATCATGTTCTCGGGATCGACGATGGCGACCTTCGGCGCGATGGACGCGCAGCGAAGCGACTTCTTGTCCCCGTTCTCCGGGTTCGTCAGGACGGCAAAGCCGTTGCCCTCGGAGCCGGTGCCGCAGGTCGTGGGCACTGCCACAATCGGAAGCGCCTGGTCGGAAGCCTTTCTTCCGTAGATGTACTCGTCGATGTCATCCCCGTTCACCGCACAGAAGGCGATACCCTTTGCGCAGTCGATGACGGAGCCGCCGCCTAAGGCGACCACGAAGTCGCAGCCGTTCTCCTTCAGGAAGTGTGCCCCGTCCACCGCATCGGTGGTCAGGGGATTCGGCCTTGCCCTGTCGTAGAGGGCGGTGGTGATGCCCTCCGCCTCCAGAGCCTCCTTTACCCTGTCATAGAGGCCGGACTTCCTGGCACTCGAGGCTCCGGTGACAAGCAGTGCCTTCTTTCCAAAGGGCGCTGCCAGCTTTCCGATGTCCTTTGTCCTGCCAAAGCCGTACTGAACGGAGATGGGGAGGAAGAACCCGAAGGCTCTGTCCGCCTCCGGAACCACTGCCTCGGAGGCAGCAAGCTCCTTGCTGCGGATGCGCTCCATGTCGATGGCGACGGAGACGTCCTTCGGCGCCTGGGTTACGTGGATTTCCTTGGCGGGGCCCTCGTTCTCGATCAGGATGTTCTCGAGGGTACCGAAGTCCGCGCCGTACTTGTGCCTGCAGACGATGGCGAAGACCACGCCGAGGCCGCACCAGGCAAGGAGGATCCCCCACTCGATGGGAACCAGCGTGACGCCGGTCCCGGGGATGATGTAGAGGATGACCATGGCGCCGCTCATGATGACGGCCATGACTCCCACGAACTTAAAGTTGCGGATCTTGTAGGGACGGTCCATGTCCGGCTCCTTCCTGCGAAGGATGATGAAGGACAGGGCGACCATGCAGTAGGCCGTGCAGCAGGCGAAGTTGCCGGCATCCATGGCGTAGACCAGCATGGACCGTCCAAGGAGCGGTGCGAGGACCGAGATGCCGCCGATCAGGAGCAGGGCGTTCACCGGGGTCTTGTGCTTGGGATGGAGTTTGCCGAACATCGGCGGAATCATGTAGGACTTTGCCATGGAGTACATGGCTCTCGATGCACCGATGAGGAAGGAGTTCCAGCTCGTCACGATGCCGCAGAGGCCGCCCACGATGACGACCTTTGCCATCACCGTGGAGTGGAAGGCCTTTGCCATCGCATCCGCGGTCACAAGGCCGGAGGCGGAGGCCACCGACGCTGCCAGCTCGCTGCTGTTTAAGACATAGCCGACGGCAAAGATGACGAGCGCATAGAACGTGACGGCGAGGACGATGGAGAGGATCAGCATGGTGCCGATCTTCCTGAGTGATCCCGAGATCTCCTCTGCGGCCTGGGGAATGACATCAAAGCCGATGAAGAAGAACGGGGTTGTCAGTGCCACCCGGAGGATGGCGTTGAACCGCTCTCCGCCGGTATTGCCGACAAACATCTGTCCCTCCAGGTTCGAGGGGCTGCCGGAGAACAGGGAACCCACAATCAGGAGAATCCCCGCCGCGCCGATGATGACGGTGAGGACGGTCTGCAGGTTTGCCGCGGTCTTGGTGCCGACGATGTTCAGCGCTGTGATGACAACCGCGCAGGCCATGGCCGTGACGAGCCAGGTCGCGTAGATCTGGAAGCCGTCCACCGTGTACAGGTATCCCTGCAGGAACGGGGGATACAGGTAGGCGATAATCGTCGGCAGGGCGCAGGCCTCGAAGCAGACGACGCTGACGTAGCCAAAGATGATGGCCCAGGTGCAGACAAAGGATCCCCAGGGACCCATGGCGCGGTGGGAAAAGACGTGCTCGCCGCCGCACTGGGGCATGGCTGCCGTCAGCTCCGCGTAGGTCAGGCCCACGAAGAAGATCATCACGCCGCCGATCACGAAGCCGAGCATGGCGCCGATGACGCCGCCGCGGTCAATCCAGTCGCCGGTCGAGACAACCCAGCCCCAGCCGATCATGGCGCCGAAGGCGATGACCAGGATGTCCCACATCGACAGGACTTTGTCAAACTCTGATTTTTTAGGTTCCATAATGCTGAACTCCCTCCAACTTGAATTCAGTACTGTTTGTGTTCTCTATTTCACTTCTGTTTCGGACCGCCAGCAGGGCACAAAAAAACGCCGGCGGACAGAGGGCACAAAGCCTTCCATCCGTCAGCGCCATTGCCGACGATCCCGTATCCGGAGTTCACTCTCCGTAGCGAAGATCAATCAGCTGCAGCAGATATTTTGCTGTCTTCTCCCAGCCGAGCAGGGCACTGTTCAGCAGGATGTCTCTGTTGTTTCTGTCGCCGCGGTAGGTTCCGGTCATGTACTTGTAGCGGACGTGCTCGTTCTCATCGTAGTATGCAACACGCTTTTCCGCTTGGTCTCTCGACAGGTGCTCCAGCTCCATCACGGAGCGGATGCGGGTTTCTTTCGGAGCATACAGGAACACCTTCAGGGTGTCCTTTCTCTCCTTCAGGATGTAGTCCGCGCAGCGCCCGATGATGACACAGGAGGATTTCTCCGCCATCTGTCGGATGACATCGAACTGCACGTAGATGACACGGTTCGTGAGGTTTAGGTACCTGGGTCCCAGGGAGGTGTCGACCTCAAACTTGACGTTTGCATCGACATCGGTCTTCTCAACCAGGTCCCTGGAGACACCGGTCTCCTCCACGACCTTGTCCACGATGTCCCGGTCATAGAACTCAATGCCCAGGGCGTCGGCGATGAAGCGGCCGATCTGCGGTCCGCCTGCGCCGTACTCACAGCCGATGGTAATGACCATATGTTTCATGAACTCTACCCCCGGACGGTTTCTTACTTGCTCAGAGCGTCGATGGACTCACCGATGATCTCGATGGCCTTGTCGCACTCCTCCTTGGTGACAGTGAGCGGCGGGATCAGGCGCATGATGTTGGAGCCGATGGCAGTGGTGAGCATGTGTCTGTGGAAGCACTCGTGCTTCATGTCAACACTGCCCAGATCCGTGAACTCGATGCCGATCATCAGGCCCTTGCCGCGGACTTCCTTCACATGAGGGAGCTTTCTGAGGCCTGCCATCAGGTACTCACCGGTCTCTGCAGCCTTGCCTGCCAGATCCTTGTCGAGCATCTCGGTGATGGCTGCCAGGGAAGCGGCACAGCAGACCGGATGTCCGCCGAACGTGGTTCCGTGAGAGCCCATCGTGAAGGCCTTGGAGACCTCCTCGGTTGCGCAGATGGCGCCGATCGGCATTCCGCCGCCCATAGCCTTTGCCATGGAGACGATGTCGGGCTTGATGCCGTAGTGCATGTATGCCATGATCTTGCCGGTGCGGCACCATCCGGTCTGGACCTCATCGATCAGGAGCAGCATGTGCTTCTCATCGCAGAGCTTTCTCAGACCCTGCATGAACGCAGGGGTTGCCGGATTCACGCCGCCCTCGCCCTGGATGGGCTCGACCATGACGGCGATGGTGTCATCATCGACCTTTGCCTTGAAGTCCTCAAGGTCGTTGAACTTTGCATAGGAGAAACCGGGAGTCATATCACCGAAGCCGACCTGGCAGGCGTTGTCAGGCTGACCGGTTGCGGACATGGCACCGAAGGTGCGTCCGTGGAAGGACTTTGCGGCGGTGACGATCTTGTATCTCTTCGGACCGTACTTCTCAACGCCGTACTTTCTTGCCATCTTGATCATTGCCTCGTTGGCCTCGGTTCCGGTGTTCTGAAAGAAGATCTTGTCCATTCCGATCGTGGTGCAGATCTTCTCAGCGAGAAGGGCCTGCGGAACGGTATAAGGATAGTTGAAGGTCTGCATGATGGTGGCTGCCTGGTCCTGAACGGCCTTGACAACCTTCTCGTTGCAGTTGCCGACGCTGTTGACGGCGATGCCTGCGTAGAAGTCGAGGTACGGTGTGTCGTTCTCATCGTACATGTAGTTGCCCTTTGCACGATCCGCGACAAAATCGAAACGCTCATAGGTCTCGATCATGTACTTGTTTACCAGAGCCTTGAGCTCCTCAGCAGTAAGTCCCGTGTCCTTCAGTCTCATTTTGAAGTTCCTCCTGTGTGTTTTTGGAAGTCCGGCCCTTCGCATTCTCTTTTCTTCACAAAATAAAAAAGACGCAATCGTTTCATACGATTGCGTCTTTGCAATGCCGGCTTCCGGCTACAAATCCTAAAGTAGCACCG
>ONMH01000200.1:700-5261 GCA_900318875.1 uncultured Lachnospiraceae bacterium | reverse complement strand
CATAGTCGTGCTCATACTGCTGTATGGCAGCGGGCTCTGCATACACAAAGCCAAGGCTGCTGCAGATTGCCTGCTGCAGGGAGACGTCCTGCGGGCTGTAGTCCTCTCCTGTCCCGGTGCTCCCGAAGATCGTCCCGCCGATCTTTGCATAGTAGAGGTTTGTGCGGTAGGAAATGCCGCTGTTCCGGACAAGGCTGTCCACAGCTGCCTCTGCGGCGGACGCTTCCTTCTTGGGAACAAAGGTGGAGACAACGTAGGAAACCATGGGTTCTTCCCTTGCCCAGCCCTCCTGGTACAGGCGCTTTGCCCTGCCGTCTGCCTGCAGGGCATACCAGAACGACCCGAAAATGCCGCTCGCATAGTAGTCGCTGGTCACCGCGGCGTATCCGTTCTGGTAGAGGTCTTCCCTCCGTAGTAAAACGCCTGCACCGCATGGAGGCCGTCTGTCCGACTCGAAATTACCCATTCGCTCATGGGACTGTGAAACGTCTGGTCCTGAGAGCGGAACTCCAGGACAAGGAGCGGGGTGCCGTTGTCGGCACTGGTGATCTCCGCATAGTTTAGGGAACAGCCGTACAGGCTGGTCGTCTGCATGGCTGATGCAGCTCCCTGCTGCTGCCTCTGCCAGAGCGCAGGGAGCGTGAGCTTCTCCCCGTGGGAGAAGGTGCTTCCGGGGATGCCCTGCCGGGCGTGCGCTGTGGAGAGGTCAATGGTGACAGGCTCTTTGGAATCCCCGGCAAGGAACGAGGCAAAGGCCGCCTTCGCTTGTGCCGCAGTTGTGACAGAGGCTGCCTGGACCGGCTGCCCGGCAAACAGAAACAGGGCCGCCGCTGCGGCCGCAAGAATGGTACCAAAACGCTTCATCTTTTTTACTCCCTCCCGGCCCGCAATTGGGCCGACTCCATACAGCCCGAGTATGGCACAGTGTCAGGGGGACAGGGAGGGGGAAAGCAAAGAGCCTGTTTTGCGTAGCAGCTTGGGAACAAAAAAGCCCATGCGAGGGGGGTTCCATCGCATGGGCATAAAATCTGCTTTTGTTATGGCAGCAGGCAGAAGGCCCGTACAAAGCCTGCCAGGGAGCCGAGCACCGCGCCGACAAAGAGGCAGGAGAACAGGCGCATTCCGATCTCTGCACCCGGCAGGGAAAGGAGCACGACATAGAGCACATACAGGACAAAACCAAGGACAAGCCCCGACACCAGCCCGCGAAAAGTCCCCGCAAGCACCGCATCCTCTGCCTGCTGTCTCGCTGTCTTCCTGCTGCAGGATTTCCACATTCTTCTCATCTGGGAACACCTCCCCTTCTGAGAAGCAGGGTAGCGGGCCCTGTTTGAATCCGGATGAAAATCCGGTTAAATCTGCGTTAAATCCCGCCCGGCTCTGCCTGCGCGGAAGGCCTCCCGCTCGAGGTAGAGGTCATACCAGGAAAGGAGCACTTCGGTCCAGGCAGCCCGGTCCGCCTCCCGCTTTTTTTGGAGAGCGGGTCTCTCCGCAAGGGCGTTTTCCCAGGCTTCCTCCGATTCGGGGAGGGCGGAAAGATCCTCGCAGTCCCGAAAGAAGGCGTCCTCTGCCCCGCGGCGCTTTTCCGCAAGGAGGGAGAAGCGCCAGTCGAAGGCCTGCTCCTCCTCCGGGATCTGCCGGAGCATCCCCGTCTCCTTCTTCGGCACGGACCGGAGCGTCTCGATGAGCGCCTGGTTCTCCGCGCTCCTTGCAAGGTCCGGGGAGAGGCCCGCATCGGCCTTTTTCTTTCTCTCCTCGTAGTGGGTGTAGTCCGAGGGGTAGTACAGGATCTTTCCGGAATCCTTTGGAAAGAGGAGGAGGGCGTCTGCGACGCGGCTTAAGAAATACCGGTCGTGGGAGACAAACAGGATGGTTCCCTGGTATTGCCGGAAGATCGACTCCAGGGTCTCCTTTGCCGGGATGTCCATGTTGTTGGTGGGCTCATCCAGGATGAGGAAATTCGGCCGCTCCTGCAGGATCTTTGCAAGGCAGAGGCGCATCTTCTCCCCGCCGGAGAGGTCGGAGACCTTCTTTCCCATGTCCTGTCCGAAGAAGAGAAAGCCGGCAAGGGTCTGGCGGACCTCTTTTCCCGTGAGGGCGGGGAAGGCGCTGTGGAACCAGTCAAATACAGTCAGGTCGGAGGTGATCCTTGCAGAGAGCTGATCGAGGTAGGCCATGTCCACGTGCTCCCCGATCCGAAGGTCTCCGGAGAGCGCAGGAAGGAGCCTTGCGATCGTTCGTACAAAGGCGGTCTTTCCGGTGCCGTTTGGTCCGAGGACGCCGATCTTCTGCCCCCGCCTGAGGCGGAAGGTGAGGTCTTTGAGCGGGGCGTCATAGCCGATCGTCAGATCCTTGCAGACAAAGACCCAGCGGGCCCCGGGGCGCTCCGGCACGATCTCCTCCGTGTGGATCACGGCATCGTCTGCCTCCGGCTTTGGCGCAAGCTCCATGCGCTTTAGGATCGACTCCCGGCTCCTTGCAAAGGCGGCCTTTCTCGGCTTGTTGCGGAACTGGACGATGAGGCGGGAGAGGCGGTCGAGTTCTGCCTGCTGCTCCTCATAGGCTTTCTTCTCCCTTGCGAGCTTTTTGGTCTTCTCCTCCCGGTAGGCGGTATAGCCGCCCGCATACCGGGTGACCTTTCCGTTTGCCACCTCGCAGACTCGATGAAGTACCGGTCGTGGGAGACGGCAACCACCGCCTTCGGATAGCTCCTTAAGTACGCCTCGAGCCACTGCACGCCTGCAAGGTCCAGGTGGTTTGTGGGCTCATCGAGCACAAGAAGATCGGGCTCCCGCAGGAGGAGACCGATGAGGCAGATCTTTGTCTGCTCGCCCCCGGAGAAGGAGGCGAGGGTCTTTGTCCGGTCCTCCAGCGAAAAGCCAAGGCCGGTGAATGCCCTTGCAAACCGGGTCTCGAAGTCGTACCGCGCCCGGTCATACTGGGCGTCTTCTGCATCTGTCTCGTCCTGCAGAGCGTTTCTGAGGACGTACTGCTCCACCGTCTCCTCCGGGTTTTCGACCGCGGCCTGGGTGAGAAACCCTGTCGTGAGCTTCCGGCTCGTTGTGAGGCCGGACTTTGGGTTCTTCTCATTGGGATCGAGTGAGAGCCTCCCTGTCAGGACATCGAGGAGGGTGGTCTTTCCCGCCCCGTTTCTTCCGACGATGGCAATGTTTTCCGTTCCGCGGACGGCAAAGTCAAAGTGCGAGAGGATGACCGTTCCTCCCCGGCTTGCCGTTCCATCTGTGATCTCAAGCAGCATAGTTTTTCCTCAGCAGTTGCCGGTGTAGACGTAGTGCAGATATTCCGAGGCGACCTCCCGCATCCTGTAGATGAACGCGACATCCGTTGCGGGCGTGTGCTCCATCTGATACCGCGGGAAGAACCGGGAGAGGTGGAGCGGGATCTCTCCTTTGCCGTCCACATCCTTCACAAACTGTGCGATCTTCCGCACGTCCTCCTCCGTGTCGTTGACCCCGGGGACAAGGAGCGTTGTGATCTCCACATGGCAGGAGGCGGCAGCCCTTTCGATAAAGTCCTTCGTCTCTTCAAGGCACCCGCCGAGGACCTTCTCATAGGTCCAGGGATCTGCCGCCTTGAGGTCGATGTTCATGGCATCCACATAGGGCAGGATCTCCTCCAGGGGCTCCTTCTGTGCGGTGCCGTTTGTGACGACGACGTTGCACAGTCCTGCCTCGTGAATGAGCCTTGCCGCGTCCCTGATGTATTCGTAGAACGTCATCGGCTCGTTGTAGGTGTAGGCCGCCCCGATGGTCCTCTCATCCTCCCGGTTTGCCTTTGTGACGATGGCAAGGAGCTTTTCCGGGGAGATGTTTGTCGTCCCCAGGCTGTTTCTCTTCCGGGAGATCTCGTAGTTCTGGCAGAACGGGCAGGTCAGGTTGCAGCCGTAGCTCCCCACAGAGACCACGAAGGTTCCCGGGTGGAACCTGGCAAACGGCTTCTTCCCGATGGGGTCCAGGGCAAGCGCTGTCAGCCTCCCGTAGGAGTCGCAGACAACCTTCCCGCCCTTTGCCTTTCTTGCGCCGCAGAATCCCCGCTCGCCCTCCTTCAGGCGGCAGTGGCGAAAGCACACAGGACATACGGCGAGATTCTCTGACATGGCTTCTGTTCTCCTCTTTCTGATTCCTGCACCGGGCGGTGCGGGGACGGGCCTTTTCTCTGTGCCTGGCTCCTCTTCTACTGGTGTCTTGTGGCTGCAAAGCGCTGGAGCGATACGTCCTCCCAGTCTCCGATCCCGGCTTTTCTCTTTGCGATCCGGATCTGCTCGTCCACGGTGTCAACACCCTCCAGATCCGGGAGAAGGAGACCGCGCCTGCTCCCCTTTGTGACAATGACCCCGTACTTTTTCACATCGAGCTCGTCCTTCGAGCGGATGTCCTCCGGCTTTTCCAAGACATCCACGCTGATCTCCAGGTAGGGGAGCTCTTCCCTTCTGACGGCGGGGAACCGGGGATCCTCCGTCGCCGCGCTGACCGCGTTGCGGATGATCTCCTCCGCGAGGTTTTTCCGCACCGGGAGGATCGTCCCGATGCAGCCGCGAAGC
>ONMH01000200.1:0-671 GCA_900318875.1 uncultured Lachnospiraceae bacterium | reverse complement strand
CCGCCTGCAGGCAGCCTTTTCCAGCGCTTCCTTTTCATAGGAGGCAAGGAAATGGCGGCTCTCATCCTCCCCCGTCACCCGGTAGGTACAGACGCCGTATCCGACACCGGTGACGCCCTCGTGGGAGAGGCACCCCGTCTCCACGGCCTTTCCGTCCAGAGCGCCTGCAAGCAGGACGAAGGAGCGGTGGCCGCACTCCGCAGCCCGGTCCAGGAAGGCGGGATCATAGCGAAGCAGGGCGCCGAACTCGTCGTACGCCGGGCCCTCCTTTGCAAAGCCGTAGGGGCCGTCCTCCTTCAGCTTGTGGGAGAGGTCGCCGGATGCGACATAGACGACGCGGCGCCCGAGCTCCTTTGCCGCCTGCTGGATCTTTTGGCCGATCCGGTAGTGCTCTGCGAGGGAGATGCCGGAGATCCCAAGGCGCACGAGCCGAAAGTTCCGATAGTGCTTCAGAATGAAATACAGCGGGATCAGCGTGCCGTGGTCAAGATTTGGGTTCTTCTCCCCAAGAAACCCTGCGGGGAGATCATCCTTCCTGGCAAGGTCTGCAATCCGCTCCGCGAGGGCGGTGTCGTACTCCCGCTCGATCCGCACGCTTCCTGCGCGAAACTGCCCCATGTCGCCAAAGGCCCGCTCCCCCGGGGAGATGTGCAGGTAGTCCGCATACATGA
>ONMH01000037.1 GCA_900318875.1 uncultured Lachnospiraceae bacterium | reverse complement strand
AAGGAAGGGACATATGTACAGAACCGTGCTGCTGCTCACACTCGGGATACTCCTGGGAGTCTGCATCCTGGGATCCCTATTGCTGTCCTGGATCCGGAAAAAGGACTTTGCGGATCAGGTCAGCGGGAAAAAGCCGGAGCGCAGGGCGGATCCGAAGACGAAAATTAGCTATGACAGGCCGCAGCAGGAGAATTCCCAGATCACCATCGACCGGGAAATCCTGCGGACAAAGAGCGGCCAGAACCTCCTGGGACCCAGGTGACGCCCGGGACCGGGGGCAGGCAGACAGAGAGGATCGGAGAGGGAGACAGAAGGCTCCCTCTCCTTTCTCCCTCTCCTTTCTTTTCCCGGCGGAAAAAGCATGGTAGAGTGGTACTGCTGCCGGAATTTCCGGCGGGAAGGAGGCCCCATGCCGGAGTACAGACCGGAGAACCTGCCGGAGGACAGGAAGAGATTTCAGAGAGAGTCGGGAAGGCGGATTCTTGGCATTGCCCTTCTCTATGCGGCGGTGCTGGCCGCTGTGGACGCGGGGATGGTACGGGGCTTTCGCGGAAACTGGAGGGTGCTGGCGCTGCTGTGCCTGCTTGCGGCGCTCGCGCTCCTTCTGGCCGTTCTGCTGATTGCGCTCCGCCGCTCGGACCGCAGGCTTGCCGCCTTCCGGGAAGAGTCCAATGCGATCATCCGGCAGTATCAGGATGATCACGACGGCACCAAACTCTGGCGCGCCCTGACCTCCATGCACAGCACGCCTCAGAGCTTTCAGCAGGAGACCATGTGGTATTTCAACCTGGCAGTTGCCCTCTGTGCCCAGAGGCGGACAGAGGATGCACTGGACCTGCTGCTTCTCCTCTCCCCCTGCGCGGAGGGGGAGGAGAAGAAGCTCGTTGACGCCTACATCCGGCAGATCCGGGAGAATCAGTCCGGCCACGGCAGCGCGGCACCATCCCCATCCGGGGACAGATGACCGGATCTTAACGGGAAATTAACGCATATCTCATCCGTGTGGGATAGACTGGAGGAACGAGAGAAGATGGAGGAAAGCAGACAGGATATGAAGATTGACAGCGGAGTCTATCCGCTTTACGACAGGGTCCGGCAGGACCATGCGGTATCCGTCTACATCGGAGAGCAGAACAAGTCGATGAAAGCGCTCCACTACACGGAGCACAGCTTCGCCCATGTGGGGATCGTCACGAGACGCACCTACACCATCCTCACGACGCTTGGCGCGGATGCCCATGAGACGGATCTTGCGCTGTGCGCGGGCTGGCTCCACGACATCGGCAACATCGTGAACCGGGTGGACCACAGCCAGTCCGGGGCGATGATGGCGTTTCAGATCCTGAATCGGCTCGGCTTTCCCCCGGAGGACATCGCACCGATCATCTGTGCCATCGGAAACCACGACGAGGGCAACGGCGTGCCGGTCTCCCGCATCAGCGCCGCGCTGATCCTGGCAGACAAGTCGGATGTGCGCAGATCCCGGGTGCAGGAGGCGGACGAGCGCAAGTTTGACATCCACGACCGGGTTAACTTCTCAGTCACCGAGTCCTCGCTGAAGATCAGCCCTGCCCATGACAGCATCGACCTGTCGCTTGCCATCGACACCCGCTACGGGGAGATCGGGGAGTACTTTGAGATCTTCATGGACCGGATGCTGTTGTGCCGCAAGGCTGCGGAGTTTCTGGGGCTTGCCTTCCACCTCATCATCAACGGACAGACGCTGATGTGAGGCCTTGCACTGCCGGTTGACAGCCTGTACTATACTGGTACAGGAACCATCAAAGCAGCAGGCAAAGGAGAACCACAATGAGCAAGCTTGGCGGAAAGAACAAGAACAGCAAAGAGGCAGAGGCAAAGAGGATGAAGCAGCAGCTGGCTGCCCTTGAGCGCAGAAATGCCGAAAAGGCTGCGAAGAAGAAAAAGTGAGAAGAGATCCCCAAAACAGTGGCGCTGTCCATGCCGTGCTCTTAGACATGGACGGCGTTATTTTTGACTCTGAGCGGAGAAACCTTGCCTGCTGGAAGGAGACCGGAGAGAAATTCGGGCTGCAGGATGCGGAGGAGGTCGGCAGGGCCTGCATTGGGGCCAATGCAGAGGCGACAGAGCGGATCTTCCGGGAGCACTACGGGGAGAGGATTTCCTTCGCGGTCTTTAAGGAGGAAGCGGGAAAGCGCTTCCGGGAGGCGGGAAGGCTCCTTCCAGTCAAGAAGGGCGCCGAAGAGCTCCTCTCCTTCCTCTCCTCCCGCCATATCCCCACGGCGCTTGCAAGCTCCACAAGACGGGAGACCGTGGAGAGAGAGCTGAAGGATGCCGGACTCTACGCTCACTTTGACGCGGTCATCTGCGGCGACATGGTCTCTGAGAGCAAGCCCAGCCCCCAGATCTTTCTTGCCGCAGCAGGAGCCCTCGGCATGCCGCCAAAGTCCTGCTGCGTCATCGAGGACTCTTACAACGGCGTCCGCGCGGGACATGCCGCGGGGATGCTGACCATCATGGTGCCGGATCTTCTGCCGCCCACGCAGGAGATGAGAGAGAAGGCGGATCTCATCCTGCCGGATCTTCTCTTTGTGCAGAAGTACCTCTCCGGTATCCTGCCCGTATAAAGACAGAAGACAGCCAGAGAAAGAAGAAGCAGGAAAATTCGGAAAGCCGGAACAAAAGAAAACGCAGAAGCAAAAACAGGCGGTCCCAACGGGACCGCCTGTCTGATTATGCGCACATGTTTTTTGAGATTCCCCGCTCACTTCTGAAACAGCTGGGCGAAGGAGGCGTAGCCCGAGAGGGGGACGCCTGCTGCAAGAAGGTGGGAGCAGTCGCCGAGCGCCTGGACCCGGAAGAAGGAGGCGTTGTGGAGGCGCTTCTCCGCATTGACGATGGTGACGCCGGTGGTCGGAATGCAGGTACCCTGCCAGAGGACCACCGGGGAGATGCCGAGGAGATAGGCAAGGCAGACGCAGGTGACGCCGAAGTGGCAGAAGAGGACGACCGTCTTCTCATCATCCGCATCCCGCACCTCGTAGTTCTTCGTGCCGTGGAGCTGCAGGTCGCCGACCTCTGCGGGGAGGACAGAGCCATCCGGTTCCTCGAACTGATAGTAGAGGCCGGTCCTCGTGTAGCCATAGCCTTTGAGGATCCCGTCAAGGCCTGCCTTGACCTCCTCCCACCTGGCGGCAAGTTCCGGGGTGTCCCGGTAGAGGGCAGCGTGCACCCACTCCTCCCTGTCGTAGAGCTGAGGGTCTGCGGTGAAGTACTGGGGCATCAGATCCCAGGGGCAGTGGGGCTCCTTTGTCAGGGGATCCACGATCGGGACGTAGAACTCCTGCAGCCAGGGATAAACCGTGGCGGTTGCGTGCAGGGCATCGAGCGTCGGCTGTGCGGTCTGCCTCGCCCGGCCGAGGGGAGAGCAGTAGAACGCATCCACGTCCCAGCTTCTGGTCCTTGCGGCGAGGGCTGCTGCCTCTTTCTTTCCGTTCTCTGTCAGGGTGTCGGTTTTGTAGTCCGGCTCACCGTGCCGGATGAAGATCAGTCTCATGGGTTCTCTTCAGTCCTTCCTTCCGAAAAATGCAATGGCAAGCAGTGTCTCCCGGTCCGCCGCAAACGGCGCCTTTTTCAGCTTTGCGGGACTTGCAAGGAGCGAATCCACGGCACTGAGAAGGAGCTCCCTGGGAAGAAGCTCTCCGCCGCAGGCGGCAGCGTAGAAGTCCTGCCACTCCTCGAGGGAGGCAAAGCCCGCTGCGGCAAGAAGATGCTGCCGGTCCTTTTCGTCTGCCTGTGCGAGGTAGCCCGCCTCAAAGTATCCGATTGCCTTTCCGTGCGGGATATGTCCCGCCACAGTCACGTGGTAGGAGAGGCCGTGGGGGAGGGAGGTGCCGGTCTGTGCGATCGCCATGCCGGCAAAGGCGGAAGCCCGCATCAGGCGGCGCTGCTCTTTACTTGTGAGATCCGCGGGGTGCCGGAAGATCAGCCCTTTGTTCTCTCTCCAGGCGGCAAGGCCTGCCTCTGCCGCCATCCTGCTGTAGGGCGTTGCGTCCGCGTTGAGCCAGGACTCCCAGAGATGCCCCAGGGCATCGACTGCAGTGTTTCGAAGGACGCTGTCCGATGCAGCTGCCAGGTACTTTCCATCGATGAGGGCAGTGTCCGCGAAGATGCGGAAGGGAATGGAGCCCTTAACGGCAGAAACCTTCCTTGTGAGGACGCTGACCGGCGTCACCTCGGACCCCGTGCCGCAGGTTGTGGGGATCAGAATGAGAGGGAGCCGGCTCCCGTCGCCGCCCTTTTCATAGAGATAGTCCGCACCCTCTTCCGGGTGCGCCATCATCAGGGCGATGGCCTTGGCGGCATCCATGGGGGACCCTCCGCCAATGCCGACGACAAAGTCCGCACCGAAGGCAAGGCCCTCTTTCGCAGCTTCCATGACCGTGTCCGTGGAGGGATTCTGCTCCACCCTGTCAAACACCCGGTACCGGATGCCGAGGGAGGAGAGGACGCCTGTCACATCGGCGAGGGATCCGTTTGCCGCGGCGGAATGGGCGCCCGTCACGAGCAGGGCTGCGCTTCCCGCCTGCTGAAACACCTCCGGGTGGTTTGCCACCGCGTTCTCTTCATCATAAACCTTCGTTGGCATGTAGTAGTGCATGGTTCTCCATTGTCCTTCCTGCCGCGTTTTTTGGCATTCCAAACTGCTTTTTTGCCTGTTCGACGCAGAGAGTATACCATCCCCGGCAGGGCTGTGGGAAAATCCGGGCACAAAAAAAGGACATCCATCAGTTTTATTCTGATCGATGTCCCCTGGGTGATCTGCTGATCCTCGGTCTCCATTGGACTTTACCTCCTTGTTGGGCTGTATTCAGTTTTTGTTCTCAGTGTCCCATCGGTCCGTCCTCGTTCTTCGTATTTCTTCTGCTGCATTGTAAAACTGTGTTCCTTACCTTTCCAATGGACTGTACCTCTGCTTTGGAAGTGTTGTATGATGTTGTAGCGGTTTCTTTTGATGACGTAAGCATACGACTGCGTCAGATAAAAAGCAACCGAAACTTAAATTATCTGAAAAGTCGTAATACACCTTCGGATTCTGAAAGAAGACAGCAGATATGCCCGGCATTCTCTTCCTGGACGTGGACGGCGTCCTCAACGGCAAAGACACAGGGGATCAGGTGGAGGGGTGCCCCGGCATTGAGGACAGAAAGGTCCGCCTGGTGCGCTGGATCCTCGAAAGGACCGGGGCAAGGCTCGTTCTGACCTCCTCCTGGAAGGGACAGTGGATGGCCTACCGGGAGGGAGAGAAAGAACCCTTCGGGCAGCGTCTCTCCGATGCCCTGGATGCCTGCGGCATTGCGGTCGCGGGCATCACCTCTGATGAGATGGACGACCGGGGTGCCGGGATCCGGGAGTACCTGAGACAGGCAGGGGAGGAGGATGCCCCCTTTGCCGTGCTCGACGACACGGAATTTTCGGACTTTGCATCCCTTGGCATCCTGCCCCACCTGGTGAAGACAGACTACCGGAAGGGCCTGACCTTCCGGGATGCCCTGCGCGCGGTGCGGATCCTCAGGCGGGGGAGAAAAGGAGAACGGATTGGCTGAGATTACCTATGCAGTAAAGCGTTCGGACAGACGGTCGATTTCGCTGGAAATTGGGAGCGACGGGAGAATCCTCGTGCGCGCACCCCGGTGGATGCCGGAGCAGGAGATCCGGCGCTTTGTCCTCTCCCGGAGGGACTGGATCCTTGCGGCGAGAAAAAAGGTGGAGGCGCGGAACGAGGCGCTCCGGGACCAGGTGGGAGCGCCCATCACGGCGGCGGAGCTCCAAAAGCTCGGCGAGCTTGCCGTGAAGGATCTTCCGCCCCGGGTCGCCCGGTATGCAAAGCGGATCGGCGTCACCTACGGCCGGATCACGGTGCGGAACCAGAAGACCCGCTGGGGGAGCTGCTCCTCGGAGGGGAACCTGAACTTCAACTGTCTCCTGATGCTGGCGCCGGAGCGGGTGCGGGACTACGTGGTGGTCCACGAGCTCTGTCACAGGAAGCAGATGAACCACTCTCCCCGGTTCTGGGCAGAGGTGGCAAAGGTCATGCCGGACTATGAGGAACAGAAGAAGTGGCTCTCCGAGAACGGCGGGGCACTGATCACAAGGATGATAATTCGATAAGAGGAAGAAGAGGATACGGAAATGAAGACAGAACTGATCCGGGAAGAGGGGTATGAGGCCTCCATGAACCATACGGTCCTCCCCTATGATGAGGCGCGGCGGGAAGAGGGCACCATGGAGCGAAGACCTGGGGAGACGCTCGTCTATGAGCACTACCGGGCGGATGAGGAGAGGGCGGTGCTTGTCCTCGTGCACGGCTTCTCAGAGAGCATTCGCAAGTACCGGGAGTCCGTCTACTACTTTCTGCAGGAGGGCTATTCCGTGTGGCTTCTGCAGCAGAGAAGCCACGGCGCCTCCTTCCGGCCGGTGCCGGAGGACCCCTCTCTGATTGAGATTGCGGACTTCCACGACCTTGTGGAGGATCTGCATGATTTCGTACATGAGATCGTGATGCCGGACAATGCGGCGGGGAAGCCCCTGTACCTCTTTGGACACTCCATGGGCGGCGGCGTCTCCGCCTGCTACCTGGAGACCTACCCGGAGGACTTTGCAAAGGCAATCCTCTCCAGTCCCATGCTGGACCTCGATTCCGGCGGGACGCCGGTCTGGGTGCTGGTTCTCTACGCAAGGCTGATGCACCTTTTCGGGCGGGGGACAAAGTACCTGCCGGGCGCCCAGCCCTTCTCCGACCAGCCGGACTTTAAAGACAGCTGCACGAACAGCAGGGGGCGGTATGACTGGTACTTCCGCATCATCCTGCAGCACAGAGACATGCAGACCTCTGCCACCTCCCTGGATACGGCCTACTCGTTTCTGAAGCTCACCCGCTTTGCGAGAAAGCAGGAAAACGTGGACCGGATCCGGGCGAAAGTCTGCATGATCCAGGCGGGAAAGGACGGCCTTGTCCCGCCGGCGGGGCAGAACGAGTTCATGGAGAAGCTGGGAGATCGCGGGAAGAAGATCGTGATCCCCAAGGCAAAGCATGAGATCTACCGCTGCTGCGACCGGGACATGGCACTGTACTGGCCTGCCGTGTTCTCTTTCCTGGCGTCCTGAGCCGGCACTGGATTTTTCGCACAGGATCGTCCATAATCAGGAGCAACCAGAATGGAAGGCTGCCGGCAGAACCTGGCGCCTTCTGTTTTCTTCCCAAGAAGAAATGCCGCAAGGAGGCGGCCGCCAGATGTATTCGTTTTCTTCCCGTATCCGGTTTTCCGAGACCGACCAGAACCGACAGCTCTCGGTCACTGCACTCCTGAACTACTTTCAGGACTGCTCCTGCTTTCAGATCGAGCACGCTGGCGTGGGGTTTTCGTTCCTGGATGCGCAGCACCTCGCCTGGGTCGTGAACTACTGGCAGCTGGACATCAGGGCGCTTCCCTTCTTCGGGGATACGGTCACCGTCAGCACGAACCCGTACCGGTACAGGAACTTCATGGGGTTTCGAAACTTTGCCCTGGACGATGAAAAGGGGCAGCGGCTTGTCGCTGCCAACTCCATCTGGTCCCTGATGAATCTCGAAAGGCTCCTGCCCGCCCTGATCACCCCGGAGCACGCAGAAAGGCTCGGGGTCGGGATCCCCTTCGACATGGACTACACGGACCGCAAGATCGCGGTGCCGAAGGAGGGCGGCAGGATTCTCTCCCCTGTCCCCGTGGATGAGAGCATGCTCGACTCAAACCGCCACGTAAACAACGCCCAGTACGTGCGCATTGCGCTGGCGGCAATGGGGGAGCCGGGGGCGCCGGGAAGGCTCCGGGCAGAGTATAAAAAGCAGGCCTTCCCGGGGGATGTCATGCACCCCGTCCTCTTTGCGGGAGAGGACGGCAGCCAGACTGTCAGCCTGCAGGCAGAGGATGGCAGCACCTACGCGGTGGTAAGTTATAAGACGGGACTTTTGTCCGTCTGAGAGGAGGCAAGATGCTTCAGAAGGGATTGAAACAGGTCCTCATTGTGGAAAAGGCTGTTCCCATGGGACTGTATCTGAATGAATCCGGCGCACCGGAGAAGGAGCATGTGCTGCTTCCCAAGAGCCAGGTGCCGGAGGGGGCAAAGCCAGGAGACGAGATCGAGTGCTTTCTGTACCTGGACTCGGAGGACCGGCTGATCGCGACGAGAAAGCAGCCGAAGCTCTGCCTCCACGAGGTTGGGTACCTCACGGTCAAGGAGGTGGGAAAGATCGGCGCCTTCCTCGACTGGGGCCTCGACAAGGACCTGCTTTTGCCCTTCCACGAGCAGCCGCGGGACCATCACGTGAAAAAGGGGCAGAGGTGCCTCGTCGCTGTCTACCTGGACAAGTCCGGGAGGCTGTGCGCCACGATGAATGTCTACCCCTACCTCAACACGAAGAGCCCCTACAGGAAGGGCGACACCGTGGAGGGTACGGTATATGAGACGAGCGGGAATTTCGGCACGTTCGTCGCCGTCGACGACAGGTACTCGGGCCTTGTGCCGAAGAAGGAGCTCGTGCGGCCCCTGATCCCGGGGGAGAAGATCCGGGCCAGGGTCAGCAGCATCCGGGACGACGGAAAGCTCAACCTCTCCCTCCGGGAGAAGATCCCGGCCCAGATCGGACCGGACAGCGAGAAGATCTACCAGAAGATCCAGGAGAACGGGGGCTTTCTTCCCCTGAACGACCGGTCGGATGCCGGACAGATCCGGGAGGCGCTGGAGATGTCAAAGTCCCAGTTCAAGCGGGCAATCGGCCACCTGTACAAAGAGGGAAAGATCGTTTTGGAGGAGGATGGCATCCGCATCGCCGGCAGCAGGAAGTGAGGCTATCTCTTCTGCTGATCGGGAACTTTGCCCATAGTTCACAAAAATTCCGGACGGTTTTGTGGAATTTTCACCCTCTCTGCATTAGAATATCCCTTGGTTGGGGCTTGCAAAAACGCAAAAGGTGGTTGAGGGATTATGGTTTCGAATCAGGTACTGCAGAGCACGATTGAGGGCATAAAAAGTATTTCCGGATATGAACTGGGGCTGGCGGCACCCGGGGAAGAGGGGACGCTGTTCACGGCGCCGGTCTTCCGGGAAGCCTGGGCGTATCTCGACACGTTCCGGGCGATCCGTCAGACCGAGGCGCAAAAGGACGGCTTTCTGCTGTTCAAGATCTACGCCGGCAGCTCGATGGAGTACATCCTGGCGCTGAAGGGCACCGGGGAGAAGGCCACCATGGTGGGCAGGATGGCGGCGTTCCAGATCCAGACCCTGATGGGGAGCGGACGGGACACCTACGACCGGGACAGCTTCATGAAGAACCTCCTGCTCGACAACCTCCTGCTTGTCGACATCTATGAGCGGGCCAAGAAGCTCCACATCCGCACGACACAGCCGCGGGTGGTCCTTGTCGCGGAGATCGCCCATCAGAACTACCCGGAGCAGGGGACTGATCCCCTGACGCTTCTTCAGAACTATCCCGGCATCCAGCCCACGGACGCCGTGACCGCGGTGGACGAGGACAGCATCGTGATCTGCCTGGATCTGGAGAATGACACGAAGCCGGCTGCCATCGCCGCAGAGGCGCAGGACATCTACAGCTACCTCTCCGCCAACGGCATCCCGCAGGCGCGCATCGCCTCCGGCTCTGTCGTGGGCGAGCTCAAGGAGCTGAGCCGGTCCTACAAGGAAGCCAGGATGGCTTTGGATGTCTCAAAGATTTTCTTTGAAGATCACAGGGTAATCGCATATAATCAGCTGGGCATTGGGCGGCTCATCTATCAGCTGCCGATCCCGCTGTGCCGGATCTTCATCCGGGAGGTCTTCCAGGACCACGGTCCGGAGGAGCTCGATGAGGAGACGCTGACCACCATTGACAAATTTTTCGAGAACAACCTGAACGTCTCCGAGACCGCAAGGCAGCTCTTCATCCACCGCAACACCCTCGTGTACCGGCTGGACAAGCTGCAGAAGAGCTCGGGACTGGACATCCGGAACTTTGATGACGCCATCACCTTCCGGATCGCGCTGATGGTCACCCGGTACATGCAGTACATGGATACGAAAAACAGGTAAGGACAGAACGCGGAGGGAACCCCGCCGCGGTGGAGTATATATGGCATTGAATAGAACGGAGATACAGGGACCTGTGGAGAGCGGTGAGGTTGTGATCTCCCTTCGTGACGTGAGCAAGCGGTATTCCAGAGAGGCACCGGCGGTCAGCCATGCCAACCTGGACGTGCACGAAGGGGAGTTCGTCTTCATCACCGGCGAGACAGGTTCCGGAAAGTCGACGCTTCTGAAGATCATCATGCACCAGCTCGTCCCCACGGACGGAATGGTGAACGTCCTGGGCTACAACCTGAACCGGATCCGCCACACGAAGATCCCGAAGTTCCGCAGGAACCTCGGCGTCGTGTTCCAGGACTTCCGGCTCCTGAAGGACCGCAACGTCTATGAGAACGTGGCCTTTGCGCAGCGCATCATTCAGGTGCCGTCGGACCAGATCCGCCGGAACGTGACCGATGCCCTGGACATGGTCGGCCTTGCCGACAAGTACAAGAGACAGGTGACCCAGCTCTCCGGCGGCGAGCAGCAGCGCGTCGCGATTGCGCGGGCGCTGGTGAACAAGCCCTATATTCTCCTCGCGGACGAACCCACCGGAAATCTCGATGCCGACACGGCATGGGATATCATGCAGCTGATCGAGCGCATCAACATGGAATACGGCACGACGGTCATCGTGGTCACCCACGACCGCAGCATTGTGGACCGCATGAACAAGCGCGTGATCGAAATGAAGCAGGGCGAGATCATCCGGGATGATCCGGCCCGCACCGAGGAAGAATACGACGAATTCTACGAGGATGGGAATGCCTATCAGGACGTGGATTCGGACGGGTACGATTATGAGAATTAGTTCGTTTTTCTATACACTGGGGCAGGGCATCAAAAACATCTTCCGCAACAAGGGCTACTCCGCAGCGTCCATCGCGACGATCTCGGCGAGCCTGTTCCTGTTCGGCCTGTTCTTCTCCGTCATCGACAACATCTCCTACATGGTCCACAACGCCGAGCAGGGCGTGGCGGTGACGGTGTTCTTCGATGAGGGCACCTCCGAGGATGAGATCAACCAGATCAAGATTGCACTCGAGGAGCGGCCGGAGGTCAAGCGGGTCGTCTATGTCTCCGCGGATGACGCCTGGTCGGAGTTCTCCAAGGAGTACCTCGGGGACTACGCGGACGGCTTTACGGAGAACCCCCTTGCGGGCGATGACAACCTGGAGATCTATCTGAACGACGTCTCCAAGCAGGGAGAGCTCGTCAGCTACCTCGAAAACCTGGACAACGTCCGGGAGGTCAACCGCTCGGAGATCACAGCGGACACGCTGACCGGCGTGAACCGGCTGATCGCCTACACCTCGGCCTTCATTATCGGAATTCTGATCATCGTGTCCGTCTTCCTGATCAGCAACACGGTCGCCACCGGCATCACGAGTCACAAGGACGAGATCAACATCATGAAGTACATCGGTGCGACGGACTTCTTCGTCCGGGCTCCCTATGTCATCGAGGGCATGCTGATCGGCCTGGTGGGTGCCCTGATCCCCCTGGGACTCACCTACTTCTTCTACAACCGCGTGGTCGGAGCCATTGCAGAACGATTCTCGATGCTCTCCAACATCCTGAAGTTTCTGCCGGCGGCGGATGTGTTCCGCTACCTGATTCCGGTCATGATCGTACTCGGCGTCGGCATCGGTTTTCTCGGATCCACGCTGACCATAAGGAAACACTTGCATGTCTGATCCTGCGGGAAGAAAAGCAAACAGAACAAGCAGAAGATTGCGGCGGTGTGCACTCACAGGGTGCACACTGCTTTTTGGCATCTGCATTCTGTTTTCCGGCCCCAGGGAAAGGACGCTTGCCGCGGTGCTCACCAACGACACGATCAAAGAAAAGCAGGCTCAGATCGAGGAGGCAAAGGAAGAGCAGGAGCAGATAAAGGACAGCATCACGGACATCGAGGCGGCGAAGGAGCAGCTCGAGAGCCAGAAGAGCAGTCTCGAAACGTATGTCACCCAGCTGGACGCCCAGCTCACCCAGATGCAGACCAACATCGACAGCCTGAACCAGCAGATTTCGGACGGAGAGACGAAGATCGAGGAGACGAAAGAGGAGCTGGCCGCAGCCCAGAAGACCCAGGACGACCAGTATGCCGCGATGAAGGTCCGGATCCGGATGCTCTACGAGCGGGGAGGAAATCTGTACCTGTCGGTGCTCCTGGATGCGGAGGACTTTGCGGACATGTTGAACCGCGTCACCTACGTCCGGAAGCTCTCGGAGTACGACCAGAAGAAGCTGAAGGAGTACAAAGAGCAGACGGCGCTGGTTCAGGCGACGCAGGAGGAGCTGGAGGCCCAGCAGGCGACGCTTGAGGAGGCGCGGCAGGGGGTCCTCACCGAGCAGGCGAACATGCAGACCCTGATGGACGAGAAAAAGGCGGAGATCGCCTCCGTGAGCTCGGACATCCAGACGCAGCAGCTCTCCCTCGAGCAGTACGAGGCCCAGATCGCCCAGCAGGACGACACCATCGCCTCCCTGGAGTCCCAGGTGCAGGCGGAGCAGGCAAGGCTCGAGGAGGAGGCCAAAAAGGCAGAGGAGGAAGCAAAGAGAAAGGCCGCGGAGGAGGAGCTGGCAAAGCGGAAGGCCTACACCGGCGGCACCTTCACCTGGCCCTGCCCGAACTACAAGGAGATCTCCTCGGACTACGGCTACCGGGTGCACCCGATCTACGGCACGACCCTGTTCCACAACGGCGTCGACATGGCGGCGGACACCGGATCGCCGATCCTCGCCGCGGCGGACGGCACGGTCATCGCCGCCTCCTACAGCTCCTCGATGGGAAATTACGTGATGATCGATCACGGCGGGGGTCTGTACACGATCTACATGCACGCCTCCGCCCTCTATGTCTCCCAGGGGCAGTCCGTGACGGCGGGCACGCAGATCGCGGCGGTAGGAAGCACCGGAAACAGCACAGGACCCCACCTGCACTTCTCCGTGCGCCTGAACGGCCAGTACGTGAGCCCCTGGCAGTATCTGGGATCCTGAAGCAGAAAATCGCACACACAGCACAGGTTATGAGAAATGGAATCGACGACACCGAACAATAACACGAATCTTACGACAGCACCCGGTACCGGGAACTCCCCTGCGCCGCCCTCACAGGCTCCGGCATCGCCATCCTCTCCTCCGCGAAGGACTCTGCCGTGAACCGCGCTTCCGTGCAGAAGCTCCGGCAGCTCGAGCAGCTCATCAGCGATGACTACTACGAGCCGGAGACCGTGACGACGGAGGCGAAGGAGAATGGCCTTTACAAGGGCCTTCTCGAGTCCCTGGGCGATCCCTACTCCGAGTACTACAACGAGGAGGAGATGAAGGATCTTACGACAAACCTCCAGGGCGTCTTTGGCGGCATCGGCGCCTGGATCAGCACGGACAAGACCACCGGCTATCCCAAGATCGCCGGCGTCATCGACGACACTCCGGCGCAGAAGGCGGGCCTTCGGGAGAATGACATCATCTACAAGGTCGACGGGGAGGACTGCGGGGATCTTTCCACCGATGAGGTGGTGTCGAAGGTGCGGGGCGAAGTGGGCACGGATGTCACCCTGACGATTGCCCGCTCCGGGGAGGCCGACTACCTGGAGATCACCATCACGAGGGACACGATCAATGAGCAGATGGTGAGCTCGAAGGTCACGGACGAGGATGCGCGCATCGGGTATCTGTCCCTTGCGGAGTTCACGGAGGTCGCGACGGACCAGTTCAAGAATGCGCTGAATGACCTCTATGACCAGGGCATCCAGGCGCTGATCCTGGACCTTCGCGGCAACCCCGGCGGAGAGGTCGACGTCGTGACCAGCATCGCCAATGAGATCATCCCGGAGGGCCTTGTGTTCTACATGGAGGACCGGAACGGAAAGAAGACCGAGTACACGGCGGACGGGAAGGATGAGATGACAATCCCGCTGGTCGTCCTCGTCAACGGCAACAGTGCCTCCGCCTCGGAGATCCTCTCCGGCGCGATCCAGGACTCCGGAAAGGGCATCATCCTCGGTGAGCAGACCTACGGAAAGGGCGTCGTCCAGACCGTCTACAACTTAACTGACGGCTCCGCGGTCAAGCTCACGGTTGCCCATTACTTCACCCGCAGCGGAAACGACATCAACAAGGTCGGCATCACGCCGGATGTGAAGGTCGACTTTGACAGCAATGCCTACTACAAGGACGGGACGGACAACCAGTACGATGAGGCGGTAAAGCTCCTGCAGGAGGAGCTGGATGAGGGCAAGTCCATGGAAGAGGTGATCTCCGAGAATCAGACGGAGGAAACCGCTGCTTCTTCCGCATCCACAGAGTCTGCAGAGGCGTCTGACACAGAATCGCAGGAGGAGCCGTGATGCAAAAAGATGGGAAGATCCATGTGACGGTCTGGAATTACGTCCATGAGAGGGAGCTTCCGGAGAACGTCCACGCGAAGGACCACGCCGCAGGGGACCTTGCAGGATAGAGAGGTTCGCGAAGAGGCAGGAGAATTTCCGGGCGGGAGTCCCCGGTTTTCCTCCGCTGCGGTTTCAGATTGATGAAAGGCGCACGCTGGGGGATAATACACAGAGTGGGGAACACCAGAGAAAAAAGGAGGAAATGACCATATGGGACTGATTGCAGCAGGACTTGGCGCGGCATCGGGGGTCCTCAGGGACCAGTACAAGGAGTATTTCTACTGCGACGCACTGGATGCGGACATCCTGGCGGCAAGGGGAAAAAAGCGCGGAAAGCGGGGGTTTAACAACGGATCAGACAACATCATCACCAGCGGCTCCGTTGTTGCGGTCAACGACGGGCAGTGCATGATCATCGTGGACCAGGGCAAGATCGTGGACCTGTGCTCGGAGCCCGGGGAGTACCGGTATGACGCCTCCACCTCGCCCTCTGTCTTTGCGGGCGGCCTTGCGAAGGGCGTTGCGGACTCTTTTGAGGAGTGGAAGCGGAGAGTCTCCTTCGGCGGGGACACCGGAAAGGACCAGCGGGTTTACTACATCAACACGAAGGAGATCGTGGGCAACAAGTACGGCACGCCAAATCCGGTGCCCTTCCGCGTGGTGGATGCCAACATCGGACTCGACGTGGACATCGCCATCGCCTGCCACGGCGAGTACTCCTACCGGATCGAGGACCCGATCCTGTTCTACAGGAACGTGTGCGGCAACGTGGACGATGTGTACGCAAGGAGTGAGATCGACTCCCAGTTAAAGACAGAGCTCCTGACGGCGCTCCAGCCGGCCTTCGCGAAGATCTCCGAGATGGGCATCCGCTACAGCGCGGTCCCCGCCCACACCGCGGAGCTGGCTTTGGCACTGAACCAGGTGCTCTCCGACAAGTGGGAGAAGACCTACGGCATCCGGATCGCAAGCTTTGGCATCAGCTCCATGAAGGCCTCGGAAGAGGACGAAAAGATGATCAAGGACCTGCAGCGCGCTGCGGTCCTCCGCAATCCCACGATGGCGGCGGCGACCCTGACCTCTGCCCAGGCGCAGGCGATGCAGGATGCGGCCAGGAACACCGCCGCCGGCCCGATGATGGCCTTTGCGGGCATGAATGCAGCCCAGAGTGCGGGCGGTGTGAACGCGGGACAGCTGTACTCGATGGGAGCGCAGCAGAGTGCTGCGCAGCAGCAAAGTGCTGCGCAGCAACAGAGTACTGTGCCGCAGGGGTCCTGGACCTGCCCTTCCTGCGGGCAGGAGGGAAACACCGGAAAGTTCTGCGCGGGCTGCGGCAGTCCCCGTCCCCAGCCGAAGATGACAGGCCCCTGGACCTGCCCTTCCTGCGGGCAGCAGGGAAACACCGGGAATTTCTGCACGGGATGCGGTGCCAAAAGGCCGTGAGACAGCGCCAAAGGAGGTACGGACATGTCAGAGCAGGCAACCAGCTACACCTGTCCGAACTGCGGCGGCTCGATGCACTACGACGCCGCCCTGGGAAAGCTAAAGTGTGACTACTGCGACAGCGTCTTCTCCGTGGAGGAGGTGAAAAAGGCCTTTGCGGAGAAGAATCAAAAGGGCGAGGAGCAGGGAGCCAAAAGGGCACAGAGCGCTGAGAAAGAGGACTGGGGCGGGAACGTCCGGACCTTCCACTGCCCGAACTGCGGCGCGGAGCTCGTCACGGATGAGACGACGGTCTCCATGACCTGCCCCTACTGCGGCAATCCCGCCGTGCTCGCCGGAAAGTTTGCAGATGTCAGAAAGCCGGACTATGTGATCCCCTTCCGGATCCAGAAGGAGCAGGCGGTAGAGAAACTGAAGCAGTACTACCGGAATAAGAAGCTCCTGCCCGGTTCCTTTGCCAGGGACAACCAGGTGAAGAAGATCCAGGGCGTCTACGTCCCCTACTGGCTCTTTTCCGGGAGTGTGTACGCGGATGTCGCCTTTGAGGGAACCAACAGTGAGACCCACCGGGAGGGGGACTTTGAGGTGACAAGGACCCGGCACTACGACGTGCGAAGGGCGGGAACCGTCGCCTTCTCAAGGATCCCCGCGGACGGCTCCACCAGGATGGCGGATGATCTGATGGACTCCGTGGAGCCCTATGACTACGGGAAGCTCTGCCCCTTTGCCTACGAGTACCTGCCGGGGTATGCGGCGGATAAATACGACGTGGAGGCAAAGGACTGCGAAGCGCGTGCGGACATGCGCGCGGCAAACACCGCCGTGGAGGCGATGCGGAGCACCGTCACCGGATATGGGGCTGTCGCGGAGCGGGGCCGGCGCACCACGGTGCACCGGGAAAAGACGGAGTATGCCATGATGCCCGTCTGGATGCTCCACACGAAGTGGAACGGGAAGGACTTCTGCTTTGCGATGAACGGGGAGACGGGAAAGATGACGGGAAACCTCCCGGTCTCCCCCGGTAGGACAGCGGCCTGGTTTGCGGGTATTATGGCGGTCTGGGCAGTCCTCCTTCTCCTTGTCCTCTCCCTGATAGACGGGGAGGTGACAACGGGGAATCTTCTGATCGCCCTCCTCTGCGGCGGTGTCGCCGCCACTGTCACGATCGGCGCGATGGTTCGGCAGATGAAGCCGGTGCAGACGGCAACCCGGGCGGCGGGGTATGTCCGGGAGGGGGGCGTACGGCTCGAAGTCTCCCAGGACCGCTACACCCACACGACGGAGACCAGAATCCGGGTGGAGAGCCCGGACCGGGAGGGCCCCCATGGGGGAGGTCCGGGAGGACCCGGTGGCCCCGGCGGACACCGGAGATAAGAATGTTTCTGCGAGGGGGCTTCCCCTTGCAGAAGCATTTTTTTGCGACCGGAAATGGGGTTATCAGAAAGAAAACGAACGGATGTTTGAAAGCACCAGCGCACTATGATATACTGAACCTCTGCACGCAGCCCGGGGAGTGCCCGGGCCTATGGGAGGACCTATGGATCACTTTGAACTGCACTCAGAATATCAGCCCACCGGCGACCAGCCCGCGGCGATTGAAACGCTGGTAAAGGGCTTTCAGGAGGGAAATCAGTTTGAGACGCTCCAACCGCCCGACGCTGATCATCTCCCACAACAAGACGCTGGCGGGACAGCTCTACGGCGAGATGAAGGAGTTCTTCCCGGACAACGCGGTGGAGTACTTCGTCTCCTACTATGACTACTACCAGCCCGAGGCCTACGTGCCCCAGACGGACACCTACATCGCAAAGGACTCGGCAATCAACGACGAGATCGACAAGCTCCGCCTCTCCGCCACCGCCTCCCTCTCCGAGCGGCGGGACGTCATCGTCGTCGCCTCCGTGTCCTGCATCTACGGCCTGGGCTCCCCGGATGAGTTCAAGGGCATGTCCATCTC
>ONMH01000181.1 GCA_900318875.1 uncultured Lachnospiraceae bacterium | reverse complement strand
CATCAAGATCTGCCAACGGCAAAACCGGCGCAGGAGCCCAACCACGTGGATTCCTGCACCGGTTCTTTCCTGCATCCGGGTTGACGGATGCTTTCTCTCTATTCTTTTGTTTGCTTTTCTTGTTGCCTATCAGCTGTCTTACGCTGCCGGTCTGTTTGCGTCCTTTGGCTTACAGGATTACTCCTGCTGCTGGGCCTCTCTTGCCTGGGTGGTACGGCCTGCAGCGGCTGCCTTCTTGTCTTTGGCGAGGACGATGGAGAGAACGATCAGGACAGCTGCGATGATCGTACGGCAGACATCCCAGAAGGGATCTGCAGCGGTACCGCTGGCGAAGTCAGCCAGGTTCCCCATGATTGTCTGCACAAGAGCAGTAACCGTGACAACCATCATGAAGACCATCGGGATGTAGAACATCTTGTTCTCCTTGCCCTCCTTGCCGAGCCATGCGGCAACAGCGAGAAGGCCTACGGCTGCGAGCAGCTGGTTGGAAGCACCGAACAGCGGCCAGATCTTGAGGTAGCCGGTCATGCCCAGGCCAACGCCGAGGACAACCGTGATGGCAGTCGCAACATAGGGGTTCGTGAGGATCTTCTTGTATCCCTTGGCATCCTTAACGGTTTCGCCGGGATCGAGCCACATCTCCTGGAAGGTGTATCTTGCAAGTCTGGTTGCGGTATCCAGAGAGGTCAGGCAGAAGACGGAGATCGCGAGAATCAGCATGGTCTGCAGAACGTTCTGCACACCGGACAGACCCGGGATCGTAGCGACCATGGAGGCAATGCCGATGGAGAAGACCTGCATCGGGTTCGTGACATCGCCGCTTGAGAACTTGTCCCACATGAAACCGACGGCGCAGATCGTGCAGATACCGAGTACGCACTCGATCAGCATTGAGCCATAGGCAATCGGGAGGGCATGCTTCTCATTGTCCAGCTGCTTGGACGTTGTGCCGGAGGAGACCAGGGAGTGGAATCCGGAGATGGCGCCGCAGGCCACCGTGACGAACAGCGTAGGAAACAGGTATCCGGAAGATGCCTTGAAACCGGTGAAGGCAGGCATGGCACCGATGCTGACATGGGAGCCGAAGATGCCGATGACCGCCACAATCATCATAAAGTACAGAAGGAAGCTCGACAGGTAGTCCCGGGGCTGCAGCAGAATCCAGACCGGAACCACGGAGGCGACAGCGATGTAGATGCCGATCACGATCATCCAGGTGTTGTTGGGCAGATACAGCGGATGGAAGTTCAGGCCCAGAAGAACAATGACGACAATTCCGATGATACCGATGATCGAGGATGCAAGGAGCGGCGTATTTCTGCGGTAGACACAGAAGCCGAAGAGGATGGCCAGGACGATGAACAGGAGCGAAATCATTGCCGTAGAGGCATTGGCAGCGCTTGCTGCCACATCCAGTGCGCCGGTTTCCGTGTAGGTTGCCTTGAAGGTTCCTGCAACCATGGAGGAGAACGCAGCGACCACAAGAAGGAGGGTCAGGTATGCGAAGACCAGGAACATCTGCTTCATTCTGCGGCCCATCGTGTCGGCGATGATCTCGCCGATGGACTGTCCCTTGTTGCGGACAGATGCGAACAGGGCACCAAAGTCATGGACGCCGCCGAAGAAGATACCGCCGATCAGGATCCAGAGCATAACCGGAACCCAGCCGAAGACGGCTGCCTGTACTGGTCCGGTGATGGGGCCTGCACCGGCAATGGAGGAGAAGTGGTGTCCCATCAGGACAGCAGGCTTGGCGGGGACATAGTCGACACCGTCGTACTGCTCCTCTGCAGGAGTCTTGCGCGTGGGATCCACGCCCCAGACTCTGGCAAGCCAACGGCCGTAGAAGATGTAGCCACAGGCCAGAATGACAATGCCTACCAGTAAGATAAGTGCTGCATTCATAGTGAAACCTCTCTTTCTTGTTGCACTTTTTGCACTGATTTATCTGCAACGGACTGCATCGCAGTCCGTTTACATTCCCTCTTATGCCGCAGCGGCGCGCTTTTTCAGCACCTTCAGGATTGCGGACAGGTGCTTTCTGTCTCCGTGGCCTCCCATGTTTGTGAAGATCTTTCCAGTCTCCAGAACCACCAGGTTGGTGTGAAAGTCCATCCAGCCATCCAGACCTAAACGGAAGTCCCTGTGGAGCCTGCAGTGCTTTGCGGCCTTTACGGCTGCATCGTCTGCGCTCCCGCAGATGATGGCGAGTGTTAGGTTCGTGGACATGTGTCCGTTCCCGGGCGTGATTCTTCCCATGCCGTCCTCGTAGACAAAGCGCTCGAATCGCCTGTAGTCCTCCAGGGTCAGGTGCTCTGTCTTGAACAGGTACCGGTACTCGTGATTCTGGGTGCTGTAGAGGACATTGGTCCGAAGAAGGACAGACGTATCGTTCTGCACATGGAAGTCGCACCTTGCGGCAAGGGGCAGGTCTTCCACCCTCGGCAGCATGGCCGGGAGGTTTTCTTCCCTCTCCCTCAGGGGATTGGTCTCCCCCTCTGTCAGGTGGATGTCATAATACGGTCCGTAGGACCGGATCATCATATCCACATAGGCATCGCTTGTGACTGCATGCATTACATCTGACCTTTCTTCCGCACAATGACCGCTGCGGATTTCTGAAAAAGGGTCCGCGCCTTCTGGACACATCATCACCTGATGAAATCATCCAAAGGCGAGAACCCTTCTGAATTCCCGTGGTACCACTTTGATTGCTGCGAACCCGCAGCCGCTCTTTCCCGTCTGGCAGTTTCTTCTCCTGCCATAACAGGCCATCATATGACGGTGATCACCGGCGATTCTTACTGATTCCGGAAGGGGAGATCAACTTCCCGCTCCGGGACTTTTGGAACGCAGCTCACAGAGGATCCTGTTCCGTGCCCTTCCCACCGCCTCGCACCATCCGGCGGCTCTCTTTGGAGTCCGACACAGCAGCCTGTTCTGCTCAAAGCCTTTCGTATTTCTTAATCTAACTTTATTCTTTTTTTAGATTCTGTTTGGAAATTGCTTATAAATTACTCAAACTTCCCACTTGGTCCGACCCTCGAAAAACGTTGAAAATACGCCCAAAATTGAGCTTTTTACTATGAGTTTTTCGGCTTCTTGACAATTGAAA
>ONMH01000036.1:6863-29069 GCA_900318875.1 uncultured Lachnospiraceae bacterium | reverse complement strand
TATTCCTCTGTGGGGGTACCTGCAAGCATTGTTTCCAGCATATGCCAAAAATTCCTTTGGGCCTGCAAAAAGCCGGGGTCCTTGCCCCGGCTCTCACGCTCTGTTCTCCCGGATGTCCACGATCCGGTGATTCCGGTTCATCTGAATTCGGACATCGGCAAGGTCTCCCGCCAGCTCCCTGCTGTGGGTGGCAACGACAAGTGTCGTCCCCGCATCGCGCTTTTTCTTGAGGAACTCCCTCACAAAGGCCTGCCCGTCCTCGTCAAGTCCGGAGAGCGGCTCATCCAGGACGATCACCTTCGGCTCCATCGAAAAGACCGCCGCCATCGCCGTGCGCTTCTGCTCCCCGCCGCTGATGGCAAAGGGCGCTCTCTCCCTCACATGGTCCAGATGAAACTCGGCAATGGCCCTCTCCGTTCTCTCCTGCACCTCCTCCCTCGGCAGGTGGAGCTGCCAGAGGCCGAAGGCGATCTCGTTCTCCACAGAGTCCGTGAACAGCTGGACCTCGCTGTTCTGGAAGACAAAGCCGATCTTTCTGTGAAAGGCCGAGGCAAAGTCCTCCTTTTTCATCTTCTCCCCTGTGATCTTTTCCCCGTCAAAGCGGTATGTCCCGGAGTCCGGAAAGTCCAGTCCCAGGAGGATCCGAAAGAGTGTCGACTTGCCGCAGCCGTTTGGCCCCTCAAATACCGCACAGGTTCCCTCCCGGATGGCAAAACTCACGTCGTCAAGCGCTTTCTCTCCGCTCCCCGGGTAAGCAAAGCTCATATTTTTGCAGGTGATGATTTCCGCCATGTTTCCTCCGTCCCTGTTTTCTCAAATGTGCCTCTTCGGAGCTGCACCTGGTTTCATTCTGCCACAGCTTCATCCCACTATACCATCGTCTTGGTGTAGAAAAAACAAAGGACAAGGGCAGGGATCAGGCAGGCATAGAGAAGGTCTGCGGCGAACCTTTTTCGGCGCTCCCTCTCTGTCTCCCTCTTGGGAAAGCTGTTCTTCCGGTAGACCCCGTCAAAGCAGCGGCAGGCCATTGCCTCCGCGTTGGCTGCCGCCATCTTCTGAGACTTGAGCCAGGTGGTTCCGAGAATCCCGCCGGTCCCCGCATTTCTCCAGGTCTTCTCCCCGACCCTCCGGAGAGATACCGCCTCGAGGAGCCGGTTGGAATAGCGGCCAAGGAGCACAAAGAACCGCACTGCGGTATCGAGCGTCAGGATAAAGATCTCCGGCGCATGGAAGGCCGCAAGGGCTCCTGTCATCTCCCTCCAGGAGACCTTCTCATTTAAGATGGCAAGGATCAGCACCGCGTTCAGCACCTTCATGGTGACCGTCCCCATGGAGCGGGGCGAGCCGAGAAAGACCGCGGGGAGCATGAGGAGTGCTGTCATGAGGACCGGGGCAGGAAGTTTCTCCATGATCCTGCGCACACCGTCCGCAGGCAGCAGCGCGGTGCGCAGCAGCTCTACGGCAATCACGCAGAGCACAAAGAAGGCGTTCCGGGAGAGGGCGCAGAGCAAAATGGCAAGAATGGACACAGCAAGGCGCAGAGCAGGGGCTGCCCCGCTCTGCGCACTTTTCCCGGTGTTTCGTTCTGCATCCGTGATGGCGGCAATGACCCGCATCACGCGAAGATTCATTTTCACGCAGTCTCTGCCTCTCTCCCGGCAGATCCCAGGAGCTTGAATACGATGATCAGGATCGCGGCGCCGATCGCAGCAGACAGGATGTATCCTGCCGCGTCGGGAAGGCCCGCCATCGAGTAGTCGGGAAGAAGGGCCTTGAAGTCGATTCCGGAGGTCATCCCGGCAGGGGTGTAGCCTGCTCCCGTGGCAGCGATCTCATCGATGCTCCACTCGCCCCAGGCGGTACCCTCTGCAAGAAGGCCAAGCGGCACGGCAAGGATCAGCACCACGAGGAGGATCGTAACGGGAAGCCCCGTCTTTGCGGTCTTCGTATCCTGCAGCTGCATCTCCGGGGAGGTCTTTGCGACAAAGGCTAAGATCGCGCCGGTGAAGACCGCCTCGGCAAGGCCGAAGACCGTCAGGTGTCCCGCCATCATGGCAGGGAGCGAGACGGAAAGGCCATAGGGGCAGTACAGGGCATTGCCCGCCGCATCGTGGAAGAGCGCCGGCTGGATGCCAAACTCGATCGCCGCACACAGGGCTGCCGCATTGATGCCGACATAGGAGCCAAGAGCAGCGCACAGGGCCTTTCCCCGCGGAGTCTGTGCCTTTGACAGTCTGCAGAAGGACTGACAGCAGGCATAGCCCACAAAGGGCAGGACAAAAGCCATGTTGAAGCAGTTGGCGCCGAAGGATAGGATGCCGCCGTCTCCGAATAAAAGTGCCTGCAGAAGGAGCGCAACACTCACCGAGATACAGGCCGCGTACGGGCCAAGGAGCGCTGCGATCAGCGTGCCGCCCACCGCATGGCCAGTGGTGCCGCCGGGAAGCGGAACATTGAACATCATGCCGAGAAAGGAGAAGGCAGCGCCGACGCCCATCATGGGGACCTGCTGTTTTGAGAGGTCCTTTCTGACCTTCTTTATGGAGATCACCCACACGGGCACCATGGCAGCGGTCATCACTGCGCAGGTCTGAGGGCTTAGATAGTTGTCCGGGATGTGCATGGAAGTTTCTCCTCGCGCTTTTTGATATGAAAGCATTGTACGTTGGAATCCTCCACTCCGGAAGCCCACCCGGGGGTTCTTTTTCTGATCCCGGCTGCCGCGCTGCACCCGGGACTGATGAGAGGTTTTGCATGCCGATACGACCGGGGCACGCAGAACAAGTTGTTCTAATTTTCAGATATCTTGTTAAAAAGTTTTTCAGGAACCGGGTTGACATTATTCCCTCCCTCCTGTAGAATCATTTTTGTTCAAGGGAGCGGTGCTCCTGAGGAAATGCGATAGTAGCTTAGTTGGTAAAGCGCCACCTTGCCAAGGTGGAGACCACGGGTCCGAGTCCCGCCTGTCGCTCGAGGCTCTCAGATTCGCAGGAATCTGAGAGCTTTTTTGTGTCCTTCCTTCCGGAAACCTGCACAATGTATTCCCAGGTTATTCATTGAAGTTTCATAATTGCCCTCCTCCGCTTTATTGAACGGAACCTGTGGAAATGTTAAGATGAAATCGCTTTTACAACATACAATCATGATCTCCGCTCCGCCCCCGGCTCCCGGCTGCGGTTCCTGAGAGGAACGTACATGAAACAAAAGAAAAATCAGCTGAAATGGGCTCTGATCACCCTGCTCATTATGGTGCTCACCGTGGTCGCGATGCTGTCCCAGAGCAAGGATCTGACGCTCTCGGACCTCGGTGCTGCCATCCAGAGCGCCAACAAGGGATATCTCTTTCTGATCCTGGTATGTATGGTGATGTACATCCTGAGCGAGGGGCTTGCGCTCAAGCACCTGCTCGCAGCCAGCAACCACTACCAATCCCTTGGGAACTCGGTCATCTACGCCGCCTCCGACATCTACTGCTCCGCGATCACGCCGTCTGCAACAGGCGGCCAGCCGGTCTGTGCCTACTTCATGAAGCGGGACGGCGTGCCGATGGGATACATCACCGCCGTGCTCACGATGTACCTGGTGCTCCACACCTTCTCCACGCTGACCATCGGTGCTTCCGGTATCATTCTGGGCGGTGACCTGTTTGTGGATGCCTCAATCCTGTCCAAGATTCTGATCGTTCTGGGCTATATCTCCGTCAGCGGTCTCGCCGTGCTGTTTGTGCTCCTTCTCGGCTGGCAGAAGACCATCAACAAGGCGGGCGGAAAGATCATCGACTGGCTCGCAAAGAAGAAGATCGTCAAGCGTCCCGACTACTGGAAGGAGCGCCTCTCCCACTCCCTGGAGGACTACGGGCAGGCGGTCAAGATCCTCAAGGGAAATGTCGGCGTCCTCGTCTTCACCTACCTGATGAACCTGCTGCAGCGTTTCTGCCAGACGATCATCTCCTCCCTGACGTACCTCGCGACCGGCGGTGTCGGTGCCAACGTCCGTCAGGTGTACGCCTCCCAGTGTTTCTCCACGATGGGCAGTGTCTGTACCCCGGTTCCCGGCGGCATGGGCATCGCAGACTACATCCTGTACGACAGCCTTCGCACACTGATGGACAAGGAGGCATCGCTCCAGCTCGAGCTCCTCTCCCGAAGCTTCTCCTTCTATCTGATGGTGCTGATCAGCCTGATCATCGTCATCGTGGGCTATATCTTAAAGAAGACCCACTACTTCACGCTCCGCACCACGGGAAGATGGTGATTCCTCTGATCCCGGAACAGTGCAGTATCACCGCGGCAAAAAGACACCCCCGGCTCCCGCCGGGGGTGTCTTTTTTCGTTGTCTTTTGCTGTCACCGTTATCTATGCCGCTGTGATTCGCAGCTGCCCGTCTGTGTCCTGACCTTCTCACCGGCAGAGCGTCTCGATCGGGACGAGGGCAAGCACCGTAAAGGAGACCAGGGCTGCCCGGAGGCCGATGCCGGCAGCGCGGAAGTTCTTTTTGAGACGCACAAGCCCCAGGACATCCCAGAAGAGAAGGACAAGAAGCACCCAGCCCGCAAAGATGCGGCGGGGCGTTGGGCCAAAGGCGCCGATGTAGATCACAAAGAGCTTCCAGAAGGCGAGGAATCCAAAGCCAAGGCCGAAGACAAGAAGGACCGCTGCAAGGATCCGTGCCCGCTTCTGCGCCCAGGCGGGTTCCTTTCCAAACACAAAGGAGGCAAGAAGCACCAGAAAGTTCAGGAGCATCACCCGCACGAGCTGCCAGAAGCCCGCCACAGCGCTTTTGCAGGCATCCCAGGCGCTGATGCCCTGCAGGTCAAAGATCCCGCTCCAGCCGCCGGCAAGGGCGAAGAACGCGGCATAGACCACTGCCAGAGCGCCCAGAACGACAAGAAGAGACCGCTCCGGAAAGGCCCGAAGGCGCGCGGTTTTTCTCCTCCAGTTCTCCCCTGTCAGGACCTTTGGATTCTCCAGAAGGCTCCCGCCAAGAAGGCCGAAGAGATAGGCTCCCACCGGGAGAGAGAGGATAAAATACGGGAGAAAGTCCTGGGTAAGCCACCGGAGGGAAAAGCCATCAAAGAAGAGGCCGATCCTGTCTCCGATCGCCGCAAAGGACGTAGAGGCAGCCGACAGCTCCGCTGCCGCAAAAAGAGCCAGAACAAGCGCCGCCACCCCCGTAAGAAGCAGGATGACAGTCTTTTGTGCCGCGGCGCCGGAGGACCTTTCTGTTTCCTCCCTTCTTCCCCAGAGGAGCTTTCCCCGGAGGAACAGGTTCTGAAAGGGGATGCGGAAGGCGCCGTTTGCGGCATCGGCCGGGAAGAGGAGCCCGAGCCTGTGATCCGCGAGCATCCCTGCCAGGGAGAGCACAAAGAAGATGGCAGTCCCGTGCCAGAGAAGAACCTGAAAGATCCCAATCAGGTCCTCATGTACCGGATAGAGGCCAAAGGCCAACGACTGCAGAAAAAGGCAGGTGCCAAGAAGGAGGGTCTCCCTCCTGTCGGAGCGCTTTTCGGGAACCTGTTCTCCGCCCTGCAGGCACTTTGCAAGCCACGTGGCGAGGGCAAGGAAGGCTGCCGCAACCAGAAGCGGTTGCCAGCTTCCCCTCTCCCAGTTCTTTGAAGAGAGGATTCCCTTTGTGTACCAGTAGGCGATGACAAACATCACCGCCGCGGCAATGCGCAGCGCGCGTCTTTGTTCCAATCTCATGATGACCTCCCGGAAAGGTGCTGCTTTTCCTCTTCCTCCCCGGAGCAGTACTCCAGAAGATCGCCGGGCTGGCAGTCGAGTTCCCTGCACAGCGCCTCCAGCGTGGAAAAGCGAATGGCCTTTGCCCTGTTGTTCTTCAGAATCGAGAGGTTTGCCGGGGTGAGACCGATGCGCTCTGCAAGGTCTCCCGCACCGATGTGCTTCTTTGCCATGACCACATCCAGATTGACCCGTATCATCGCCGCCTCCTATACCGTGTAGTCCAGCTCATCCTGCATCGTGACCGCCTCCTCAAAGGCGCCGCGCACCACACGCACGATGAGCGCCGCAAAGAGGACTATGATGGCGACGAGGATCATGAGGACAAGGCAGGTGATCCCTAGAAACAGGGATCCCGCTGCTGCGGCTTCGACCTCCCGCTCAATCATGCGGAGGCTCTCCACGTTCTCCCGGACAAAGACGCTCCCCCTCTCCAGCCTGGAGAGGAGCACCCACAGGGAGTGCAGGCACAGAAAGGCACAGACGGCAAGGCCGTAGCCGGTGACGAGAATCGTCCACCAGCGGAGCACCCCTGCAAAGAGGTGCCCTTCCCGCTGCACGACAAAGTCGACAAGTTTCGGGCCAAAAAGGCACAGTGCGATACAGACCGCGGTCAGCACCCAAATGGCAGCCTTTGTGATTCTGATGTTTTTCTTCATTGCAATCTCCCATGCATGGAATTGGCTACTCTGCTCAAGCATCTTCATGCTACCGCCTGCGTTATCGATTGTCAATATTAACTTATTGTTTTTCGATAATTTATTGTCGTTTTTCGATCTCTTCGTCCTTAAAGCAGCAAAACAGGCCGTGCGGAGGGCTTCTCCTCCGCACGGCCTGTCTCTCATCCTGAATGCGATTGAAATGATCCTGCTGCGTTTATTTCTTCAGCTTAAAGCGCTCCGGAACCTTGTCCGGGTCAAAATGGCAGTCTCCAAGGCACTCACTGCAGTTCTCCCCGCAGGAGCCAATGCCCGCCTTCCTGTCCTTTATGGTTTTGCGCAGTGCAAAGAACACCGCCACAGCAAGAAGCAGAACGATGAGAATGTCCGCAATCATAACCTGCCTCCTTAATCAGAAATCCTTACCATCTGTTAGATCTCTTTAATTTCATTCTCATTATATCCGCTTCTGTCCCATTGCGCCACTGGAATTTGTGACGAATTCCGGAGAACAAGGGCGTTCTTTGCTGGGCATCCTGTCACGTTGTGATCTCTTTTTCCATTGCGCCGAGGGATTCCGGGTTCTCCCCAGAAAAGAACTCCGCCGTCACCGTGTGCAGGTGGAGCCTGCTCTGCTCATCGGAGAGGGGGAATTCGATCTGCACGTGCCCGTCTTCCAGGGTCGCTGTCTGGGACTGGGTTTCATCCAGCGTGAGAAAGGCGGTATCTGCGAGGTCTGAGTACAGATCAACGGTGAGTACCACCTGCTTCGGGCTGATGCGCTCCGACTGCACCTCCATGCGATTGTGAGCTTCCTTTGCCATGCTTCCTCCTCTGCCGCAGAGCGGCTATTGAAGCAAATCCACGATGTTGCGGGAACAGGTCGTAAACTACCCGCAGTTAAAACTGCGGGCTTCGGTGGTTTTTCCACCTCATTTGCGTTGCCTTCAACGGTGTCTTATACACAGATGGCTGTGATGCGCCGGAAATCTGAGGCCTGGCCCCATCCGAACCGGATGGTTGGTGCGCCGCCACTTCTCTATTCACCGCTTTCGCGGGCAGTCACGGCGATTGATGTTTCCATATGGTTATGCGGCTTGCTTTTGACGATAAAGCCGCAGGCCTTCCTCTTTGATGTTGATCGCTGCCTGATAGTCGCGATCGATGATATTGGCGCAGACAGGGCAGATATACAAACGATCACTTAGCGTCAGACAATGCGTTGCAGTCGATGAAGTGGGCTCGCTTTCATCCCGGCAATGGAATTGCCGGGAATTCCCGCTCGCAATCTAAAAAAAATCCTCCAGAGCCTTTCGGTTCCGGAGGATTCAGAGCGACAGGCGGGACTCGGACCCGTGGTCTCCACCTTGGCAAGGTGGCGCTTTACCAACTAAGCTACTATCGCATTTCTTCAGGACTTTTTGTCCCGCTGCATTTGTGATGCTTAGTTATATTATCCCCTCAGGTCCGTTCTGTCAAACGAAATTCGCGGAAATTTAAAAGTTCTTCATCTTGCCGTCATTCTCTTTGTTGTCAGATTTTTATGATGGTCTCTGCCGCTCTCCTCAGACAGGCGTGTCCTCCCGCGCATAGCGGCGTACAGAGAGAAGCGCCACGATGTCCAGGATGACGACATAGATCAGAAACAGCGTGCAGAGGAGCTCATCCTCACTGCTTGCCGCAAAGTCATAGAAGCCGTGCAGCAGGACCGGAACCAGCATCGAGAGCACCCAGTAGAAGTTCTCCCTGCCCCAGGCGTGGTAGTACTCCGCATACTTCGCCTGGCCGTAGTAGTGGCCCATGAAGATGCCGGTGATGCAGTGCATCGGGATCGCCGTGATCGCCCGGATCGGGGCAACGCCCAAGCCGAAATTCAGGATGTAGAGGACGTTTTCGAAGGCCGCAAAGCCGAGGGAGACGGAGATCGAGTAGACAATGCCGTCAAAGCGGAAGTTGAAGTTGGGATCATACCAGGTGGTTCTGCGGAGCATCAGGTGCTTGACGCCCTCCTCTGCCACGGCGACCACGACAAAGTACTCGATGACTTGGTACCAGATCGTAGAAGACAGGCCAGGAATTGCCTGAATGATGAACTCTCCCAGCTCCTCCAGGAGACTTGCGATGACCGTGGAGATGCCACCGAGGAAGAAGAGTTTCATAATCAGGCCGACAGGCTCCCGCTCCACGGAATCCAGGTGATAGATGTAGACAATGAGGGCAATGGCCGGAATCATTCCGATCATCAGGACGTACAGCATAACAGTTTCCTCCTGCTTGTTTCGATCTTTCTCAGTATAGCAAAATCCGGCCGCGTGAAACAGTCACGCCGCCGGATTTTCCAGTCCGATGAGGTTTTGTCAGATCAGAACTTTCGCTTACTGCTCTCCGTCATAGGGAACAACGGCGCCCTGGTAGGTGTCGTTGATGTAGTTCACAATGGTATCGCTGTGCAGGGCATCGGTCAGAGCCTTGATCTTAGGCAGATCCTGGTTGCCGTCCTTGACTGCGATGATGTTCACGTACTGCTGGATGGCGTCGCCGTCAGCAGACTCGGTGGCAAGGGCATCCTTCTCCACAGAGAGGCCGTTCTCCAGTGCGTAGTTTCCGTTGATGACGCCGAAGGCAACAGAGGGAAGCTGCTTTGCGACCTGGGCTGCCTCGACCTCAACCAGCTGAAGGTTGTGCGGGTTCTCGGTCACGTCGTTGACGGTAGCCGTGACGCCGACACCGTCTGCGAGCTTGATCAGGCCGACCTGCTGGAGCAGGAGCAGGGCTCTTGCCTCATTGGTGGTGTCGTTCGGGATGGCGATGGCATCGCCGTCTGCGACATCGTCCAGAGACTTCTTGGTGCCGCCGTAGATTCCGAAGGGCTCATAGTGGATCTTGCCGTTGGTGGCAACCACAAGGTGTGTGCCGTTCTCCTCGTTGAAGGAGTTCAGGTAGTTGACGTGCTGGAAGTAGTTGGCGTCAAAATCGCCAGACTCGACGACGTTGTTGGGCTGAACATAGTCCTCGAATACCGTCACCTCGAGGTCATAGCCCTCATCGGCGAGGATGCTCTTTGCCTGTTCCAGGATCTCGGAGTGCGGGGTCTGGGATGCGGCAACCGTGATGGTGGTGTCACCGTCTGCTGCGGCTGCTGTCTCGGTGGAAGCGGTGTCTGCCGCCGTGGAAGCAGTATCTGCTGCGGCTTCCGTTGCTGCGGCGGTTGCTGCTGTGGTGGCTGCCGTGTCAGAACTGGAAGAGCTTCCGCATCCTGCAAGGACAGCGGAGCCGAGTACGGCTGCGGTGAATGCTGCGACTAACTTCTTTTTCATAATGTTCTCCTTTTCTGCGCCAACTGCGCGTGCGGGGAAGTTCCCCATAGATGTATTTCCAGCGGCCCTTCGGCCGGAGGTTTCGTTTGTTCCGGACACCTCAGATGTGTCTCTTGTCCATCCGGACGGAGATCAGGGTGCCGATTGCCTGGAAGAGCTGGACCAGAAGGACCAGCAGGATGACCGTCGTCCAGAGGATGTCGGCCTGGTAGCGGTAGTAGCCGTACCGGATGGCAATATCGCCAAGTCCGCCTCCGCCGATGGTTCCTGCCATCGCGGAATACCCGAGGACGGTTCCGATGGTGATCGTTGCGCCGGACACCAGGGAGACCCTTGCCTCTCCGATCAGGACTCTGGTCACGATCTGGAAGTTCGTGGCGCCTGCGGACTGGGCGGCCTCGATGACGCCGTGGTCCACTTCATTTAAGGAAGACTCCACCATTCTGGCGATGAGCGGTGCCGCGGAGATCACAAGCGGCACAATGGTCGCCGTGGAGCCGTAGGTCTTGCCGACGATCAGCATCGTCAGAGGCATGACCAGGATCAGCATGATCAGGAACGGGACGGAACGCATGATGTTGGCCGCGATGTCCAGGATCCGGTACACCACCTTGTTCGGATGGAGGCCGTCCTTTGCGGTCACGGTCAGTGCGATCCCCCAGGGAAGACCAAGCACATAGCCAAACAGCGTGGAGACCAGCGTCATGTACACGGTCTGCCATACGCCGACAAGAATCATGTTGATTTCATTCGTCGTCATTTCAGTCCACCTCCTCTACGGCAAGGCCTCTCTCCTTCAGATAGGAGATGATCTTCTCCTGCGCCGCCGCATCCGCGGGAAGGCCCAGGATCATGTCGCCCCTTGCGGTGCCGCCCACATCCTGCGTGCTTGCCTTCAGGATGTTGACCGGAACGCCCACCGTCAGGATCATGTTTGCAATGACCGGCTCAAAGGAAGACTGGGTGCCGAACACGATACGGATCTTTCTGGACTCGTGCAGGATCGACACGGTCTGGGAAGATCCCCGCCTGCTCTCCTGCTCCTTCTCGTACTCATCCGGATCCTTGCCCTCAATGACAAGCTGCCTGGCAGCCCGGGACTTCGGGTGGGTGAAGATGTCCTCCACGAGGCCCCGCTCCACAATCTCGCCGCTCTGGACGATAGCGACGTTGTGACAGATCTCGCGGACCACCGACATCTGATGGGTGATGATGACGATCGTGATGCCGGTCTCTTTGTTGATCTTCTTCAGCAGCTGCAGGATGGACTGGGTCGTCTGCGGATCCAGGGCACTGGTCGCCTCATCGCAGAGCAGGATCTTGGGATCCATCGCGAGTGCCCTGGCGATGGCAACGCGCTGTCTCTGGCCGCCGGAGAGCTGCGCCGGATAGGAGGTCGCCTTGTCAGAGAGGCCGACGGTCTCGAGCAGCTGCTCCGCCTTCTTTTTGGCGTCAGCCCTGGAGGTCTTGTGGAGGAGGAGCGGGAACATGACGTTGTCGATGACCCGGCTCTGCATCAGGAGGTTGAAGCCCTGGAAGATCATTCCGATCGAGGAGCGAAGGTCCCGAAGCTCCTGTCCGGAGAGCTTCGAAAGATCATGTCCCTCCACAATGACCGTACCCTCTGTCGGAACCTCCAGGTAGTTCAGGCACCGGACGAGGGTGGACTTTCCTGCACCCGACATGCCGATGATGCCGTAGATGTCGCCCTGCTCCACCGCAAAGTTGATGTTCTTCAGGGCATGTACTGTGGCATCCTTCGTCACGAAGGTCTTGGACAGGCCCTTTACCTCAATGATTGGCATAACGCTTTCCCTCTCATTCGAATCTCTGGCACACACAAAAAGACAGGTGCATGCCGTATCCCGCACCTGTCCCTTGTCTTTTCCCGTATTGCTTAAGGAAACAAATGCATCGCACGCTATCGGATGTCCTGTCTGCACATCGCACACATGGACATTCGCATGTCAGCTATTCTCATCTCGATGAAATTGTTGACATCTGCGCGTCTCACGATGGTCTCCTTAAAGTTCTGCTTCTTCCCGGCCTGCATTTCCTGCAGTTTTTTCATTCTTTCCGGTTTCCGGCACCCTGCACTGCGTTTCTCAGCAGCACAATGCGTCACGTTCTTCAACAACCGCACTGCGTTTTTTGCAGTGCAATGTGCAGTGCTTTTCAACTGCGCAATGTGCAGTGCTTTTTAACTGCACATTTCCTACTTGTTGCCTAGGAATTTACTACAGAACCCTTTGGCTGTCAATCGCAATCCGCCTGTTCCATTATACGCATTCCCGATCACTGGCTATAACTTTTTTTGATATTCCTGTCGGAAATTTCGATTTTCCTTATTGCGCTCACCGCTCGCACTTCCAGAAGGCGGCACTGCAGGGAGCAAGGTGAGAGCCGCCGCCGAAGTCGTGAAGCTTTCCGGTGATGAGGTCCACGGCCTGTCCGCAGCCCGCATCAAAGTGGGCGACATACTCGTTCTCATCCGCATTGATCGCCACAAGGACCCGCTCGTGCCCGGACTTTCTCTCAAAGATGTACTGGCGGTTGGTCAGGAGGACCTTGCGGAATCCGCCGTAGCAGAGGGCTTCGCTCCCGGTCTTTGCCTTCAGGCAGGCTGCGACATAGTCCGTCAGTTCATTCCACTCAGGCTTTGCCACGGCGGGGCGAAGGGCAGGATCTCCGTCCTGCTTTCTGCCCTCGATTCCCCACTCGCTTCCATAGTAGACGCAGGGGTAGCCCGGCATCCCACACATCAGGGCAAAGGCGAGCGGCAGGTGCTTTTTGTTGGTCAGGTTGCTCGCAATCCTCGTCACGTCGTGGTTGTCCACAAAACTCATCAGGTGCATGCCCGGATACAGATCCCAGGGATCCGTGCCGAATTGCCGCTCCAGGGAGGAGTTGATCTCAAACATGTTCATGCTGTTGAAGCTCGAGTAGATGCCCTTGTAGCATTCGTAGTTCGTAACGGAGTGGCACATTTCCGGGTTCATGATCTGCCGGTAGTCGCCGCCGAGGATCTCTCCGATGAGGTAGAAGGCGGGCTTCATCTGGTCCGTCTCCCAGCGAAGGCGCTTTAAGAAGTTCCGATTCACCATGTAGGCGACATCCAGACGCAGGCCGTCGATGTCAAACTCCTTCACCCACTCCTTTACGCTGTCCACAAGGTAGTCGCAGACCGCCGGGTTGTCGAGGTTGAGCTTGACGAGGTCATAGTTGCCCTCCCAGCCCTCGTACCAGAGGCCGTCATTCCAGGCGTCATTTCCGCCGAAGTTGAGATAGAACCAGTCCTTATAGGGAGAGTTCTCCCGATTCTTCAGGACATCCTGAAAGCCGAAGAACCCGCGGCCCACATGATTGAACACACCGTCCAGAAAGATCCGGATGCCGTTCTCGTGCAGGGCACCGCAGACCTTTTTGAAGTCCTCATTGGTTCCGAGGCGGCAGTCGATTTTCCGGTAATCCCTCGTGTTGTAGCCATGGGTGTCGGATTCAAAGACCGGCCCGAAGTAGACGCTCGTGATGCCGAGCTTTTTGAGGTGCGGGATCCAGTCCAGGACCTTCAGGATCCTGTGCTCCAGGACGCCGTCGTTTGCAAACGGCGCGCCGCACATCCCGAGGGGATAGATCTGATACATTGCCATTTCTTCAGCCCACATGCTGTTGCCTCCTTAAACTCTGATCGATTGAGTGATATTACAGTTTTAAAATTTTGTCACATATTTATTTGACCGTTTTGGTTTACGTGTTACCGGAACCTTGAAAATGCGTACTTTGTGGATTTTTCGAAATTCCGTTCTATTTTCAGTCTTTTTTCATCCCCGAATCCTCAGAAATCCCCAGATTCCACAGAGTTATCCACATTGACACGCGTGTCATATTTTCGTTTTTCAGCCGTTTTTCGGCGGAAATTCAGGTCTTAATTCTGACAAATCAGATATATTTTGGTTCACATAACACTTCAGGATTTTCATCCCCGCTGCTGTTTCCGTTATCCACATCCGGTGGGTCACAGCCACTCATCCCAGAAGCGGCAGACCCTTGCCGGTACCTCTCCCGTCGTGGTCTCCTCCCAGTGCCGCCACTCCGCGGGAAAGAGCCTGCGGTAGGCTGGCGTCAGAAACCGGTCGTCCAGAAGGGCCACAATGCCCACATCCTTCTGGGTCCGGATCACCCTGCCCGCCGCCTGCAGCACCTTGTTCATGCCCGGATACCGGTAGGCATAGCCGTAGCCGTCCTCACCCCTTTTGGTAAAGTAGTCCTTCAGGATCTCCCGCTCCGTACAGACCTGCGGGACACCGGTGCCCACGACGATGGCACCGATCAGGCTGTCGCTCCGAAGGTCGATTCCCTCGGAGAAGATTCCGCCCAGGATACACAACCCGATGAGGCTCCTGTCGTTGTAGATTCTCGAGAAGCGCTGCAGAAACGCCTCCCGCTCTTTCTCGTCCATGCCGGGTCTCTGGCGGATGATGCAGGTTGACCCTTCCGGTAAATCTCCCTCCGCATCCGTGAGAACGCCGGGCTTTTCCTCGCACCTTCGCGCGATCTCATCCAGGAAGGCATAGGAGGGGAAGAAGACCATGTAGTTGCCGTTCCGCTCCCCGGTGATCTTCAGGATACAGTCCGCAATCCGGTCATACTGCTGTTCACTGCGGCGGGCATACCGGCTCGTCACATCCCGCACGACATAGAGTCCCTGCCTCCGTGCATCAAAGACTGACTTTGCGTAGATCTCGTAGTCCTCCTTTGTGCCGCCGAGGAGTTCCTTGTAGTACTGAATCGGGAGAAAGGTCGCGGAGAACAGGATGGACGCCCGGCCCCGGTCCATGCACCTTCGAAGGTTTGCAGAGGGGTCCACGTTGAACAGGCGAAGCAGAAGGTCATCCCGCCCGGAGGGCACTGCATAGGTGATGTAGTGCTCGTCCAGAAGCCCCGCCGCCATGCCAAAGTGCGTGAGGCGGAAGTAAAAGTCCAAAAAGTTCTCCCGGAGTGTCTTCTTTGCGGCAAAATTCGGATCCTTTTGACTTCTCCGGTCAGGATCCCGCTCCTTTGCAAGGATTTCCTCCATCTCCAGCGTCGTCTCCCGGACACGCTCGGAAATCCGGTCAATGTCGTCAAGAATCCAGTGCATTTCCCCTGTTTTCGGCGGCTGCGGCTCCGGCTCCTCCTCTGCCGTCTCCTGTGCTCTGCGGATCCGGAGGAACTCCTTCGAGAGGGCGAGGAGCTTTCTCGCCAGGGCGGGATAGAGTTTTCGGATCTTCCTCCGGAAGGCAAGGATCTCACTCCTTGTGAGGTCCGCGCTGTACATGGCCCTGCCCCGGTCCAGGAGGTTGTGGGCCTCGTCGATGAGGAAGATCGCATCCGAGGCAGGCGTTCCGTCTGCAAAAAAGCGCTGGAGCCTCGCGTGGGGATCAAACAGGTAGTTGTAGTCCCCGATGATCACATCGGAAAAGAGGGCAAGATCAAGGCTCATCTCAAATGGGCAGACGAGGTACTTTGCGGCATAGGCCTCGATGTTCTCCCTCGTAAAGCTGTCCTCGTGGGTCAGCATGTCAAAGAGGGCCTCGTTGATCCTGTCAAAGTGCCCGGACGCCCGAAAACAGTCCTCCGGATTGCAGGAGGGCCGGTCCAGGATGCAGATCTTCTCCTTTGCGGTCAGCGTGCAGGTCTTGAGCCGCACCCCCTGTTTTCGGAACAGGGCGACAGTCTCCTCCGCTGCAGTCCTCGTAACAGTCTTTGCCGTCAGGTAGAAGATCCGGTCGGAGAGGCCCTCTCCCATCGCCTTTGCCGCGGGGAAGAGGGTCGTCACGGTCTTTCCGGTCCCCGTCGGTGCCTCGAGAAACAAAAGCTTCTTTCTCTGGATCGTCCGGTACACGGCGGCGGCAAGGTCCTTCTGCCCCTCCCGGTAGGGATAGGGGAAGACAAGGGACCTGAGCGTTGCCGTCCGGAGCTTCTTCCACTTCCGGCAGACGTCTGCCCACTTCCGGTACTCTGCCATCAGGCCATCGAACCACTGCTTCAGCTCCGGGAAGGAATAAGAATAGTAGAAATAGCGGATGTTCTGGGTGATGCGGCTGCAGTAGGTCATCCGGACGCCGATCTGCGGCAGTGCCTGCTCTGCGGCATGCATGTAGGCATAGCACTTCGCCTGGGCAAGGTGCACCGCCTCCGGCTCGCGGATCCTGTCGAGATGCCTTGCCGTCGTTTTGATCTCATCAATGCAGATGCAGGGCACCCCGCCTTCTTCCCGCCTGGTAAAGATTCCGTCGGCTCTTCCCTCAATGGTGATCGTCCGGAGGGGATCCTCTTCTCCGTCCGTTTCCTCGCGCTCTGCAGTGCCCGGATCTTTCGGCTGCTCCGGAAAGGGATATTCCAGGGAAAGCCAGACCTCGGAGGCATAGTCCTCCCCTGCGGCATCCTGGATTTTGCGGTGAATCCGGGATCCCTCCAGCATGTCAAAGGTCCCGCCCCCTGTTCTGTTGTCCAGGTCCCCGGAGCGCAGAAGAAACTCCACAAGCTCCCGGACCGATACAATCTCTTCGGTAAACATGGCAGAGGTATTGTCTCACGAATGCGGGCACAAAAAAAGCCGGCCCCCGGAAGTTGCTCCGAAGGCCGGTCAGGTCAGAATTCTGCCCGCGCGTCAGCTGGCAGGTGCCAGCCGGTTCAGCTCGTCCTCAAACTGCTTGTTGTATCCATTGTACGTCACCACGAGCTGATCCATCAGATTCAGTGCCAGAACCCCGAGGATGGACTTGGCGTCGACGGTGATGTGGCCGCGGCTCTCACAGGCCACATCGATATCGAAGTCGCAGCGGGAAGCTGCACTCACGAATTCCTTCACCTGGCCGGTGGTCAGCCTGATATTTCTCTTCTTCATCATCATTGTTCTCCTTTCCCACAGGGCAAGTGCACCGTGAAATGGTGCAGAGGCGGAGTGAAACGAAAGTGTGTAATCGATTACAATTCCCGTTTCATCCAGTCTTTGCACAATTATACGCGTCCGCGGCGATTTGTAAATGCATCAGATGGACAAAGATTCGCTCCGTCGGGTCCAGATTTTGTACAGATCTTTCATTCTTTACGCAAATTTTACCTACAATGGTAGATAATTTCATCGCTTCTGTGCATATATGCAGTTACTTTTTCGCCGGCGGGATCCCAGGACCAATCTGTCACGGCTTCCCCGGCAATCTTTTCTTGAAAATCTTATGGACTTGGTATTTAATAGGTTAGAACTGCCCGGGTGGAAGGTCGGGCACAGGATACGGAAAAGGACAGGGAACAAACATGGAAAATCTCAAAATACCACAAGGCTATCAGTCATCCCTCAACCTGCACGAGACGCAGGTCGCCATCAAGGTTGTCAAGGACTTCTTTCAGAACCTCCTGGCAGAGCGGTTGAACCTGCTTCGGGTCTCTGCACCGCTGATCGTGGACCCGGCTTCGGGCCTGAACGACAACCTGAACGGTGTGGAGCGCCCGGTGCGCTTCGACATCCGGGAGACCGGCCGCGACGCAGAAGTGGTGCAGTCGCTGGCAAAGTGGAAGCGCTATGCGCTTCAGAAGTACGGCTTCCGTGTGGGTGAGGGACTCTACACGGACATGAGCGCCATCCGCCGGGACGAGATCACCGACAACATCCACTCCATCTATGTGGACCAGTGGGATTGGGAGAAGATCATCCGGAAGGAGGACCGGAACCTGGAGACGCTCAAGGAGACGGTGCGCACCGTCTACCGCGTGCTGCGCAAGACCGAGAAGTACATGTCAATCCGGTACGACTACATCGAGGATCTTCTGCCTCACGACATCTTCTTTATTACAAGCTCTGAGCTCGAGGCCATGTATCCGGACAAGACGCCGAAGGAGCGGGAGTACCTCCTCACAAAAGAGAAGGGCGCCCTCTGTGTGATGCAGATTGGCGACAAGCTCGCAAACGGAAAGCCCCATGACGGCAGAGCACCGGACTACGACGACTGGCAGCTCAATGCCGACATCCTGGTCTACTACCCGGTGCTTGACATCGCCCTGGAACTCTCCTCCATGGGTATCCGCGTGGATGAGAAGTCCCTGGCAGAGCAGCTGAAGAAGTCCGGCTGTGAGGACCGGGCAAAGCTCCCGTTCCAGAAGGCCGTGTTAAATGGAGAACTTCCCTATACCATCGGCGGTGGCATCGGCCAGTCGAGGATCTGCATGTTCTTCCTGCGCAAGGCCCACATCGGCGAGGTTCAGGCATCGATCTGGCCGGAGGACGTGACAAAGACCTGCGAAGCGAACGGCATTCACCTCCTGTAAGGCGAAGGTCAATACAAAACATCTTTGTATTATCATATCGATTTTGTATCATAGTACACCTCTGTCCGGCAGTGCACTGCGCCCGGGCAGGGGTGTTTTCCGTCTTTCAGGAGCTTTTCGCCCTAATATTGTTAGGTTTGGCTCATCTTTTTTCCGCATTGCATCGCTAAAGTGCTTGCGTTTCATAGGATAAACCTTATAATTAATTGCTGTATACAACTGCAGATCCGCAACCATGCGATCAAAGGAGGAAGACCATGTCTTATGTTGAGGAAGTCTACCAGAACCTGGTAGCAAAGCATCCCTACGAGCCCGAGTTCCTCGAGGCGGCAAAGCGCGTCCTTGATTCCCTCGAGCCGATCGTCTCGGCCAACGAAGAGCTCTATCGGAAGAATACGCTTCTGGAGCGCCTTGTGGAGCCCGAGCGCATCATCACGTTCCGTGTTCCGTGGGTAGATGACAACGGAAAGCAGCAGCTGAACCTGGGCTATCGCGTTCAGTTCAACTCCGCCATCGGACCCTACAAGGGAGGTCTCCGCTTCCATCCTACTGTCAACCAGTCCATCCTGAAGTTCCTCGGCTTCGAGCAGATCTTCAAGAACTCCCTGACCGGTCTTCCGATCGGCGGCGGCAAGGGCGGTTCTGACTTCGATCCCAAGGGCAAGTCCGATGCAGAAGTCATGCGGTTCTGCCAGAGCTTCATGACTGAGCTCTACAAGTACATCGGCAAGGACGAGGATGTCCCTGCAGGCGACATCGGCGTCGGCGGCAGAGAGATCGGCTATCTGTACGGCCAGTACAAGAGAATCACAAACCTCTATGAGGGCGTGCTCACCGGCAAGGGTCTCTCCTTCGGCGGCTCCCTCGCAAGAACCGAGGCAACCGGATACGGCCTCGTCTACATCACCAACGAGATGGTAAAGGGTGCCGGAAAGTCCCTCGAGGGCAAGACCGTCGTCATCTCCGGCTCCGGAAATGTCGCTCAGTATGCCTGCCAGAAGGCACAGCAGCTCGGCGCAAAGGTTGTCACCGTCTCCGACTCCAACGGCTATGTCTATGATCCCGAGGGCATCAAGCTCGATATCGTCTTTGACATCAAGCAGGCACACCGCGGAAGAATCAAGGAGTACGCTGAGCGCGTGCCGGGTGCGGAGTATCACGAGGGCGAGCGTCCGTGGGGCGTTCCCTGCGACATTGCGCTTCCCTGCGCAACCCAGAACGAGATCAACGGCGAGGATGCGAAGAAGCTGATCGCCAATGGCTGCTGGTGCGTCGCTGAAGGTGCAAACATGCCCTCCGATGAGGATGCCATCAACGCCTATGAGAAGGCCAGAGAGAACGGCTTTTTCCTGTACATGCCCGCAAAGGCAGTGTCTCCGCACTGGAGATGAGCCAGAACTCTGAGCGCCTGTCCTGGACCTTCGAGGAGGTCGACAGCAAGCTCAAGGACATGATGGCAACCATCTACAATAGAGTCTCCACCGCAGCTAAGACCTACGGCCACGAGGGCGACTTCGTCGTCGGTGCCAATATCGCAGGCTTCGAGAAGGTTGCTGATGCGATGCTCGCACAGGGCAACGTCTGAGTCATCTGAATAGCAGTCTGTTTTTCCATACCGGTCCCGGGTTCCCCGGGGCCGGTATTCCTAGGAAATGCACGGCCCCCGCGTTACAATATTTCCAGAATTGTTATGATAATCAGAATCCAGAAAGCTTTCAGAAAGGAACCACATGAGACAGTTCGAACTCATTGCGCCCTGCCACTTTGGTCTGGAGAGTGTACTCAAACAGGAAATCTATGACATCGGATACGAGATCTCCGAAGTGGACGATGGGCGGGTCACTTTCATCGGGGACCCGGAGGCCATCGTGCGGGCCAACGTCTGCCTGCGGACAGCAGAGCGGGTGCTCTTAAAGGTCGGCTCCTTCCATGCGGAGTCCTTCGAGGAATTGTTCCAGGGCACCAAAGCGCTGCCCTGGGAAGAGGTACTGCCCAGGGACGCAAAGTTCTGGGTGACCAAGGCCTCCAGCGTGCGCAGCAAGGTCTTCTCTCCCTCTGACATCCAGGCCGTCATGAAGAAGGCGATGGTGGAGCGGATGAAGCAGGAGTACCACATCGACCACTTCCCGGAGGATGGGGCTTCCTATCCTGTCCGGGTCTTCATCAAAAAGGATGAGGTGACCGTAGGGATCGACACGACCGGAGAGAGCCTGCACAAGAGGGGGTACCGTCTCTCCCAGGTCAAGGCACCGATTGCGGAGAATCTGGCAGCCGGACTGCTGATGCTGACTCCCTGGAAACCGGGACGGATCCTCGTGGACCCGTTCTGCGGCTCGGGCACGTTTCTCATTGAGGCAGCCATGATGGCAGCGAACATCGCACCCGGCATGAGCCGGCACTTCACAGCAGAGGAATGGACCAACCTGATCCCCTCCGCCTACTGGAAGGATGCCAGAGCCGAGGCCGCCGATGCGATTGATCTGTCTGTAGAGACCGATCTGCAGGGCTATGACATCGATCCTGCCGCAGTGGCTGCGGCACGGGACAACGCGAGAAACGCTGGGGTTGCAAACCTCATCCACTTTCAGGTGCGCCCTGTTTCCGCACTCTCCCATCCCAAGAAGTACGGGTTTATCGTGACCAATCCTCCCTACGGAGAGCGGCTGACCGACCAGGAGCACGGCGGAGACTTTTACATTCGCGGCATGCATCCTGGAAAAGAGGCACGGGAGGCAAGAACGCCCTCCCTCTCCTCCGAGCGGGAGATTGCAGCGGTCTACCGCGACCTCGGGGAGCGCTTCCGCGCTCTTGACGCCTGGTCGTTATACCTCATCACCTCCTATGCCGACGCAGAAAAAGAGCTCGGCATGAAGGCGGCAAAGAACCGCAAGATCTATAACGGCATGATCAAGACCTATTTCTACATGTTTCCAGGGCCGAAGCCCAGCGTCCGGAAAAGGAAAGATGCAGCAGTCACAGAGGCATAACCTGCTTTGATTTGTCAGTGTTGACCGGCTAAGTCGGCCGACATTCTGCTTTAGAGAAACGAGGTATCTATGAGGCTCACGATGATCTTTGCCACCGGCAATCCGAATAAGGTGCGGGAGGTACGGGAGATTGTGGCTGATCCGGGCGTCACCGTCCTCTCCATGAAGGAGGCGGACGTCTTTGCCGACCCGGAGGAGACCGGCACCACCTTTGCAGAGAATGCCCTCCTGAAGGCAGGAGCCGTTGCAGAAAAGGCAAGGAGAAAGGCGATTCAAGGGCCATACTGCGTCGTCAGTGATGACTCCGGCCTTGTCATTGACGCCCTCGGCGGCGCCCCGGGGATCTACTCTGCGCGCTTTATGGGACATGACACGGACTATCGTGTCAAAATGAATGCCATCCTCGAGAAGATGAAGGACGTCCCGGAGGAGGAGCGATCCGCGCGCTTTGTGGCTGCCGTCTCCTGTATCTTCCCCGCAGGGCAGGAAGGCGTTCTCTATGCCCAGCCCGGGCAGGATCTTGTCCTTGCCAGTGAGGGAACCATGGAGGGAAGGATCGGATGGGAGATCGCCGGTACCAACGGTTTTGGGTACGATCCCTTCTTCTATCTTCCTGCCTATGGTAAAACCAGTGCGGAGATCCCGCCGGAGGAGAAGGATGCCATCTCCCACCGCGGAAAGGCAGTGCGCGGGATTCTGGAACAGATCAGAAAGGTGCTCGTTCATTCATGAAGGTGCTTGTTGTCTCCGATACCCATGGAAGGGATGCTCTCTTCCGGGAAATCTGGCAGAGGGAATCTCCCTGTGATCTTGTGCTCTGTGCCGGGGACACAGAGGGGTCAGAGTCCGACTTTGCTGCACTGACAGCGCCGATGCCATTTCTCTCTGTCCGCGGCAACAATGACTTCTTCTCTGAACTCCCTGATGAGCGGGAGATTCCAATCGGGGCATTTCGCTGCCTTCTCACCCATGGCCATCTCTACCACGTCTCCCTCTCCGAGGACCTTCTCATCGAGGAGGCGCGAGCAAGAGGGGACGACATTGCAATCTACGGACACACCCACCGGCCTGTGATCCACAGGACACACGGTCTTCTTGTCATGAACCCGGGGAGTGTGGGCTGGCCAAGGCAGGAAGGGCACCGTCCCTCGTACATCGTTCTGACGCTGGATGCGGATGGCATGCTCTCTGCAGG